>DBXF01000048.1:0-46231 GCA_002309295.1 Bacteroidales bacterium UBA1219 | reverse complement strand
ACGGAAATAGGTGTTGGAGTATGAAACACCTGCATTGACAATTCGTGAGAGGTCTCGCAAATCGGTTTCGTTGCATATCAGATACGGGTTGGCCTGAGTGCCGTTGCCACCGCAGTAGGTATAATTTAAAGGCACTGTTATATGCTGTGCCGCGCCAGTGTCGCCCACCGAGCAATAGGGTCTTACATAAAAGTCGTAGATGCCGCTGGAAAGAGACGACATGCTGTAGCTAGGGGTTGTGTTTACCACCACTCTTGTACCTGTGCCGGGAGTAAATCCAGCAGTGCCATATTCCAGTAGCCATTGTGTGGCGGTGCCGCACTCAGTCCACGAAAGGGTGGTGCCACTGACCGTCAAGTTGTAAACCGGAGGACAGGTAAGTACTGGAGGAGTGAAACTATAGTAACGATATTGTCCTGGCCAAGAAGTGTATGTCGTTGTTGTAGCGGCAGTTGTAGTAGTATGGGTTGACGGATTTATAACCACTATATTTGAGGAGTTTGCACCTTTCACACCAGCTTGATAACCCGAGGTGGGGATTGTTGCAGGTGAAGTGCCATAGAGTATCTTTATCTCGCCCGTAGCCTCATAAAGATGTATCTGCCAAGTACAAATGGTTGAAGCACTATAATGAGCATATTCATTAAAAGTTACGACACCAATTCTGTTAGGAGAAGAACCATAAATGCCATACTTTATACCATTGGCAGTGGTCTTCAAATCCTTACCACAGGCAATAATACCAGGATAATTGCTTGTTTGATTTCCCGACGAGAATTGTGTTGAACCAGATGTGCTTATAACTGTAGGTCCCAAACGCAAACAGCCGTTCGAGTTTACTGAAAACTGAGTATAAGCCGCACCTTCAAAAGTAAATGTAAAGCCCAAATTGTACACACTCGAAGCCGCATCATCCTGAGTTGTCAGATATGTTGTCTGCGATGCTGGCGTTATCCAATCAGAGGCGGTTCCCACACCTGTGGAAAATGTGTATTGTGTTATATCACTGCTGGGTGGCGGGCATTGTGCCACCGCACTGAGCGACATAGCCAAGGCCACGCCTGCGGCTAACGCTAATTTGAGGTTACGAATGTTTTTTGTAATTAAATTCCTCATTATTTTTCCTCCTAAAAAATTGTGAGTCGTCATATTCTATACGTGTTTATATAGTTCGCACAATAGCAAAACAAGGTATGCAACATACCGTTTTGAGGGATGCCTGCAAACCTAGTTTAACAACTACCTGCGAGAAATAAATTCAGATTCTCGTTTGTTATTTATACTGTTTGTCAATGTTTTAAACACTCCTTGCATTAATTTTTCCTCCTAATAAAAATGAATTACAAAGACTTGTTTTCAAAGTGCAAATATACGCATTTTTTTTGAACCTTGCAACTTTTTTGCCACTAAGCGCAAATAATGTGCGTATGCTCACACGTTTTTATAGACACACCAACATGCGAAACGTTACAAAAAGAAGAGGATTTTATTTCGGAATTCGGATTTAGGATTTCGGAATTTTTTGTCAAAGGTCAAAGGTCAGAGGACAAAGGTCAGGGGTCAGGGGGTCTAAAGTCTAAAGTCAAAGGTCAAAAGACAAAGGACAAAGGACAAAGGTCAAAAGACAATGGACAATGGACAATGGACAATGGTTTTAGATATTTAGATATTCAGACATTCAGATGTTCAGACATTCGGAAAATCTGTTAATCCGAAAATCTTTACATCACAGTTCACTGATCACAGTTCACAGTTCACTTATTCAAATAATGCTCCACGGCTTTATATGAAGTATTCCGGAAATTCTGTTCACCGCCAAAATTGCAAACCACATCGCCCCTGTGGTATGTGCGTCGGATTCGGGGGTTGAGCCGAAGTCGTTTATCACAAGTTCGGCCTGTACGCCGTTCTGCAACAGAAATTGGTTGAGATTTTCGGTGTTTACGGGCGGCACGGTGTTGTCGGTGCTGCTGTGGAACAAAACCAAATTCTCGTCGCCGCGGGGTGTCCATCCTTTGCACAGGTTGCTGTGGTCGAAAGCGGCAATCAACCGTTGGCTATTCTCCGAATTGAGGTCCATCATATCTGTAGTGAGGAATTGCGACAGTCGCGACACTCCCATCAGGCTGTCCACCTGCACACGGCGGTAGCGTTTGCTCAGCACCCACTCGTCGATATGGCTCAGCAACGGCTCACGAAACATATCGGAACGCGGTATGCCCAAATTGTATATGTTGTTGTAGGCAAGGATGACTTGTACCACGGTGCCGGGCTGGTCGGTGCTGTCGGTGGTTACCATATAATTATATGTGGCAGGCAGGTCGTAGATGCCGCCGCCGGCTATGGCCAACGTTATATGCAGGTCGGGATAGTTTTCGGCCACGAGTTTCACCACTCCCATAGCCGTTTGTCCGGCCTGCGAATAGCCGCAAACAAAAAGGTTGTCGTCCCACGTGTATCCATGCCACGCAAGGAGTTTCTTGGCGGCAAGCAGCGCGTCGATACTGGCCTGCGCGTTGGCGTCGGCAAAGCAGTAGGCCTGACCATATTGTTCCGACACCCCGAAACCGTAGTAGTCGGCCGACACGGTGATAAGTCCGCTGCCCACCATCTTTTTCTCGATGTCGTTGGCACCGCGTGTAGGACACTCGTCGGCACGGAAAACGGAGATATGGTTGTATAGCATAAAGCCGCGCGAGTGGCGTTTTTCGACAACGCTGTCGGCCAGCACAATGGCTGCCGAGAGCTGTACGGGCTGACCGTAGGGGTCGGTGGAGGTATAGACGAAGTTGTAGGCCGTGGCACCTTTGTCGGCATAATGCACGGTGTCGGCTATATACATGCCTTGGGGAGGTGCCGGAGGCTGAGGGGTAGTGGTTTCATCGTCTTTCTGACAAGATGAGAACAATGCCACAGCGGCGAATGCGAAGGTGGTCGCAAAAATGGTGGTCCGTACAAACGATTGGGTTTTCATATTTTTATTATATTATTATACAGAAGCTTACGCTCATATCCATTTTTTTTCTCCGCTCCCGTTGGTCGCTATCGAAACATCCGCTGGATGTTTCTTCACCCCTACGGTTATTCCGAGGGCGTTGCCCCCGTCCCGTGGGTTGCGCCCACGCCCCGTAGGTTGCACCTACGGTTATTCCGAGGGCGTTGCCCCCGGTTAGCAGATTTTGCCCCTTCGGGGCGTTTTGGTATCGTTATTTATACGAGGGCGTTGCCCCCGTCTATTCCATTTTGCCCCGTTGGGGCGTTTTCTCCGCTCCCGTTGGTCGCTATCGAAACATCCACTGGATGTTTCTTCACCCCTGACAACTAATCACCGAGTTTTTGTTGTATTAGTTTAATCTGGTCGCGGTATTTGGCGGCTTCGAGGAAGTCCATCTCCTTGGCGGCTTTCTGCATCTTGCGCTGGGCGTCGCGGAGCTCCTTTTTCAGCTGCTCCTTGCTCTTGCGGTAGTGTGCTGTCGGCTCGGCGACTTCGTTTTCGGCAGCCTTGCGTTGTTCGTCGGCATTATCATTGCCGTAAGGCTGTGGCTCGGCGGGCAGCGGCTTTTCGGCGTTGGCGCGTTCTATAACAGAGGTCTGTCCGAGTATAGCCTCGGTGGACTTCACTATCTGTCGCGGCACGATGCCGTGTTCCTCGTTGTAGCGTATCTGTTTTTCGCGGTGACGGTTGGTCTCGTCGATGGCGCGTTGCATGGAAGCGGTGATTTTGTCGCCGTAGAGTATGGCTTTGCTGTGCACGTTGCGTGCGGCACGACCTATGGTCTGTATCAGCGCCCTGTCGGAACGCAGGAAACCCTCTTTGTCGGCGTCGAGAATAGCCACCAGCGACACCTCGGGCAGGTCCAGCCCTTCGCGCAGCAGGTTCACTCCCACCAGCACGTCGAACACTCCCATACGCAGGTCGCGCATAATCTCCACACGCTCCAGAGTGTCCACATCGCTGTGTATGTATTTGGAGCGTATGCCGAGGTTGGTGAGGTAGCGGGTAAACTCCTCGGCCATACGTTTGGTGAGGGTGGTAACGAGCACTCGCTCGTTTTTGGCCACCACGGTGTTGATTTCGTCGAGCAGGTCGTCCACCTGAGTGATGGCGGGACGCACCTCCACCACGGGGTCGAGCAGCCCTGTGGGACGTATGAGCTGTTCCACCACCACTCCCTCGCTCTCCTGCAACTCGTAGTCGGCAGGGGTGGCACTCACGTAGATGGTCTGGTTGGTGAGTGCGTAGAACTCGTCGAAAGTAAGGGGGCGGTTGTCCAACGCCGAGGGCAGACGGAAACCGTATTCCACCAGCACGGTCTTGCGCGAGTGGTCGCCGCCGTACATGGCATGTATCTGCGGCACCGTTACATGACTTTCGTCGATGACCAGCAGGAAATCGTCGGGGAAATAGTCGATAAGGCAGAAGGGGCGCGAGCCGGGCGGACGTCCGTCGAAATAGCGCGAATAATTTTCGATGCCGCTGCAGTAGCCCACCTCGCGAATCATCTCAAGGTCGTAGTTGACACGCTCCTCAAGGCGCCGGGCTTCGAGGTTGCGGCCTTCGGCGTAGAACTGGTCGCGACGCTCGAACATATCGTTCTCTATCTTAAAAAGAGCGTCGTTGACACGCTCCTTGGAGGTGAGAAAGTTGCCGGCAGGGTATATCACAATCTCCTCCTTGGTTTCCATGCGATGGCCGGTAAGCGGGTCGAAAGTCTCGAGGCTCTCTATCTCGTCGTCCCAGAAGGAGATACGATAACAGAAATCGGCGTAGGAAGGGAACACATCCACGGTGTCGCCTTTCACACGGAAACGGCCGTTGGAAAACTCTATCTCGTTGCGCGAATAGAGCGAGTCCACGAGCTTTAGCAGAAACGTGTCGCGGCCTATCCTCTGCCCTACTTTTAAATATATAGTGCCTTTCTCAAATTCTTCGGGATTGCCGATGCCGTAGATGCACGACACGGAGCTTACCACAATAACGTCCTTGCGGCCGGAGAGCAAGGCCGAACTGGCACGGATACGCAGCTTGTCGAGCTCGTCGTTGATTTGCAGGTCTTTTTCGATATAGGTGTTGGTGGAAGGTATGAAAGCCTCCGGCTGGTAATAGTCGTAGTACGACACGAAATACTCCACGGCGTTGTTGGGGAAAAACTGCTTGAACTCGCCATAGAGCTGTGCGGCAAGGGTTTTGTTGTGACTTAGGATGAGTGTGGGTTTGTTCAGTCGGGCTATGACGTTGGCCACGGTGAAGGTCTTGCCCGAGCCGGTAACGCCCAGCAGCACCTGTCCGCGCTGACCGGCACGCACTCCCTGCACCAGCTGCTCGATGGCTTCGGGCTGGTCGCCCATGGGCTCAAAATCCGCTACCAACTGAAAATCCGACATTTAATATATAGTATGAAGTTAGTTTTTGTTTTGCAAAGATAAGATTTTTTTGAGAAAGTGATGAGTGAATAGTGATTAGTGATGAAGAAAGGTTCAGTGAACCTTTCGATAGCGAAGCGGAGAACAAAAATCAATTTTCAACTTTCAACTCTCAATTTTCAACTATCGAAGTCCTGCGTGGCGGTTGGCCCAGCGCTCGGTGTAGAAATCGTGGTACGACTTGCCTTTGCCGAAACGCACGTGCCATGCGAGGTGCAATACCGACGGCAACCCGATGACAAGCAGGTACAGCGGTCCGAAAATCTTGGAATCCACGGTGTGTCCGTCGAGTTCATGACGAACGACCTTGGAGTCGTTGGCAAGGGCGGGACTTACAATGGCAAAACTGCCGAGCGACACACCGCCAGCATTTCTCGGCAGACGGGCGGCATAGGCCACGCAATAATGGCGGTAGGCGATTTTTTTCACCGGCCGCGACACGGCAAGCCACACCAACGCCACAAGATTCTGCGGCAGCTGCCAAAGAAACAACAGTCCGAATATCAACGCATTACACAGTTTTTTCATCAAAAACAGATCACTTTTTGCCACGACAAAAATATATTTTTTTGGCGTAACTGTTGAAAAAAAAGAGAAAAAAGTGTATTTTTGCACCTCGATTTTCACTCATCAGCAATGCCAAACAACAGCTCAAAATACGCAACTGCACCGAGAAAAACGACATCCCTCGCCGTTATTCTTTTTCTTGCGATAAGCGTTGCTTTCGGTCAAAACATGCCCGACACCTCGCTGTTCGAGGCACATATCCACTACACCAAAACCGACACCCTACCCTACCGCATCTATTGCTCCGAGAGAGCCAAGAACGCAGATCTCGACAGAGCCATCCCCGCCCACGGGCAGCCTCTGGTGGTGTTTCTTCACGGAGCCGGGGAGCGAGGCAACAACAACATCGACCAGTTGCGTCTGGGAGTGCGTTTCTTCCTCAACGACAGCGTTACCGACCGTTATTCCTTCATCCTTCTCGCCCCGCAATGTCCGCTGAACAAACGCTGGGTGAACACCGACTGGACCCTTCCGTCGCACACTATGGACGCCGAGCCCACGGCAGAGATGAAAGGGGTGTTCTGGCTCATCGACAGCCTTGTTTACACCGGAACCGTCGACAAAAACCGCATCTACATCTGCGGCATCTCGATGGGGGGATTCGGTGTATGGGACGCCTTGTCGCGACGGCCGGAGACCTTTGCGGCAGCCATTGCCATCTGCGGCGGCGGCGACACCAAACAGGCAAAACGTCTGAAGACAATACCCATCTGGGCTTTCCACGGAAAAAAAGACAAATTAGTGCAATATAAGCGCAGCAACGACATGTACGGCAGTGTGAAACGCGCCGGCGGGAAAAACATCATCCTCACTTCGTACGCCAACACAGGACACGGATGCTGGGACAAAGCAATGTCAACTCCCGGACTGTTCAACTGGCTGTTCAGCAAACAAAACAATGGCAAAGCAAAAACAAAATAAGACTAACACAAAGGCCAAGAACGCCCAGCCGGAACCCAAGCCGAAGAGCACCAAACGCAAACGGGTGCCCGGCAACTACTGGGAGTACGTGGGACTATTGGCCGCCAGCCTTGTTTTGTTCGTGACAATATCGCTCACCGTGGGCGATTTCCCGCTTTCGTTGGAACTCAGGGCGATGAGTCTGAAAAAATATACCAAAACGTCCGTTCGCGACACCATAGCACAATCCGAGGCGGCATCCACGGCCGACTCCGTAGCATCAGTTCACCTGCCCCCTCCCGTTTACGCCGACAGCGTGGAAGCTTCCGTATCCGTTTCGCCAAACACCCTCGAGAAAACCTATTTCTACAACCGTCCCGACACCTCGTCGGGCGAGAAAATACTGCTCATAGGCGATTCGATGAACGAAAACCTGCGCATACGACTCAACGACTACTGCATCAAAAACGGACACGAGATGCACTGCGTAATATGGTACGGATCCACCACAAAACAGTTCGGCACCTGCGACACCCTTGCACATTTCATCCGCAAGACAGGCGCCACATACGTACTTCTCACCTTGGGAGCCAACGAGCTGTTTATCCGAAACATTGCCGAAAAACGCACAGGCTACGTCAAACATATCATCGAACAGATGGGTAACCTGCCCTTTGTGTGGATAGGACCGCCAAACTGGAAAGACGACACCGGAATTAACGACCTCATACTGCAACACGTGGGGCCGGGACGATATTTCGAATCGAAGAAACTGTCGTTCGAACGCAAGAAAGACGGTGCCCACCCCACCAAGTCGTCGGCGTTCAACTGGATGAACCACATTGCCGAATACCTGGGCAACGACGCCCTGCACCCCATCGCCATGACACCCCCCGACACTAACTACAACAAATTGCCACACACCACAATACTTCAAATGGTAAGAGAATGAACTACAACGAAATACTACGCGACATTTTTGTTTACCAGCCCGAAGCGCCGCTGATGTTCAACAGTCCTGTATTCTGGCTGTTCGGCATCATAGTGCTGTCGGTGTATGCGGCCATTTACCGCAACAAGCTTTCGCGCACGGTGTTCCTGTTGGCTTTCAGCCTTTTTTTCTATTACAAGACTAGCGGCATTTTCGTTCTGCTTCTGGCGGGCACGCTCACCGCTGTGTATTTCATCACCCGTTGGATGAGCTCCTGCCAAGGGAGAGGGCGTCGGTGGCTGCTTGCTCTGAACGTGGCACTCGTGCTGGGCATCCTCGGATATTTCAAATACGCCAACTTCATTGGAGAGAACGTCTTCGCACTGATGGGAGAGCAATACCACCGCCTCGACATAATGTTGCCGGTAGGCATCTCCTTCTATTCATTCCAGCTGCTAAGCTACGCCATCGACGTGTACCGCAAGGAGCTCGAAAACGAGCGGAGTTTCCTCAACTACGCCTTTTACATCACTTTCTTCCCACAACTTGTGGCAGGCCCCATCGTGAGGGCCAAAAATTTCCTGCCACAGCTCCGAAAAGCCGTAGTGGTGCGCCGCACCGAAGTGGAGAAAGGTTTTTTCCTGATAATGATAGGCCTTGTAAAGAAATGTATCTTTGCCGACTACCTGGCACAATACAACGACCTTGTTTTCGGCAATCCCGGCGCATATAGCGGTCCGGAGACACTCTTTGCCGTTTACGGCTACGCCATACAGATTTACTGCGATTTCTCGGGCTACACCGACATGGCCATAGGTATGGGAAAGATGATGGGCTTCGACCTTGGAATAAACTTCAACAAACCCTACCAAAGCACCTCGCTCACCGATTTCTGGCGGCGTTGGCACATAAGCCTGTCGTCGTGGCTCCGCGACTACCTATACATCCCGCTCGGCGGCAACCGCAAAGGCAAGATACGCACCCACATCAACCTGCTCATCACCATGCTGCTCGGCGGACTGTGGCACGGCGCCAACTGGAAATTCATATTCTGGGGCGGCATGCACGGCGTAGGACTTGTTATCGACAAACTATGGCGTAAAATAACCAAAGGCCGGCTGAGCGAAAACCGCATAGCCAAAGTGCTGGGATGGTTCATCACCCTGCATTTCGTAGTAGCGCTATGGGTGTTTTTCCGCGCCGACAGCTTCCAGACTGCCGTCCAGATACTACAACAGATTTTCACCCCCTCCAGCTGGCCGCTGATTCTCACCTTCCTGCAAACAAGGATGCTGTTCGTGGTACTGCTTATTGCCGCCATCGCGATACACGCCGTACCTTCTACACGTTTTTCCAAAATAGAAGATGCGTATATCCGCACCCCGTTCATAGTAAAAGCCGTGGCTTTCGTGCTGCTTGTCCAAGTGATAATACAGATACAGGGCACCGACGTGCAGCCTTTCATCTACTTCCAATTCTAAAACAATGACCTGCAACAAATTGAAATCCGTATCCAATCAATATTTTCAACAATAATTCATCTATTTTTCGTAAATTTGTCGAAACACACAAAAACATTTATTTAATCATAACCATTTGACAATGAATAAAAAGAACACACTTTTCGGGCTTATCGTGATCGGAATTTTGTATTTCATTTTCGGTTTCGTCACATGGCTCAACGGCACCTTGATACCTTTTTTGCAGACAGCCTGCCAGCTTAGCGAGGTAGCCGCCTATCTCGTAACCTTCGCCTTCTACATCTCCTATTTCGTGTGGGCCTTGCCCTCGTCGGCAATACTCAAACGCACGGGATTCAAGAACGGCATCGCCATAGGACTTTTCGTGATGGCCGTGGGTGCGGGATTGTTCATACCAGCCTCGTTCACACGCTCTTATGTACTGTTCCTCGTGGCCCTTTTCATCATGGGCTCCGGCTTGGCGCTGATGCAGACGGCTGTAAATCCGTATGTTACCATCCTCGGACCTATCGAGAGTGCCGCCAAACGCATGAGCATCATGGGCATCTGCAACAAATTTGCCGGAATCCTCGCCCCCATCATCCTCGGCACCATACTGCTAACGGGGTTCGACACCCTTAGCGAGAGCATACAAAACGCCACCGCGGCGGCCGACAAGGAGGTGCTGCTCGACGAACTCTCCACACGTCTCGTGCGTCCCTACACCGTGATGACGGTTATACTCACCCTGCTCGGACTGCTCATCTGCTTTATGCAGCTGCCCAAAGTGGAGGACGACGGCACCGCCGACAGCCGTAGCCACTCCAGCATCTGGCGTCAGACACGCCTGTGGTTCGGCGTTATAGCCCTGTTTTTCTACGTCGGCGTGGAGGTGATAGCCGGCGACACCATCATCAAATACGGCATGAGCCTTGGCGTGGCACAGGAGTCGGCCAAATATTTCACCAGTTTCACGCTGATAGCCATGGTGATAGGCTATTTCGTGGGTGTGGTGCTGATACCCAAGGTTATCAACCAGCGTCAGGCGCTGATAGGCTGTGCGGTGCTGGGCATGGTTCTCACGGCTGTGGCAATAGTCATCCCCAGCGGTCTTGCCGCCGATTTCCCCTTCATCGACCTCGGCACCTTCAGCTCCATACAGATGCACGTGCCGCTCACGGTGTTGTTCGTGGCACTGCTGGGACTGGCCAACGCCCTTGTGTGGCCCGCCATCTGGCCTCTGGCACTGGAGGGTGCTGGCGAGCACACCAAGACAGGCTCGGCACTGCTTATCATGGCGATAGCCGGCGGCGCCACCCTGCCCCTGCTCTACGGTCGTCTGGCACAAGCTTGCGGCACGCAATACGCCTACCTCATTGCTATACCCTGCTACCTCGTAATTCTGGCCTTCGCAATCTATTGTAGAAAGAAAAAATAAAAACTACACAATATGCTTTTTCTAAACATCTCGGAATACTTGCCGATGGACACCACCGGATACCGTGTGATGGTGTCGATGATAGCCTTGATAGTGTCGGTGATAATCCTCAATCTGGTCAACAAAACCAAACTGAACCATTTTGTAAGCGAAAAGGTGAAATTTATCGCCGCAGGCATTTTCTTGTCAGGCATAATTCTCTATATGATAGGCTTTTGGGACGAAGGCTCCAAGGGTAACATCCTTACGCTTTTCTTCCGTTCGTCGCTGTCGTCGCTGGAGATGTTCGTGTCGCACTCCGACCTTATCGAGGTACGCCACAGCATGCACGAAAACGCTTTGTATATGTTTTTGTTCGCACTGGTGCATTTTCTGGCAGTGCTCCTCAGTGCCATTTTGATAATACCGTTGATAGCCTACATATGGCACTCCAAAACTGTGCTCCGCAAGCTGCGCACCCCGCGTCTTTTCATATTCTGGGGCGAGAGCACCAGCTCTTTCATGCTTGCCGAAGATATCATCCGCACACAACAGGACGAAAACTACAGGATTCTTTTCATCGAGACTCCCAATGACGGCAAAAGCTCCGATTCGTCGATACATTTCACGCACCTATTCAGCGGCTCGCTGGTGAAAAACGAACGCATGGAGCGGATTGCCAACCTCCGGGCCTTGTTGCTTTCTAGCAAAGTGAGCATACTCAAACGCGAGAACGAACAGTCGCTCAAAGACATATTCCGTTACGCCGGACTCTCGTTCCTTTACAAATGTCTCGCCAAGGACGCCATTAAAGACATAAAGATATTTTTCCTGTCGAGCGACCAGGAGATGAACCGCAAAAACGCATCCGCCCTCATCTCCACCACGGAACCGAAAGACAGCCCAATGCTGAAAAAGAAAGTCGAGGTGTACTGCCACTCGTTCTACAACGACCTTTGCGTGGTTTACAGCTACGGCTCGCTGTATATGCGCAGTCTCGGCAAAAACAACGTAAGCCTCAGTATCGTAGACTCCGCACGTCTGTCGATAGTGGAGCTGAAAAACAACCCCATACACCACCCCGTAAACTATGTAAATCCCGACACCACAACAGCCACGGCACGCAAGCCCTTCACGGCACTGATAGTTGGTTTCGACGAGTCGGGCGAGGAGGCACTGAAATTCGTTTACGAGTTCGGAAGCTTTGTCGGCGCCGACGGAAAGAAGAACCCCTTGAAATGTTACGTACTTTGTGCCAATGCCGAGGGCACCAAAAACCGTTTCTTCCTTGCGCATCCCGCCTTCGCCAACAACCCCGAGGTGGAATTCATCTCATTCTCGAAAAACTCCAAGGAGTTCCACACTTGGGAGCGAAATGTGCTGAACGACCTCAATTTCGTGTTTGTGAACACTGGCGACGATATGACAAACCTCGGCATGGCCACCGACATACTGCACCTAGCCCACCGCAACCGCACCACCGACCCGCATCTTTTCAAGATTTTCATCCGTTCGTACGACATCAAATACTACCACGAACTTTGCGACATGGCGGCCTACTACAACAACACCAACCCCGAATGGGGCGAGAACGTGGTGGTGTTCGGCTGCAAAAGGGACCTTTTCACCTACAAGAGCGTGGTGGAACAGCAAGCCGTGATGGACTCCGTGGCTTTCTACAACGTCTTTGCCAAGATGACCGGACGCGAAAACTGGATGGAACGCTATATACGTCTGAGCCGCACCTACGCCCAGCATCAGGAACTGGCCTATTCGCTCAACCAGGACATGTCCAACTATTGGCACGCCCGCACCAAGGCGCTGCTCGCCGGAGTCAACAACACCTCCGACAAGGAACGTTTCGACGCACTGCTGCAATGCGTGGCCACTCGTCCCGACATGACGCATTATGCCGAGGAACTGGAACAATGCAACACTCCCGAAGAGCATAACAAAGTGGTGCGCAAATACTGCACCTACCAAGGCACCGACGAACAACGGCAGATACTCTTCAACCTCGCCAAAACCGAGCACATGCGCTGGTGCGCCATGATGGAGATAATGGGCTACACCCCCTACTACGACGATATCCACGACGGCGATCCCAACCTTAAAGACACCATCAAGAAAAAGCACTCCTGCATGGTGAGCATAGAAAAGATGCAGACAGTGTCGTCGCTCAGCGAAACAATACCCTACGACTACACCGTGGTGGACATCTGTCTGCGCATGGCAGCCGGCTTGATAACAATGTAAATCATCAGAGACAATAAAAATCAGGGATACGCCCGTGCGGACATATCCCTGATTTTGTTTTTTGATTACTCGTACGAACTATTTCTCGGCTTTTGCCTCTTCGACCACAGCCTCTTGCTGTTCGGCCTCCTCAATCATATCATCGATTTTCTCGCTCATATTAACCATACGTTCCTTGTCGGGATTGCGATAGTAAAGCTCTCCGTTAAGGTATTCCTGAATGGCGATGAGAGTGGGCTTGGGCAGCTGCTCGTAGTAGCGCACCACCTCTATCTGCTCGCGGTTCTCGAAAATTTCGTCAACAGAGTCGGTGGACGATACAAACTCCTCAATTTTTTTGTTCAACTCACGTTTCATCTCCGACGAAATCTGGTCGGAACGCTTAGCCAGCATAGCCACGGTTTCGTAGATGTTGCCGGTTTTGTCGTCGAACTCGCGCACATCGCGTGTGATGGTCGTACTTGTTGTCTTGTATTTTTTTATATCCATTGTAATAATATTTTTATTTCGAATATTTGGCTAAAATGTTTCTGCTTTTGTTGTAGATATCCTGAAGCTCGGACTTGTATTTGGGGTTGGACACCAGCGCCCCGAAGCGTTCGAAATCGGCCACCACCTGCTTGATGCGTTCCTCCACTTTCGACTCTTGGCTGTTGATTGCCAGCTCGTAACCCGCCTTTATCATGTAATACATGGCTTCCTCTTTTTTAATCGATTCGGGGTAGTTGTTGATAAAATTGCCGAACGACACATATGCGGCGTGATAGGCTTCGATTTTGTAATATCCGTAGGCAATCTCGTATTCCTTCTTCATCAGCTTTCCGCGCATCTCGTCGAGGTAGCCGTTTATTTCGGGGGTGTGGGTGCTCGAAGGATATTTTTCAAGATATGTCTCGAAATCGGCTATGGCCTCCTTGGTCAAAGTCTGATCGAGCGAGTAGGACGGCGATTCGATATACTTGCAGTAGGCCGAACGGAACAAGGCCTCCTCGGCATGACTGCTGTAGGGGAACAGTTTCACAAAACTCTTGAACTGGTATCCGGCCGAAGTGTAGTCCTTGATTTTGAACAACGACTGGGCGTAGTACCACGACACATTCTCGGCTTTGTCGCGGCCGCGGTAGTACATAGTCAGATTTTCGAAAAACTGCACAGCACGGTCGTAGTCACCTTTCTCGTAACTTTCCATGGCAACCTTGTATTTGGCGTCAAAATCGTTGCCTTTAAGTACTTTATCGTACTTGTTGCAACCAGCCAACAAGCTTATTGCCAATAATATAACCGTATATAAGCTACTTTTGTTCATAACCTGCAAAGTTACAATTTTTTTTGCAAATATTTCCATTTTATATGGAGTTTGTGTCAAATTTTAAAGCAATATCCTATATATCAAGGTTTTGCAACCTTGATATAGCTTTTGAGTTATTATAACGAAGTTTGCCGAGTTTTAGTATTTGAAATATGAATTTTGACAAATGATTTCAACTTTTGTTTCAAAGCATTTTTCATTGCCACAAATAGGGGTCTCTGTTAGTTTCAAATTCAAAATCCAAATGGTGAGTGATATCGGTACGGTTTTGAACACCCAAGAAATTTTGCAAATAATACTGTGTGCCACCCACGTGGAGACGCAGCATATCTTGGTCGGCAAAGGGATAAAATGTTTTGTGCCTTGCACACGATAAGACGTAATACCACTTGTCGCCGGCATGTTCGTTAGCCAAGCTAACAAAAGTCTCATGATCCGGACAATCACCGCCGTTCACGATACCGTTCTCTTCATTATACCATTTAAACGTACAAAAATAGTCTTGAGAATGACGGTTGTAAATATCCTGTTCATAACGCACCGTCATTTCTTGAAGCCATCCTAAATTTGGAGAAAAAATCCAATACATCAAATGGCAAAGTGTATCACTGTAGGAATATGTGCGTAACATACAAATAGACCTAAAGGAGACATAACCGTATGTGAGAATATCATATCTTCCACTTACGGAATCATTTACAAGCGATAGATGGTTGGCGTCGACAAACTGATCCATAGCGTTTTCCCAACCTGCATTGTCATGCAAGTTCCATATCGCCAACAAATCGCCATACAATCCTTCCGGCAATGTTTCCTCTTCTTCTGAAGGCGGTATAGTAATATCAACGCCTTTGTCTTTCTCGCAGGATGCGAGTACGAATGCCGAAACCACTAATAACAATACAAACAAAGTCTTTCTCATGATGTTTTTAGGGACTTCCGAATCCATATCTTTTCATTTCTAAAACCATTTTATCATTATTTTGTCGGAGTCCATTGAACAAAACCAGACAAAACGGTCCTGCAAATTTACTATTTTTATTGCAATTTATGATATTAAAGAGTGTCCGCATAGCAGCCACTCAAACTGAATTTATTGTTTTTCAGCAATTTACACACACACAAAAAAAAAAGACTTCATTTCAAGGGTCTTAATACCGATTTTTCATAGCAAATTGCATTATTTTTAGTTTTTTTCGCGAAGTAATTTCCATGTGTCGAAGAAACACAAAAAAAACGTCCGAAAGAAAAAAGAAACAATAAATCGGAATATTTTTCGTATATTTGCAGACAATTTCCAAACGTGTCGCCGCACGGCTTTTGGCTGTTCCGCGACGTGCGAGGAAGTCGTCCGACACAATCGTCACGCATTGACTTTCAGCCAAATACCTGCAAGTCGGTGCGGGTGGTGATGTGTACGGTAATTTAATTTTTAATACAGAAACGACACTATTTTATAACAAAAACACAATGAAAAAACAACTTTTTATCGGATTGGCGATAGCTTTTGCCGCCTTCGGCACCGCCAAAGCCCAGTCTAACGACCCCGTTGTGATGGAATTTGCGGGACAGAAAGTCACCAAATCGGAATTTGTAAAGAGTTTCAAACAGGCCAACAACATAAACCCCGAAGCTGCCCCAACCGCCTGCACCTACGAAAAACGCAAGGCTCTGGAGGAATACGTGGACCTCTACGCCAACTTCCGTCTCCGTCTGTACGACGCCTACGCCAAGAAATACGACACCGCCACCTCACTACGCAATGAGTACCGCACCTACCGCAACGAAATGGCCTTGCCCTACCTCATCGACTCGGTGGAACTCGAAAACCTGCTGCGACAGACCTATGAACGCAACCAATACGCCGTTCGCGCTTCGCACATTATGGTGAAACTGGAAAACAACGCCACTCCGAAAGACACCCTCAAGGCCTACAATAAAGCCATGGACATTTACAACAGAGTCAAAGCCGGTGAGGATTTCGCTAAACTTGCCGAGGAGCTCTCCGACGACGAGTCGGCACGCTCGTTTGTGGGCAACAACGGACAGAAATACGACGGCAACCGTGGCGACATAGGCTTTTTCACCGTGTTCCAGATGGTTCCCGAATTCGAAAACGCATGCTACAACATGAAAGTGGGCGAAATATCCAAGCCCGTACGCACCTCGTTCGGATACCACGTGATAAAACTTACCGACAAGGTGAAAGCCTACGGCAAAATATCACTGCAACATATATGGATCCGCGAAGACCCTGAGAATCCCAATTTGGCTGAAAATAAAATAAATGATGCCTACAAAAAAATCCAAAACGGCGAAAGCTTCGGCTCGGTGGTACGCAACTATGCTTCGTTCCTTGTAAGGGACCAAAAAGAGCCCGGCCTTATGCAAAACCTGACAATTAACCAGGTAACTCCCGAATACCTGCACGAAATGCAGTTCATCAAAGAAGGCGAATACACTAAACCTTTCAAATCGCCATACGGCTGGCACATCGTAAAAAAAGTGGAGACCGAACAGATTCCCGCTTTCGAAGAGATGCAAGCCATGTATCGTAGCAAACTCACTGCCAACCAGTACAACAACATCCCTCAGAACAAATTTATCGAAAAATGCAAGAAAGACTATAAATTCACCGACTACACACAGAAAAAACCTTCCCTGCTCAACTCAGTAATATCTTTACTTAACGACACCGTATTTAAAGCAAAATGGAAATACAACGGCGATGCCGACAAAACCGACGCTCTTTGCGAAATCAACGGCAGAAAATACACCGCACACGATTTTGCTTTGTTCATCGCAAAAACACAATTTTTCGAGATGATACCCTACGACCTGTCGGTGTACGCCAACAAACGCTACAAAGTTTTCGTCGACCGCAAAATCCTCGAACATGCCGACAGCCTGCTCGAACTCAACAATAAGGAATTCCGCAACCAGATGCAGGAGTTCCGCGACGGACTGGTGATTTTCGCCTACAACGACGACCTTATATGGACTAAAGCAACCACCGACACCGCCGGACTTAAAGCGTTTTACGAAACCTCCCGCAAGCAATACTCCCTCGACAACCCCGAACACGCCATCTATTTCTGGGAAGAACGTGCCGACGTAACTCTGGCGTTAATCCCCGACTCCGCTTGTATCAAGCCTTCCAAAGCCAAAAAGATAGCCCAAAAAATAATGCTCAAGGAAAAAGGAACTCCGAAACAGCTGCGCGACGAACTTCTCAAAAATTACAACCGCAAAGCCCCCGATAAAAACGTTGGCATGGTAGCACGGAAAATAGAGAAAAGCGACATCTCCGCACCAAAAGGCGACCAATGGAATGTGGGCATTTACATAAACCCCTCTGTTAAAGGCTACAAAGTGGTATGCGTTACCGAGTTGCTTGACCCCGAACTGAAATCGTTGAGCGCAGCACGCGGATATTACATAAACAACTACCAAAACTATCTGGAACAACAACTTATCGAAAATCTCCGCAAAAAATACAACCTCGTCATACATCAGGACGTTATCGACAGCATAACATGGTAAAACAGGCACTCACAACAATTCTGATATCCATCATCGCATTGGCGGCGGCGAGCTGCGGCGGCGGCAAAAAAGACCACGCCATAGCCCGCGTCTTCGACAAATACCTGTACGAAGACGACATCGCAGACCTTGTGCCTGCCGGGACCTCCCCCGACGACAGCGCAGCTTTGGTGTCCAACTACATTCAGCAATGGATTCAGGAAATGGTGGTGCTCGAAAAAGCTGAGAACAACATCGACGACAACTTCGAAAAAGAGCTCCAGAATTACAAAAACTCCCTTATCTCCTACAACTACGAACGACTGATTGTGGAGCAGCAACTCGACACCAACGTGGCCGACTCCGCAATACTGAACTACTACAACTCCCACAAAGAGACTTTCACCCTCAAAAACAACATACTGCGTGCCGTTTATGTTGTAATGCCCGCAAAATCGAAAAACATCCAAAAAATCCGCAGTATCCTCTCTGGCAACGACCTGTCGGACAAAAAAATCGTGGAACTCGAACACCTCGCTTCAAACCAAGCATCGGCGTACAACTACGACAAAAACCTTTGGATGACTTTCTTCGATTTCCAATCCATAATACCTGTCAAGACTTATAACGAGGAGTTCTATCTGAAAAACATCAAAAACGTGTTCTTTACGGACAACGAGACGGCATACATCGCAAAAATTATCGACTCCAAAGTCACAGACGACATCTCCCCCATCGACTTCGAATACCAAAACATCAAAAACATAATCCTCAACCAGCGCAAGGTTGAAATTGTGAACAAAATGCGCACCAACCTTATGCAAAAGGCTGAAGCTGACAAAGAAATAGAAATCTACAAAAAATAAACGACAACGACATGAAAAAAGCAGTCCTGCTCATCGCTCTCGCAGCCATAGCGTTGCAAATGCCGGCCCAAAACAAAGGCACCGTGGTCGACCAAGTTGTGGCCGTGGTAGGCAAAAACATCATAAAACTGTCCGACATCGAAAGCAACTATGCACAACTACGTGTACAGAAAGGATACGAAAATCCTTTCGAAAACCGCTGCAACATTCTCGAAAGCCTGCTCATGACAAAGCTGATGCTCCACAAAGGCGCCATCGACAGTGTGGAAGTTACCGAACAGATGATTGCCACCGAACTCGACTGGAGCATGAAAAACCTGCTCCGCTACTACGGCACCAAAGAAAACCTGCAAAAACAAGCTGGACGCAGCTACGACGACATCCGCGAGAGCTACGCTCAGATTATCACCGAACGCTACATAACACAACAAGTTGAAGAAGGCATCACCGCCAATGTCAAAGTAACTCCACGCGAAGTGCAGGAGTACTACAACGCCATTCCCAAGGACAGCCTCCCCACCATCGAAGAGGAATACGAGATGTCTGAAATTGAGATGACTCCCGAGGTAGGTGTTGCAGAGAAAGACCGTGTGCGC
This sequence comes from Bacteroidales bacterium UBA1219, assembly GCA_002309295.1. Lineage (GTDB taxonomy): Bacteria > Bacteroidota > Bacteroidia > Bacteroidales > P3 > UBA1219. The sequence continues at coordinate 26,983 of DBXF01000048.1, read as the reverse complement.
CTAGAACTCAACAAACTGCGCGAACGTGTGTTGAAAGGCGAGAATTTCAGCATGCTGGCAACACTCTACTCCGAAGACCCTGGCTCAGCAACCAAGGGTGGCGAACTCGGTTTCTTCGGCCGTGGCGACATGGTTAGCGAATTCGAAGCCGCTGCCTTTGTGCTGAAACCCGGCGAAGTGTCGCCCGTGATAGAAACGAAATTCGGTTTCCACATCATACAACTCATCGAACGTCGCGGCAACACCATCAACGCCCGACACATACTGATGATACCCAAGGTTTCCACCAACGACCTTATGGCCACACAAAAGAAAATGGACAGCGTGGTAACTCTTGTCAAAAACGGCACCATCACTTTCGAAGAAGCCGCACGGCAATACTCCACAAGTGCCACCAAATCGCTGGGCGGAGTGGTGTCCAACGCCAGCCTCGGCAACCGTTTCAACGTAGAGCTTGCCAAACAGCAGTTCCCCGAACTCGACATCACCAAATACAACGAAGGCGACATCACCCCCATCCAGATGACTAAAAACGAGTCGAACCAGAACGTATTCCGTGTGGTGAAAATCACAAAAAAAGTACCCACCCACAAAGCCAACCTCACCGACGACTACGACAAAATCTACAACGCCGCCCTGCAGACCGCCAAAAACGAGAAGGTTCTTGACTGGGCTGCTAAACAGATAAAAAATACCTACATACGCATCAACGACGACTTCAAAACCTGCACCTTTAAACTCAACTGGACCGGCAAATAAAAAAACTTCTCACAATGTCCGACACCGAACTCATACAATCGCTCGCGCAGAAGCACCAGCTTCTGAAATCCGAAATCCGCAAGGTCATCATCGGTCAGGAGCAGGTGATTGACAACTTGCTGCTCTCCATTTTCAGCGGCGGACACTGTCTGCTCGTGGGTGTGCCCGGACTGGCCAAGACACTGATAATAAACACCCTGTCGAAAGCCTTGGGACTGCAGTACAGCCGTATCCAGTTCACCCCCGACCTGATGCCCTCCGACATCATCGGTTCCGAAATCCTCGACAAAAACCGCGACTTCCAGTTCCTCCGCGGACCGGTGTTCGCCAACATAATCCTCGCCGACGAGATAAACCGCACCCCGCCGAAGACTCAGGCCGCCCTGCTCGAAGCCATGCAGGAACACGCCGTTACCGTGGCGGGAAAGACTTATCCCCTGCAGCAGCCTTTTTTCGTGCTCGCCACCCAAAACCCCATCGAACAGGAAGGCACCTACCCCCTACCCGAAGCCCAGCTCGACCGCTTCATGCTCAACATAAAACTCGACTACCCCACTTTCGACGAGGAGATAGACATAGTGAAATCCACCACCGCCGGACAAGAGACCGACATTGACGTAGTGCTTTCGGCCGAGGAGATTATCCAATACCAAAACGTGATACGCAAAATCCCCGTTCCCGACAACGTCTACCGCCACGCAGTGAGCGTTGTAGCCAAGACACGTGTGGGCACCCCCGACGCCAGCTCTTTCGCAGCAAAATACCTTTCGTGGGGAGCAGGCCCGCGTGCTTCGCAATACCTCATCATCGGTGCCAAGACACACGCCGCGCTCAACGGCAAGTTCTCGCCCGACATCGAGGATGTGGACGCCGTAACGCCCGAAGTTCTACGCCACCGCATAGTGAAAAACTATTACGCTGAAGCTGAGAATATTACTACAGACATAATAATAAACGAAATCGTAAAAGAAAAATAAACACACAGATATGAAAAAGCTGTTGATTTTCCTGATAATTTGTTCCGCACTGGCCACGCAGGCCATCGCCCAGAGCTACATCTACACCCCTCCGGTGAAAAAGCAGAAAAACACAGGCAACAAGCCGAAAACACAGGAACCGGTTATTCCCTTCCCGGAACAGTTCTGCCTGCTGGTTGACTTCGCCGCCGGCTCCGAAAACTACGACCTCGAGACCCTCGACCTGCTCGACTCCGTTTACCGTCTTGCTTTCGACAAAGAGAACCCGCGCATGTACGCCGTGGCCATCGAAGGCTTTGGAGGCGACAACGACGACACCCTCACTTTCAACCGTGTGAACAACGTTTACGACTACTTCTTCCAGCGTGCAAAAAGTCCCTTCATTGCCCGCATCACCAAAAACAAGATAAAGAACTCCTGCTCGGGCGAAGGCGAAGAGCTGATACGTTACGAAGTACCCATCGATCGCAAATACTACAAAATGTCGGAGCTTCCACAAAGCCGCCACACTTTCAACAACACCCCCCTCGACGGCAAGGTGCTGATGACTTTCAAACACAACCCCGAAGCCTGCATTGGCAGCGTGACAAACTGCATGGTGCCCTCGCGTGACTCGCTGGTACGCGGATACTACTCCTCCGTCATGATTACAAAAGGCTCCATGCTGCGCATCGAAAACACCCGCGACAAATGCCCCGACTCCCTTAATTTCGCCATCGAGGAACACCTCAACTACAAGGAAGTGCTCGAACGCTATTTCCTTATCCCTCACAAAAAACAGCTCCTTATCCAAGTGGGATACGTGGTGCTGAAAAGCAACTACAAGCGCGACACCGGCGAATGTATCACCGAAATGCCCGACTCCATCTTTGTGCGTTTCCCAATAACGCAGGAACAATGGCAGAACAAAATCCGTATCTTCGGCAAAAAATATTCCGAAAAGGGCGTTGAATACAAGAGTCTAACAACCAAAAAGTTGGCATCGAAAACATCAGTCGCCGTTCAGGCAGGTATCAACGTAACACAGCTCGACACCATTTTCCTCGGCAAACGCATCCAACCCGACGAAATCGACGACTATTTCTACCAGATAAAGACCAATGTCGAAGAAGGCTCCTTCCTTTACAAAGGCAAGTACTACAAGGCTTTCAAAGTGAACAAAAACGGCGACTACGAGATGAAAGAGCCGCTCAAAGAACTGTTCCGCATAGAGCTTGAGGAAGAAGACCCGCTCGACAACCCAACCGACGGCAAAAAGAGCAAGAAAAACAAAAAATACGCCGACGACGAAGAAATTGAATAACAGCATTTTCCAATACTGAAATATTATGGCATATCTTGAATCGAATGTAACTAAAGTTACAACCCACGTGCTTCAGAACATGAAGCAGTGCGGACAAAAAATAGCTATGCTCACGGCCTACGACTATTCGATGGCACGCCTTCTGGACAGCACCAAAATCGACGTTGTCCTTGTGGGCGACTCCGCCGCAAATGTTATGGCTGGATATAAGACCACCCTGCCCATAACCCTCGACGAGATGATCTATCACGGAGCCTCCGTGGTTCGCGCCATTTCCCGCGCCCTTGTGGTGGTTGACCTCCCTTTCGGAACCTATCAGGGCAACTCCAAGATGGCCCTGCAGTCGGCAATCCGCATAATGAAAGAGACCGGTGCCGACGCCGTGAAACTCGAAGGCGGTGCCGAAATCCTCGAATCCGTCAACCGCATACTGTCGGCCGGAATCCCCATCATGGGACACCTCGGACTTACGCCCCAGTCCATCAACAAATTCGGCACCTACGCCGTACGCGCCACCGACGAGGAAGAGGCTGCCCGACTGATGGAGGACGCCCGTGTGTTGCAGGAGGCAGGCTGTTTCGCCATTGTGCTTGAGAAAATCCCCGCAGCCCTTGCCGCCAAGGTCACCGAAGAGTTGAAGATACCAACTATCGGCATCGGTGCCGGCGCACAGGTGGACGGACAGGTGCTAGTACTGCACGACATGCTGGGCATCACACAGCAGTTCTCGCCACGTTTCCTGCGCCGCTACCACTCCATCGGCGAGGAGATTTCACACGCCGTAACCCAGTACATCAACGACGTCAAAAACTGCGACTTCCCCAACGAGAAAGAGCAATACTAACATCACTATTCCAAAAACGTGCCAACGGCACGTCACCCTATTAACCCCGATGAAGAAACTGCCAGTGGCAGTTTCGATAGCGAAGCGGAGAATAATTCGAAGCACAGTCCGGGGAGTGCCAACGGCACGTCATTCTATTAACCCCAGACTAAACGAAGCGCAGTCTGGGGATTTGCAACACGTAAAAATGACACATAATACATGGAGCAACCCAGACAAGCAAAGCGCGGTCTGGGGGAGTGCCAACGGCACGACACAAAAAAAAGTCGGGGCTTTCGCTCCGACTTTTTTTATATAAAGGGTAAACCTTAGCCCTCGATTTCCTTGCGTACTTTCTTGAAAGCCTCGATACATTTGTCGAGATGTTCGCGCTCGTGGGCGGCCGAAATCTGAACACGGATACGGGCTTGTCCTTTGGGAACCACAGGATAGTAGAAACCTGTAACGAAGATACCCTCTTCCTGCATCTTGGCAGCGTATTTCTGCGATTTGGCAGCGTCGTAGATCATCACTGCGCAGATAGCCGATTCCGAAGGCAGACAGTCGAATTTCTCCTCTTTCATGCGACGGAGGAAGTAGTCGGTATTCTCGTGCAGTTTGTCCTGCAGGGCATTGGTCTCGGTCATCATGTCGAACATGCGGATACCGGCACCAACAAGTCCCGGAGCCAAGGAGTTGGAGAACAGATAAGGACGTGAGCGCTGACGCAGCATGTCGATTATCTCTTTCTTACCAGTGGTGAAACCGCCAACACCGCCGCCAAAGGCTTTTCCGAGGGTGCCGGTCAGTATCTCTATCTGTCCGCGCAGGTTGTAACGTTCTGTAACACCGCGGCCTGTCTTACCGACAACGCCAGCGCTGTGGCTTTCGTCAACCATAACCATGGCGTCGTATTTCTTGGCCAGTTCGTAAATTTTGTCGAGCGGGCAAACGTTGCCGTCCATCGAGAACACACCGTCGGTGGCTATCAGGCGGAAACGGCATTTCTGAGCCTCTTGCAATTTGGCTTCGAGGTCGGCCATATCGGCGTTGGCATAGCGGAAACGCTGGGCTTTGCACAGACGCACGCCGTCGATGATGGAAGCGTGGTTCAGCGAGTCGCTGATAATAGCGTCTTCCTCTGTCAGAAGGGGTTCGAACACACCGCCGTTAGCGTCGAAGCAAGCGGCGTAGAGAATGGTGTCCTCAGTGCCGAAGAAATCGGCGATTTTCTTTTCCAGCTGTTTGTGGAGGTCCTGGCAACCGCAGATGAAGCGTACCGAAGCCATACCGAAACCGCGGGCGTCCATAGCCTCTTTGGCGGCCTTTATCAGTTCGGGATTGTCGGCCAAGCCAAGGTAGTTGTTGGCGCAGAAATTCAGGCATTTCTTGCCTTTTACAAGGATTTCAGCTCCCTGGGGAGACTCTATAATACGTTCGTTCTTGTACAAACCGGCAGCTTCGATGTCCGCCAATTCTTTCTGAAGATGTTTTTGAAATTTATCGTACATAATGTCAATATTTTATGATGATTATACTTCTTGTTTACCAAAAGACAAAGGTACAATTTTTTTTGTTTATTACAAACTCTTTGCCTATGTTTTTTTGCACCGAAGCAAAATTTCCATCTTTACGCGAATAAAAATCCCAACTTGTCGAAGCGAGAAAACCCTGCATCTAAACATTTAAAACAAAGTTTTTATCTTGATTTAAAGATTGGCATTCAGGAAATCACAAACAAAAGGCACGACTTTCGCAGCCGTGCCTTTGCATATTTTCTTTTTCAAGATGTTGTTCAGAATTTGTACCCAATCTCCTTGCCCTGCTTGTCGTTGATGCGTTCGGAGTCGCAGTGGGGGACGAGTGCTTCCAGTGTGGGACGATCAAGTCCGTGCAGTATGGAGTCGATGGTGTAGTGCCGCGCGATGTTCTCTATCTGTCCGCCGCTGAATTTGTAACGCTCGGCAAGACAACGGGCATCGGTGGGGCTCAGCTCGGGCAGCATCTCCAACCAGATGGCCATACGCGCCTCCAGCATGGGCTGGTCGAAACGTATCTTGTACAGGAAACGACGTTCGAAAGCGTTGTCCATATTAGCAACGATGTTGGTGGTGGCTATCAGTATGCCTTCGAGGCTCTCCATCTCCTGCAGTATGATGTCCTGGATGGAGTTCTCCATCTTGTCTACGGAGTGTTCGGCACCCACCTGACGTTTGCCGATGATGGCGTCGGCCTCGTTGAAAAGGAGTATCGGCACACGGTCGCACTCCTGAACATTACGACGGTAGTTGTCGAACAGGGCTTTGACGTTTTTCTCGCTCTCCCCCACCCACATGCTACGCATCTCGGCGATGTTCACCTGCAGAATGTCCCTGCCGGTGCGACGTGCGAGTTGGAGCGCCGTCTCGGTCTTACCGGTGCCGGGCAGTCCGTAAAACAGGCATGTGAAGCCGTTGCGGAAGCCTCTCTGCTGCAGTCTTTCAGTTATTCCGCTGTAGTTCTCGTGACTCAGCAGCTGTGCAAGTTCCTCCACTTTTTTGTCCACTTCGGCGGAGAAATACAGCTGACGTTCTTTGATATTTTTCGAAGATATCATATTACGTTTCAACGAAGTACCGTTGAGCGACGGCAGGTTGAGTTCGTCAAGCAAGTATCGTTTGGCGTCCATGGTGAGGTTGAACAGCTCGCGGTTGGCCATTCCGTTCTCGCAGTGATATTCGAGGATTTTGTCCTCGAGCAGCGAACTGGAGCCGTCTTTCAAGTTGTATTTCTCGAAATGCATGGCAGATTCGTTGAGCAGGAAATTCATGTCGAAGAAACTGATTTCGTCATCGTTGTCGCAAACGAACTTACAGCAGAAAAACAGGACTATCAAACGGCAGTACGGGTGGAGGTCCTTTGCGTTGAGACATTGCACAAAGCGCAATTCACTGTTGCTGTCCAACATCCTTCTGATGCGCAGTATGGTGTTTTCGAACGACAGCTCGTCGTCCTCGAAATCGGAGAAAACCCTGTGTATGTTGTCAATAAGCTCACGACAGCTGAGGCCTGAATAGTCGCGGGGTTTGAACGGTTTGTTGTCGGACACTGCGTCGAGCAAGTCGGCGGGGGCGTGGTAGTTGTGGTGGTTGCAGGATGTGGAGCACTCCACCATCTCGCGCTGCACCAGCACCTCGATATCCTTTTTCTGTTTCAGCATACGTGTGGTACGACAGCCCAAGTGCTCGGCCATCTCGTGCAGCGACACATAGCTGTCGGTGCCTAAATCCACTATCAGCGAGAGCATTACGCTTTGGTTGACAGTGATTCCCAACACCTCGGCCACATGTTTGGCGTAACGCTCCACCTTGCGGTAGAAATTGTCGCTAAGGCCCGAATTTTCGGCGAAGTCGGAGATTTTCTCCATGCAGGAGAGAAGGTCGAGCTCCTCGTTAACCTTTTTTTCGGGCAGCGTTTTCCTTTTTTTTGCGTTTGCGGTAAAATCGATTTCAAAATCTGTTCTTGCTGTTGTTTTTTTAGTTTCCATTTTTGTGTGTTTTTTTTAGTTTAAGTAGTTAGTTTACAATTCATTACCTTTCTTTCAAAGCCACGAACGCAAAGGCAGTGCGTTGACGGGCTTTTATTTATATGTACGGTTTGTTTTCGCCTTTGCGGTAAAGCCGCCCTCTTTTCGACTCGAAATAGGGGTTCGCGGGGTCCATATAAATGTACGGACGATGGTCGGATGGATGATCCTCCACATAGCTGTCGTAATAGAAATCCTCAGCTATCTCTTTCACAGTCTTGGGCATGTACATAATTATTTGTTCATGACTGTCGAAACATCCCCATTCCAACGTCTCCAAACCCTCAGGAAAAAATATTTTCTTGGGAGACAGTCCGACAAAAGCCTCGGTGCGCACAGCCTTCAAATTACGTGGCAGTTTCAACTTCTCGATATAGGTGAAACTAAAACAGCGGTCAGGTATTTCCTCAATTGCATCGGGAATAGAAACCTCCATCAATTCTGTGTTTTCAAAGGCACTAATGCCGAGTTCACGCAGACTTTCGGGCAAGTTGACGCGTTTCAACGCCTCACAATTATCAAAAGCCGACATGCCGATGCTTACCACGCCTTCGGGCAGCACCACTTCTAATTGTCCGTTTTCGATATTTGCGAAGGCTATGCGTCCTATACGCTCCACGCCTTGCGGGATATTCACCACGCCTTTAGGATTGAAACAATGCACAATGGTGCGTCCGTCCTTGGTGAAAATGAAACCGTCCCTGACAACGAATTCGGTGCCGTAGATGCGGTTGCACAGCATTCTCAAGATCATCGACGGATTATCTTCCAACAAATCGGAGCCCCATCCCCATGGCATATCGTCGTTGCCATCTTCATCCTCAATGTCGAGCAGACGCATCTCGCTGAAGTCGAATTCCTTGGGGTGAAAGTCCTTGGCAAGTTTGTCGAAACCATAAAGCAGGTCGTAGGGATTGTCGTTGCCAAGCTCGTGGTATAGTTGTCTGCAACCTTCATCTCCTTTCACGGGGAAGTAATATTCATCATCCATAAGATTGCTCTTTACATTCCCCACGAGTTTCATGCGTTCGCAGTCGCGGTTTTCGCTAATCCATTGTTTCAGAGGCTGTTTGCCAAATTCAAATATACATTCTTTCATATTGTGTGTTTTTTTATAGTCTTAAAATCAGTTCATTATGTGAAAAAAGGTTGGTTTTTCACCGCTCTTTTTCAAAATGCAAAGATATAACAGGGGTGCGCAACCTATTTGCGCAGCGGAAAAATATTTTGAAAATAATTTATAAATTACTAGAATTCAACAAAATAAAAAAACATTTTTTAATAAGAAACGGAATACCATACCAACCAATCACCAATAAATTTATTCTCTGCACTTCGTGCTATCGTAAGGTTCTCTGAACCTTTCTTCATCACTAATCACCATTCGCCAATCACTAATCACTAAAAAATCGTATCTTTGCCATAGTTCTTACAGAGTGATATTCAAACACAAAACACTAATAAACAACACAATACAATGGCATTACTGCATCGTTACCAATCCACAATGCACGGCAATTACAAAAAGTTCATCCTTATTTTCGGACCTATTGCCGCTATCGCGCTTATTTTGTCGGTAATTGCGCGCTACTACTTTTTCGACCCCATTGCCACCCCCGTCTCGTGGACCGACAACGTGGTGCTTGCCATCTGCCTTGTGGTCTTCACCCTGCTCTACCGCACCACTCTGCCCGAAAAGAAAGTAACTTTCAAGGAGATATTTCTGCTCACCGTGGGACTCAGCTGCGTGGCCGCCTTGCTCTACGCCCTTTACCTGTGGTTCTACGGCACACATACCGACACGGAATTCGTGCAGCGTTTCTCCGAAAGCGAACTTGCCAAGCACTCCCCCGAGGAGCCCGGCTACACCGAAGCCGTGGAACAGATAAAGATAATGGCCACACCTAAATATCTCGCCTTTATGGGCTTTGTATATACCGTCGTTACGTCGTTCATCCTCGGATTTTTTGTGGCGCTGCTCTTCCGAACAGAAAGAAGTCCCCGCTACACAAAAAAATAAACACACAAACGACTGCTTTACAGAGAACAACGGCAATTTTGTGGAAAAAGAAAATTTGCTGGTGTCAGTTTTTTTTCGTATCTTTGCATTTCCAAAATTGAGTGGCAACGGCTTCTCATTAGGGCTTTAAAATATTATAAACCATAGAATTATCCTACATTAAAATAAACAGCAATGGAAGTTAAAAACATCCTTATTTCTCAACCAGAGCCAGCAAATTTAGAGAAGTCACCGTACTACCCCCTGATTGAAAAACACAACGTTAATTTAACTTTCTTCAAATTTTTCGACATAGTTGGTGTACCCGTTGCCGAATTCCGCAAAAGCCGCATTCACATCAAGGACTACACCGCCGTGATTTTCAACAGCAAAAACGCCATCGACCACTTTTTCCGCTTGGTTAAGGAGCTGCGCGAAAATCCGCCCGAAACAATGAAATATTTCTGCACCACCAAAGCCATTGCCTTGTACTTGCAGAACTACGTGCAATACCGCAAACGCAAAGTGTTCCACGCCGAGCAGACCTTTGCCGACCTCATAGACCTGATGGTGAAACACAAGGACGAACGTTTCCTTTTCCCCTGCTCTTCCGAAAGGCAGACCGACAACACCAAAATGCTCGACAAAGGCAAATTCAAATACACCAAAGCCATCATGTACCGCTCGGTGCCTAAGGACCTCACCCAATTCGACTTGTCCAAGTTCGACATGATTGTCCTCTTCTCCCCCATCGGAGTCAAGTCGTTGCTTGAGAGTTTCCCAAATTTCGCCGAAAACGACAAGATAATCGTGGCCGGTTTCGGACCAACCACACACTCGGCTATCAATGCCGCAGGCATAAAAATATCTATTGCCGCTCCGTCGAAAAACGCACTCTCAATGCCCGCCGCTATCGAGAATTTCATACTTGGCAAGGAACAGGGTGCGACAATCATTGCCAAGCCCACCTCGCTTAAGAAATCGTCGACCAAGAAAAACGCAGGCAAAAAGACCAAATCGGTGTTCACCAACAAGAGCAAATACAAACAGATGCTCGAGGAAAAGAAAGCCGCCAACGCCGCCAAACGCAGGGAACGTCAATTGGAGAAGGCGCGCAAGGAAGCCGAGGCCGCTCAGAAACTCGCTGCCGAATTAGGCCAAACCGTCGAAACGACTGTGGCCGCCGTCGCTACCGAGAGCGTAACCAACTAAAATCTTCTCACACGGCAATGCCAAACACTTTCAACAAAGCGGAACGATTGTGTGGCAAAAAGAAAATCGAAAATCTGTTTGCGCAAGGCAACAGTTTTTTCTCCTTCCCTTTCATTGTTCGCTGGCAAATAGTTAGCGACGAACAGAAATACCCCGCCCAGCTGCTTATCATCGCACCCAAGCGCAAGCTACACCACGCTGTGGACCGCAACCGCACCAAACGCATAATCCGCGAGTGTTACCGAGTGCAGAAAAGCACCCTCTACGACTTTCTAGCACAAAACAACCTTAAAATCTGCTTGGCGTTCAGCTATGTGGAAACCCGCACCCCTGACTACCACACCCTTTTAGACAAAACCGACGCAATACTAAAACGCATCTGCCAGGACATTGAAAAAGAAATATCTGCCGAGCAATGTTAGATTTTTTCAAAAACATATTACAGAAGTTTTTCCTTTTGATAATCAAGTTCTACCAGAACTGCATATCGCCTTTCACACCCCCTGCCTGTCGCTACACTCCCACCTGTTCGCAATATGCCGTGGAGGCGATAAAGAAATACGGCCCGTTTAAGGGCGGCTGGCTGGCTTTTAAGCGCATCCTTAGGTGCAACCCATGGGGAGGCAGCGGATACGACCCAGTGCCATAAAAAAGGCCGTCGGACGCAAATCCGACAGCCCTATATATTAGAACAAAAATCAAATCATTCCATAGCCGCCGAAATTTTGGCAGCAAGTTCTTTAAACTCCTCTGGCGAGAGCTGTACACGTTCCTTCTCGAAACTCAAATCTCCGCCTTTGTTTATGGGAGCGAGATGTATATGTGCGTGGGGCACATCGATGCCTACAACAGCAACGCCAATTTTCACGCAAGGCACAACCTTTTTCAAGGCTATAGCTACTTTTTTGCTGAAAAGATGGAGTTTTACAAAAAGTTCATCGTCAATGTCGAAAATGTAGTCGACCTCCTTTTTCGGAATCACAAGCACGTGTCCGTAGGCGATAGGCGAAACATCGAGGAAAGCGAGACAGTCCTCAGTTTCGGCAACCTTGTAGCATGGAATCTCACCTGCCACTATTCTTGAAAAAATCGATGCCATAACTTATTGATTTTACTAACGTTCAACCGAAAGAATCTCGAAATTCATAACGCCTGCAGGTACCGACACTTCAACAATATCACCTACCTGTTTGCCTAAAAATGCCTTGGCGAAAGGCGACGAGACAGAAATCTTTCCTTTCTTAACATCGGCCTCACTTTCGGGAACGATGTGGAATTTCTGTTTCAGCTTGGTCTTGGTGTTGCGGATTTCGATAATCGAGAGCAGCAGCACTTTGGAGGTGTCCAGTTTCGACTCGTCAAGCAGACGTGCGTTTGCTATCAGGTCCTGAAGTTTCGAAATGCGTGCTTCCAGCAGACCTTGGGCCTCCTTGGCGGCATCGTATTCCGCGTTCTCCGAAAGGTCGCCTTTGTCGCGAGCCTCGGCTATTGCGGCGGAAGCGGCAGGACGATCCTTTGTTATCAGAGTGTTCAGTTCATCTTTAAGTTTCTGAAGTCCCTCAGCACTATAATATTTAATTTCTCCCATGATTAAAATTTTCTAATAAAGTTTGCACTAAGCAATAATACAATGAGTAAACCAAATTTATTTAAACATTTAGGAAAGACCCTTGAGGGTCTTTCCTAAATTTTATTCATATCAATAAGTGATTATTTACAGATTCAAAGCGATGCCTATAGCGTGAGATCCGCTGAACGGAGCTGCAGCGCGGTACGAATAATCGATTTTGAGAGTAGGCACATTGGCACCTTCTTTGCGTTTTCCAAGAGGGATGGCAACAGTGGCACCGGCCGAGGGGCCTGTGTAGGCAGTAGCGCGAGTATCCTCTTTCCAAAGTCCGCTCTGGAACGAGTAACCGGCTCTCAGCTGGAACATATTCAACAACGAATATTCGAGACCAACTTTGTAGTCATCGCGGAGGAAAGCGTTGGAAGTGAAGCTTGCAGCCACCGTCAGACGCTGATCGAATTTCTCGAACAGAAAATCGTAAGCGCCACCGATATTCAGGCAAGTGGGCATTTCAAAGTCAGCTGAACGGGTTTCGTAGGTGGAGGTAACATCCTGATCGTTAACCAAAGTCAGAGACATACCATCGCCACTGAAATGCATAGGAGTACCCACGTTTTTCAGAGCGATACCGAACTTGATGTTATCGTCGGCACCCGTTACATACTGGATACCTGCATCGATAGCTATGCCAGTTCCCGAAACGTTGTCGGTGCTTTCGGAGATAATCTTGATATTGATACCACCGCGGATACTCGAGCTGAACTTGTGAGCGTAAGAAGCCGAGATATTCATCAGAGTTGGCGAGAAAGTACCGTTAGCACCTTGCTCAGGGCTGTTCACAGTAGTAATGGGGATGTCGCCAAAGCCCATTGAAACCACCGACAAACCCAGAACGCCACGCGAACCTATAGGCTGACCGAGACCGAAAGCGTTGATAGTTCCGCCGTAGCCACTGAACCACTGAGTATTGGTGTACATTATTTCCGTTTTGTTGAGGAAGGTAAGACCTGCCACGTTTGTAAACAAAGCGTCGAGACCTACGCCGTTGGCGGTGTTCACACCTGCCCATCCGGAACTTCTGGCCCACGGGTTAATAAGCAACTCGTTAGCACCTGCCGTACCCCTGCGGTCGTCGTTGCCTGCGTAAGCAGCAGTAACCGACAACAAGGACACGAGCGAAACCATGACTAATATTCTATATCTGTTTTTCATCTTCATCATATTTTAAAATATTAATATCAACTTACTCTGTCACTTAATTATTTAAACGAGTTCAAGTCAACGGGACGCATTGTTCCAAACCATTTGATAACCCTTTCGCCAATTTCCGGAACAGTAACATGAATCAGATACATGCCGCCGGCGATCGGGATACCGATATGGTTCTTCAAATCCCAGTCCAAAGTATAACCGCGGTCGGCGTTGCCTGCATCGCTTGGCGAAGGACCGAGCTTGCGGACGAGGGTGCCGTCAACGGTATATATGGCAATCTTCGAGTTGGCGGGCAGGTTGGTAATTCTTACCCTGCTGTCCAACTGACTTGAAGTTTCGTATTCAGAAGCGCTGTAGTAGGGATTCGGAACAACGGCGATGTTGTCGAGGATGGTCTGATTGTCGATACGACCACCAGCCTGATGGGTGAGGGTGATAAGGTCGTCGGTCATCTCGAACATATACATCGGGTTGTTGCCGTTTCTCAGCTGCTGGCCTGCCTGTGAAGGAGCAGTCTGGTTGGCGCTGTAGTAAGTGGCGTAAGGACGTCTTACAGCTATGTCGATAGTAACGTCGCAAGGAATGTCCTTAGGATTGTTGAACAAGAATTTGGACGAAACGATAGGCATGTTAACCCAAGCAACACTTGCGAACAGCAGAGCCGCAGAGTCGCGGGCAGGGCGAACATATTGGTCGTTCTCGCCGAGGAGCAGTCCATTGCAGTAAGCCATCATAGGTGAATTGTCGCGGATGTGCATCAAACGGTCGAGAGATTCGAGCATGCGTGCAGCCCATTCGCCACCGTCGTACGAAGGTGTCTTATAGTATCTCGAAACAACATTGTCGGAAACTCTTGATATATCCACAAAGGGCTGGTTGTTAGATTTGAGGACGTATATGAAGTGGCCGCCACCCATAACATAGTTTTGAGTACCATCCATTATGGTGTTAACGGGGTTCCACATCATATCGCGACCATTGTGCTGTACATAACGCGAGTCTTCACCGAACATCATGTTCAAACGTTCACCGGTTTCAACATCGATAGCGTAGCCCGGGAACCAACCCATACCATATTTGCGGTCGTAAGTGGTATCCACATTACCGTTCTTGTCAACGGAATAAGCTTTACGCATTTGGAAACGCAGTGCATTGCCTTCGGATTGTGTCGGATCATCGCACATCTCCAGAACAGGACAGCGGGTCCATTTTGTCTGGTCGGGTGTGATAACGATATGCACACTGGGAAGGTTACCCATATCATTATAGTTCAGCGATTTGTTGAACAGCTGAATCTGGAGGTTTCTTCTCTGATAGTTACGCGACTGATAGTTTTTGGCTGTAACCGAAGAAGTATGTCTTCTCAAAGAGTCGAAACGACTTTCGGGAGCAACATAATACATATAGGAGAAGCCGGGGTGGAAAGACCTTGTAGAAACTACACCGTAGGGAGCCCAAGTACCGCCCAATACACCTTCGAAAATACTGTATTTATCGATTGCGTAGGATTCGGATCTTGCTAAAGCATCGTCCCACTGATATTTGTAATAGTCAGCGTCAAGATAAGCTTCGGCTCCAGTGAAATCGGAAGTATCCTTTATAAATGTTCCGCGATCGCCTTCGGTGAACTGAGCACCAGATCTAATCCAGTTGTAGGTAGGAGAAGCATCGTAATCGGGAATAGCCGACAACCACTGTTTGTTAGGATCGGAGAAATGCATTTCCGAATTGAGCAGTGCTCCGCTATTTACCAGACCTCCGAGGATGGTCTTTCCGGTTACTGATACAGGAGTAGCCACATGTTCAACATTGGTGATGCCTACAGCGATACCGAGGTCGAGGAACAGCTGTTCGTTGTAACGACCTATTGTGAAGTCGGAAGAATCAACATAAACAGGATTGCCAGTAGCGTCGTTGAAGAGAGGTGAACCGTCAACAGATTCTATTGTCCAACGGGAATCGTCGTCAGCACCGTTGAAACGGATGTAATATTTACCACGTTTCACGTTCAGCGGGTCAACAATAGTGATGTTCAGAGGACCATGGTCTTCTTTGTAGGTAGGATTGGCAATAATACAGGGATTTTCCATCCTTTCGTTCATACCGGAACGGACTAAGCGACCTGCTGGTTTGCCTTCCTCGCCGGGAGCACCCATGAGTTCCTCGATTGAGGATTCGGTGAGTTCGAGCACGAAACCGCCGTTACCATAACCTTCGATACGGGTGATAACAGGGGATGTGCCATATTCGGCCTGAACAATTGTACCGCCATTTTCGGCAGAGATGTTGTGCGGAATAGCTTTAACAGGTTTAATCTCCTGTTTCCATTCGTTCTGACGACCTGCCAGATAAGTTTTCTTCTGTCCGTCGATTTTGTTAGCGTCGGTGGGAGAATATTCTTTATAGCGGTTGTGAGCGTAAGCAATGGCAACAAAATAATATTCTTTGTTGTTTACCAGCTTGGTGTTAGTACCTGTTGCAAAAGCATCGGTGGTAATGCGGATGGAGTGGCGGATACCAGTGTTGGCACCTGTCACCATCACCTGAGGAACGATGGTGCCCATTCCATTGTCGAGTTCGTAGTTTATCAAAGTACCAATCGGGAGGGTATGGGCGTCATCGTAATAGTTTTCAATGTCGCACTGATAAACAAGACGTGCTTTGGTGTCGTCATCGATATCACCGACGGAAGCGTTAGCGTCTTTCAGCTGATAAATCTGATAACCTTCAAATTTATAGGTCCTTTGATCCTGAGTGTATGTTCTTATTTCTGATACACGTTCACCATTTATAGTGGTATCAACCGAATAAGTCATAGGAATCGAAGGATCTGTTTCGGCGAAGGATTCAGGAATACCGTTCTTATTATTGTTAGATTCGGGATTTTCGTAGGAGAGGAAAAGGATAACTTCGTTAGGAAGTTCCTGAACAGTAATAGTAGGAGCTTCGGGACCGGTCAGTATCTTGAAGCAGTTTTCGAACAGGGACTGACATTTGTCATCAACCTGACGAAGCAGTTCTACCGACGACCAAGCGTTGCCGGAAGTTGCTTGTGCGAAAGGAATACCTACAGTGATGTAGTTGATAGCTCCGGGTTTCAGGGTGAAAGGACCAGCGGACTGCATGAAACGACGGTCGCCGGGGTTGTTGCCCGATTCACCGGAGGCAGGGGTTTTCTCTGTCCAAACGAGTCCCGGATCTTCACCATTGGTACCCCAGTTCCACGGGTCGCTGTCGCCGGGGAACATGAAGTCGCATTCGAGAGCGTCGGTGCCGCCTTTGGTACCATCACCACCGAAAGTCATACGGGTGTTGTTTTTCCAATAACCGCGGAGGTAGTTATAATAGTCGGAAGCTTTTTCAGGTTCACCGTTGGTACCGTTCAGGCTATTGTTGTAGTACACAAAACGACGCATACCGAAACGTTCGTCGTCGACAATACCGTTACCGAAGTTCACGCCGTTGATAGCACAGTTGCCAATAGCGTCGTCTTTCTTAAAATACCATGCGTTGATATAAGCGTCGGCTTCTTCAGAAAGACGGATGGTGTCGTAACCTGCATTGGGGTCGTTGGGGTCGAGTTGGTATCCGGCGAGAGCTGCCTCATAATAAACACGCATTTTGGCGATGTCTATTTTGGGGTTGTCGCTCTGGTCGGGATCCATGTAAGGACCTTGGAAGAAGTCGATACCTACTGCAGGAGGAATTCCGCTATAGGAGCCTGTTCCAGGACCGTCGACGTCTTTACCGTTGTAGCAGTAGCCGAGACCACGTCTCACATCGCAACCTACATAGTCGTCGTGCGAATAACCCAGATCCGGGTCAACCCACTGGCTGAAATAGGTGTTACGCAATGTGTAAGACGAACGGTTGATGATTTCGTAGGTGTAGAAAGTCATGTTGTTGATTTCGTCGTTGGTGGCGAAGGCGAAGGCCTGAGCTCTGATTTCGAGACCAATCTGGTCGCCTTTCGATTCGGTGTGGGAGTTACCCATATCGTTGAATACCCACCAAATTGTCTGGTCGCCTTTCAGCACTTGGTCGGAAAGGATACCGCCCGTGATAGCCTGGCCACCGGTACCATATTTGCCTTCCATTGTAGGAGCGGGCACGTATTTTTCGCCGGGGTTAAGGGCTGCCTTAAGGGTTTTGGGGCAAAGCACGTTGTCGAAATCGTAATAAGGATAGTCACCCTTGGTGTAGTTGTACTCACCGTCTTCATCGGCATCGAAGAAAGGAGCCAAATATTTGGACTGTTTCATGGCTGTGTTGCCGTGGGCAGGCCAGTTCTTAATCACGTCGGGGATAAGAGCTTCGTCGTACGAGTCGTTGGGAGTAGGAGTAGAACCTTCTTCGTAGTCGAACATTCCCTTGAATGTCGAAACGTCGGCTTGAGTGATTTTATAGTGTTTGTCGTACTCGTTACAAACCTCGGCGGAAACGGAAGCAGTACCATCGACCGTGAGGGGACCCGGCCAGTAGTCGTTACCTTCACTACCGAAACGCAGGGCGGCGATACGCAACTGGTCGTCGACATCGGTACCACCGATCCACAGAGCTGCGCAGAACATAGCGGTAGAAGTACCGTTCTTTGGAATGTTGTATTTTGCCAAACTACCGTCGTACCACATGTTACCGTATGCATTGATCAAAGCACGCACGTTGTTTACATTCAACTCGGCGGAACTTTGGGCTCTCTTACATGCGGCGGCTTTTGCTTGCAGTTTAGCACGGTTGGAATTAGAACGTTCCCACTCGCAGTCGCGTGAAAATGCCGTTCCAAAAAGAGACATGCAAATAAATGCAACTAATCCCGATTTTAAAAATATATGTTTCATCTTTACTCTAATTTCAATTAAACAAACTTACACGTTAGATTAGAACTGATAGGTCAAACCCACTTTTATGAGTCTTGGTCTCGAATAGTTATAGTTGTTGTTGGAGAGGTAGATAGCGTACAAATCCCTGAATGAATCAGGATCGAGGTAGGAATCGATGAGGGTTTGAGTTTCCGGGTCGGTAAGATAACCGTTGTCTTCGGGGTTGCCGGTAACGGCGTAAACACCGGTAACGTTCTTGATGTTGAACACGT
The DNA here is from genome assembly GCA_002309295.1 of Bacteroidales bacterium UBA1219. Classification (GTDB taxonomy): domain Bacteria; phylum Bacteroidota; class Bacteroidia; order Bacteroidales; family P3; genus UBA1219. Next base: position 8,471 of record DBXF01000048.1, on the reverse strand, counting down.
TGGTTACTGTTACAGCAAGTACGAGGTTTGTAGTTCTTTTCTTAACTTTGATGGGCCAGTATTTGTCCACCACGAAGTCGAAGTAGAAGCCCCACGGCAGACGTGCGCCGTTGTAGCTACCCACGATGGTGCTCTGCATATTGCTGTAGCGGCGGGTGTAAGGACGGCCGGACTGAGCAACGGCAATCAGGTTTACACCGAAGTTCTGCAAAGGATAGAGTTTTTTCACACGGTCGTTGCCGTCTTTATCCTTTGTGGTTCTGGTGATGGGGAAGCCTTCTTTCGGGCCGAAGCGGTAGTCGAGGTTGACTTTCAGCTCGTGACGACGGTCGTCCCAAATCGGGTTCAGAAGTTTCAGAGTGGAATAACCTTCCTTGATAAGTTCCTGCATTGTTGTTCCGGGAAGACCGGTACCTTCTGCATACTGCAAGGTGTAGTTGGCTGTAAGTCTTACGTTGTTGGTAGCACGCATATCGTAGGCCAGCGAAATACCTTTTACAGTTTTGAAATCGAGGTTATCGTAGGAGTAGTAGTTGGGGTTGGGGTCGGCACCTGCATACTGCACAAGCTGTATGAGGTTACGTGTTTCTTTATAGTAAGCTGTGATTGTGATAGCCGAGTTCTCGGTGAGCAGCTGTTGGAATCCCAATTCGTAGTTGGTGATTTTTTCAGGTTTCAGGTTGGGGTTGGAGATAGCCGAAATCTGAGTCATATACAGGTATCCGAGGTAGTTGGCCTGCCAGTTGCTAGAAGGACGGTTACAGATAATATCGTAACTTGCCTTGAATATGGATTTGTCGCTCACGGGGAACGAGAAAGCGATACGGGGCATTGCCACAATCTGCGGGTCGTAGTCTTTGAAAGCGCTAATAGAGGGAGTGTTTTTCTGATAGGATGCCTGAGCATCGGGTTTACGGAAAGGAGTGGGACGACCGGCGGCACCTTTAACATCGTAGGGGTCGGAAGTTTCCACACCGTCGGCGGTGTACCAAGTGGAACCATTACGGAAACCGGTGATGGTAGGAGTCGAAGAAGCGGGGTCGTCAACATAAACTACCCAGTCGTCGCCGACACCTTCGGGGATGACACCTGCGTAGTTAACACCACCGAGTTCTCCCACAGTATAAGATTCGTAAAGCAGATAAGGATCTTTCAGCACCATCTGGTTGCCGTCGAAGCGGTCGACACGCACACCAACGTTGAAGATAAGGTCTTCGAACTCGAACTGGTCTTGGATGTAACCAGCCATGTAGATGGGCGAGAAAGCGCCGAGTTTTCTTTCGGAGCTGTTGAAGAAGCTCTCCAACGACTGTTTGCCACGGATGCGGTTACCCATGTGGTCGTAGCCATAATAGGAAACGATGGCATTACCGTCGTTGAACATTTCGTCGGGCGAAAGCATATCCAGAGAGAACCAGTTGGGGTCGTACATATCAACGTCGAGCCAATCGGTGCTGTTCACGGGGAGACCGAGTTTTGCACGCATAGCTCTGTCGAAGAATGTCTGGCTGGCCTCGTCGTATTTGCGGTCGTAGTTGATAGTCAGATATTGGCCCGATTGGTCAACAATGGGGTTGTCGAGGTCGAGCTGAGTGATGTGGGCGTTGGCCGACTGTCTCATGATTGTCCACAAGGAGATGGGAGCCAATGAGTAGCTATAGCTTGTCTGCTGGTCATATTGGAAACCGAGCTCGATGGCATGGCCTTTGATATCGGCGGAAACTTTGGCCTGAACATAAACGTAGTCGGCCAAGGATTTGCCGTAAGAGCCATAAGGTGTACCCACGTTAGCTATGAGGCTATAGATGGACGAGGGGGTCTGGCCGTTGATAAGGCCGTTGTACATCTGGATGTTGTTGAAGTTGATAAGAGAGCTACGGATGGCGTCCATACCATAGAGTTGCGAGGTATATCTTGCCATCAAGGGGTTGTAGGGAGAGGGTGTGAAGATAACAGCGGTGTCCATCCAGTTGGATTGGATACGTGCCACTTGATCAACACCGTTGAGGTTGAAAGTACCTATAGAATATGTACGGGTCTTTTTGGTTTCGAATGTACCTACGTGACCATATTTGAAAACGTCGTCGCCGAATTCCTGATCATAGGATTTCGTCCAAACGCGGTTGAACATACCGGAGATGTTGTACATCACATTGGTGATAAGAGAGGTCTTTTCCGAGCCGGGCTTTGTAGCGTCGCCGCTGGCAGGTTTCTTGTCGGGGAAACGCTGTGTGAAGTCGGCCATAATGGAGAAGTTCTGATAGTCGGATGTTCCATGAGTACCGAGGTTGAGGGGGAAGTAACCCACGCCAGTGGATGCCGACCTGTTGAACATATAGTCTGCCGAAATCTGCAAGGTAGCGTAATCGGAGAAACGGATGTCGAGGCCGCCTTCAACGTAGGCACGGTAAGCAGGCATACCACCTTTATATTTGATAGTCTGGAAATCGCTTGCACGGAGATACTCACCGGCATAGTTCACGGCTCCGGTGAGGGGGTCGAAAAGCACGGGCTCGTTCTCGATTCTCTCACGCACGTCGTCGCGCACTATCTGATACAAGTAGCCGTTGCGACGATAGTACTGGTCGAACTGATAGCGCAGTACACCGGTAAGACGGAAACCGACGATAGTCTTTTCGGCCTTGTTTTCGGTGGCTTTCGATTTCAGGATCGGGCCAGTGAGGTAAAAAGTGAGGTCGTTGAAATATCTGTAGTCGAGATATGTTTCGTAACGTACCATGCCGTTGAATTTGTTTGCTGGCGGTTTGAGTGTGATAACCTGTGCGCCGCCGATGGCTTCACCATAGCGGGCAGGCGTACCACTCAGAATCACCTGGATGTCGGCGATGGCTTCCTTGGGTACATACACACCGGATTTTTTGCGCATGCCTCCCACGTAGGTGGCCATGCCTTCGTCCTGACCACGGGCAGTACCCACGCCGCCGTCGCTATAACCCACACCGGCAACAGTTGCCACAGCGGATTCGATGGAGCTACCAGGCATACGTTCGAGGTCCTTACCGGTGATACGTTTACCACCTTCGGGGCTACCTTTATCAATCAGTTTGTCTCTTGTGCCTTTCACAACCACTTCTATCAACACCTCCGATTTATCGGACATCTTGATAGTGTCGGCGTAAGTGGAACCACTTGCCTTAACGTTTATTCCCACTATTTTAACGGAAGCGAAACCGACACCGGATGCTTCGAGGTCGTAAACACCAGCGGCAAGAGGCTTGATAATAAAGATACCGTTAAAATCGGTGGCGGCACCACCTTTCATCTCGCCGTTTTGTTTGGCTTGGACATTGATGAATGGCTCTGGCTGATTAGTTTTGGAATTGACAACTACGCCCCTCAGGGTTCCTTGTCCAAAAGCCACAACACTGGTTACCAAGAGCAACCCAAATGTCATCAGTACTTTTTTTAACATACTCATCTAATTTTCAGTTAAATACCTATCTTATCTTTATTTTTTTATCTATATATATGGATTTTCCAATATCACATTTTGAACAACGGCATCGCGCAAGTTGAAAAGGAAACCGCTGCCTTGTTCGCTTTCCGGCTCGGATTGCAGCACAACGGGAGAGGGTTTCGGTTTTGCCTCTTTAGGCGTTTCACTTTGCGGGTTGTATTCGTTGTACAGGAACTGCTCTGGCTGACGAACGGTGCTTTTCCGCTGGGAATCAATGCTTTGGCCGAAAATCTGCCTCTTTATTTCTTCGAGGGGGTCTTCGTCGTCGGCGTAAACGGTGGTATCGGGAGCTTTTTCACCCGAAACCACAGTCCTGTGTCCTGCATTACCTTTCTTGCCTTTTTTACCCAAAAGACTTGGTAATGAGAACAACACCGCCAATAATATCAACCAAAATGTGCTCATTTTCCTGTTTGAAAAATCTCTGCAAAGATACTCAATATTGTCAAATAATAAAAGTAAAAATGCGATTTTTTTTATTTTTATTCTCTGAAACGCTGAGTATCAATATATTGATTTTGTTATTTTTTTTCTATCTGTTTTTCTTCTTTACGTTTCATCAGATCGAACAGAATTGTACCGGAGATGCATACCGAAGAGAACGTACCGGCAGCTACGCCTACGAGCAGTGCGAAGATGAATCCACGCAGAGCCTCGCCACCGAATATGAACATCATAAGCAGCACCACCAAAGTAGTTCCGGAGGAGTTCACAGTACGGCTCAAAGTGGAGTTGATGGCACTGTTGATCTGTTCCTTGAGCGAACGTTTGGGGTACAGGGTCTTGTACTCACGCACACGGTCGTAAATCACCACGGTGGCGTTGATGGAGTAACCGATAACGGTAAGTATAGCGGCTATGAACGACTGGTCGACCTCCATGTTGAACGGCATCAAACCGTGGAGCAAAGCGAAGAAACCTATAGTGATAAGGGAGTCGTGTGCCAGAGCGATAACGCCGCCGAGACCGAACTGCCATTTGCGGAAACGCAGTGCAATGTATGCGAAAATAACCAGCAGTCCAACCAAGAGGGCGATTATAGCGTCGCGCTGAATATCCTTGGCCATTGTAGGTCCAACGATTTCGGAACTGATGATACCCAGTGGGTTAGCCTCGGTAGAAGCGAACTCTTTAATGGTGATTTCGTCTTTGAAGTATTGTTTAGTTCCGTTGAACAGTTTTTCAACTATCTGGTTCTTAATGGTGTCGTTGTCCTCGTTTATACCAAACTTGGTGGTAACTTTTATCTGGTTGGAAGGACCATAGGTCTTAACCTCGGGAGCATCGGGGAACTGTTCGGCAAGACTTGCACGGACATCGGCGGTGCTTGTGAGAGGCTGATCGAAACGGATGACGTAGGTTCTACCACCCTGGAAGTCGATACCCATGTTCAGACCGCGGATAGCCAGAGCTGCAATACCTACAACCAGCACTGTGCCTGCTATGAGGTAGAAAGCTTTTCTTTTACCGATGAAATCGACATTGGTATTGCGGAGGAAGTTTTCGGAGAACGGGAAGGAGAATGTCATGGGTTTGGACGATTTCATGAATCGTTCGATAACCAAGTGGGTAATGAAAATACTTGTGAACAAGGAAGTTAAGATACCTACGCACAATGTAACGGCGAAGCCTTGAACGGGGCCGGAGCCGAACATTATCAGCACTATACCTGTGAGCAGTGTGGTAACGTTACCGTCGATGATAGCCGAGTAAGCGTTTTTGAAACCTTTGTCGACCGACGACGATATGCTGTTGCCTGCCCGGAGTTCCTCCTTGACACGTTCGTAGATAATAACGTTGGCATCCACAGCCATAGCCATGGTAAGCACGATACCTGCGATACCGGGGAGGGTAAGCACGGCACCCAGCGAAGCGATAACGCCAACGAGGAAGAACATATTGGTAAGCAGTGCTATTGTAGCAACAATACCTGCCTTGTTGTAGAAAATAATCATATAGATGAACACCATGATGAAGGCCACTATGAAGGAGAGCAGACCTGCATTGATGGATTCCTGACCGAGCGAAGGTCCAACCACGGCTTCCTGAACTATCTTGGCGGGAGCGGGGAGCTTACCGGCTTTCAGGATATTGGCAAGGTCCTTGGCTTCTTCGAGGGTGAAGTCGCCGGTGATGGACGAACGGCCACCAGCGATTTCGCCGTTGACGCGAGGAGCGGAATAAACCACATTATCCAGAACGATGGCGATGAACTCGCCTTTGTTGGCTCCGGTGATACGTTTCCATTCGCGGGCGCCGTCGCTGTTCATGGTCATGGATATTTCATTGCCGTTGGTGTTGTTGAAGTCCTGACGTGCATCGGTGATGACATCGCCGCCGAGCAGAGGCGAGCCGTCGCGGGTGGTAACCTGAATGGCATAGAGTTCATACAGGTTGTTATATCTGGAGGGTTTGGCACCCCAGAGGAATTTTATTGTCGAGGGGATGATGTTTTTGGCGCGAGCCTTGTCAAGCATGTCGTCGATAGCGCTTCTATCCTTGGGAGAGGCATATCCGACAACACAACCATCGGAGAACTCGCCAGATTTGGGATCAACATTGGGGTAAAGTTTAGCGAACAGAGGATTGTTCTTTTCGTTTTCGGCTTGCAGCTGTTCGTTTTGCAAAGCGGAGCTGTCAACGAGGCTTCCGATAGCGTTGGCTGTAGAATCGGCAGCATTTACGGTGGCAGCGGCAGTGTCGTTGGAGATGTTGGCAAGCAAAGAATCCACCTCTTCGCCTTCCGAAAGGTCGGCAACAGATGTGGTTGCTATGTATTTGTTCACATCTTCGAGATAGTGGAAAGCGTCTTTAACCCTTGCGCCCAACCAGAACTGGAGTTCGGCGGTTCCTTGCAGGAGTTTACGAACACGCTCGGGTTCTTTTACACCGGGGAGCTCAATAAGGATACGTTCGGAAGCGCTGAGTTTCTGGATGTTGGGCTGAGCCACGCCGAATTTGTCGATACGTTGGCGCAGGATTTCGTATGTGCGGTCGAAAGCGTCGTTAACCTCGCTTTTAACAACGTCCATAACTTTGTCGTTGTCGTCGGTGAGTTTCACCTTGTCGCGCAGCTGAGTGGCGAAATAGGGAGCGAGTTTGACATCGGGACTGAGTTTGTAGATGGATTTTTCGAAAAGAGTGACGAAGTTGGTGTTAGGGGTTACTTTTTGTTGTTTTAGAGCTTCGTCGATGGCTTTGTTGAAAAGGGTGTCCTTGGTGTGGTTGGCGAGGGCGCGCACCACATCGACGGTGGACACTTCCATCATAACATTCATACCACCCTTAAGGTCGAGGCCGAGGTTTATTTCGCGGGCTTTGGAGCTTTTATAGTTCCACCACAGGGATTTGTCGGCGGTTTTTTCGGAAACCGAGTCTATGTAATAGGCTTCACGTGAATTGGCCAACGAGTCGTACAATGCCTGTTCTCTGATGGCGTCGCCACCGGCCATATCATGGGCCAATGCCTTTGTGGCAGGGCTGTAAGCGTAATCGTGTGCCTTGCTCTCGAAACTGCGTGCAGAAAAGGTGAACGACAGTTGGTACAAACACACTATCGCAAAGAGAATAGCGAAGAATCTGATAAGTCCTTTATTTTGCATATCTTACTGTTATATAATTATTAAAGTGTTCTAAACGTTTATAAAAATACATTTTTTCAGACCTGCAAAGATAACGAATTTTGTTCAAACCACAAATTTTTTTTGTCGGAATATTTTTTATTTTCCTGTGTATCAATCAGTAAAAGTAGTATTTTTTTTCGCAAAGCCTTTTAAAGTGCAATTTTTGGCGAAAAAAAAGTATCTTTGCAGAAAATTTCGAAGATGGAAGAAAAAAATTTACCTATAACAAAATGGGCCGAGGAAGACCGCCCTCGCGAGAAGATGCTTGCCCAAGGCAAAAAGGCGCTGAGCAACTCGGAACTGCTTGGCATTGTGCTCGGTAGCGGCACTTTGAAACTCTCCGCCGTGGAAGTGGCAAAGAGGATTCTGCAGACAGCCAACAACAGTTTGGTGGAGCTTTCGAAAAAGGACATTTCCGAACTGAAAAAGACCAACGGTGTGGGCGATGCAAAGGCCGTGAGCATTATGGCGGCACTGGAGCTTGGCAGCCGCATGTGGGCGGAAGGCATACGCAACAATGACGTGAAAGTGAAAGACAGCATTTCCATATATAATATAGTTTCGCCGATGATAAACGAGCTTCCCCACGAGGCTTTTTGGGCTATATATCTGAATAACAGCTATAAACTAATTGGCAAAAAGCAGATTTCGAGCGGCGGACTTACGCAGACTTCGGTGGATGTGCGTATGATAATAAAAAACGCCGTGGAATGCAACGCCACGGTGATAGCGGTGGCACACAACCACCCGTCGGGCAGCGTGAAACCGAGCAAGGAGGACATCAATCTGACAAAGAAAATAAAGGAGGCGTGCGAGATTATGGACATCAAACTGCTCGACCATATTATTGTGGGGGAACATTTCGCGTCGGGCGGCAACAACTACTTCAGTTTTTACGACAATGGCTTGTTGTAAAAATCATGGTATGAGATGGTTGCAGAGATTTTTAAGAAATAATTTAACATTTTTGTTTTATGGAAAGGCAACCCCTGACGGGGTTGTTTTTTTATGGAATGGCATCATCGCCTACATGGCTACAGAAAGGCAACCCCTGACGGGGTTGTTTTTTGGGGCGGGAGACATCATCATCCAGGGCTATTGAGAGGCAACCCCTAGCGGGGTTGTTTTTTGCGGGGTGGGAGACATCATCATCCCCAGACTATGATGAGTCTGGGGTTAATGGGATGATGTGCTTTCAGCACATTTTTACACGGTATTTTTCTTTATAGGGGCAACCCCTAGCGGGGTTGTTGTTTCGGGGTGGGAATCATCATCCAGGGCTATTGAGAGGCAACCCCTAGCGGGGTTGTTTTTTGGGGCGGGAGACATCATCATCCCCAGACTATGAGTCTGGGGTTAATGGGATGATG
>DBXF01000020.1:797-19361 GCA_002309295.1 Bacteroidales bacterium UBA1219 | reverse complement strand
GCTTCGCACTGGTCGCCGTAGGCGTGGTCGTTGCCGCAATGCGGACAGGTGCCAACGATATATCGGTCGGCGAGGAACTGGTGTGCCTCCTCGTCGTAGTACTGCATCGACTCTTTTTCGATGAAACAGCCTTTCTCGTAGAGGTTGCGGAAATATTCCGAAGCCGTCCGGTGGTGCTCGTCGCACGAGGTGCGGGAGTAGATGTCGAACGATATTCCGAACTCTTTGAACGACTCTTTTATTATATTATGGTAGCGGTCCACAATATCCTGAGGTGTAAGGCCTTCCTTACGAGCTTTTATGGTGATGGGAACGCCGTGCTCGTCGCTTCCGCCGATGAAAAGCACGTCCTCGCCCTGCGAGCGCAGGTAACGGGCGTAGATGTCGGCAGGCACGTAAACGCCGGCCAAGTGGCCTATATGTACAGGACCGTTGGCGTATGGCAGCGCTGAAGTAACGGTGTAACGTTGTTTTTTTTCTTCCTTATCGGTGTAAGTCATTGTATAGTATTTATATATGTGTTACTAAATGCTTCTTTTCTAATTTGCAAATATACGAAAAAAAAGCGATACCACGCTAAAAATAAGTCTCTTTTTCTTTACAGAATCACTTTTTCGTAACATTTTTCAATAAAATGTGTATAATTCAAATATTTTTCGTAAATTTGCATTGTGATTCATTCACAAATAAATTAGATAACTAACTAAAAAACATTAAACAAGATGAAAAAAACATTTAAATTTATGGTAGTGGCAGCCGTTTTGGCATTTGCCGCAAATTCGAGCCTTATGGCACAGTTCAAATTTGGCGTGAAAGCCAGCGGTACCCTCAACAACATCTACACCGAGGATTCCACAACAACAAGCATGAAACCCGGTTTCAACGTAGGTATCATGGGTGAATATTTCCTCAACGACAACATGAGCGTTGGAGCAGAACTTCTTTTTGCTCAGCAGGGTTGTCAGGAAAAAGACGAAGGTGAAGACTTAGGCGTTAAATGGTCCTCAAAAACAGCCATCACAACCAACCACATCAACCTGCCCATCATGTTCCGCTACTATTTCGGCGGTTTGGCAGTGGAACTCGGTCCTCAGTTCGGTTTCTGCCTCGGCGGTAAATTCACATCCACTTATGAAGCTGGAGACAACAAAGAAGAAAACACAACTAAATTCAGCGAAGTTGAAGAAGATGTTCGCAAAGTTTTCTCGGACTACAAATACTACAACCGTCTACAGATTGGCGGTGCCATCGGCCTGACCTACAATATGCCTATGGGACTTTTCCTCGGGGCTCGCTACACTTACGATTTCACCGACATGTTCAACAAAGTTGGAATGGACGGCACCAATCCTAAAAACGAAGCCGTTAAATCCAAAAACGGCGTTATCTCCGTTAGCGTTGGTTACAAATTCTAACAAAGATTATAAAACATCCTTAAGTAAGAACGCCTTCGGGAGCGATCCCAAGGCGTTCTTCTTTAATAAGACAAAAGTGTAACAAACCACTTTTACAATGTGTCTTAAATAAAAAGGCAGTAAAATGGCAAGGAATTTTAAAATATTGATTGTTGCGGCATTGCTGACACTGGCTTCGGGCTCCGGCCTGATGGCGCAGTTCAAGTTCGGCGGCAAGGTTAGCGGCACTGTCAACAACATGTTCCTTGTCCAAGATACAAGCAGAAATATCCAGCGCAATTCCGTGGTCGGGTTCAACGTTGCAGCCATGGCAGAATATCTTTTCAGAGATGATATGAGCGTCGGCCTTGAGGTGATGTTCGCCATGCAGGGTTTCAAAAGGTCGTGGGTTAGCACATACGACCACCCTGCCGTTATTCCCACCATTGAAAACACCACCTGCCGCACTTTCCATCTCAACATACCAATCCTTTACCGCTATTATATCAACGGATTTGCCTTGGAAGCGGGGCCACAGGTGAGCATCTGTTTCGGCGGCAAACGCTATTTCCATAGGGAACAGACTATTCACGAAGAAACAATGGTTTTCGACACAAATTACGTTTTTAGCGGCACCGAGACAGACATGCAAAAATACTTGTCGGATTTCAAGCTCTGGAACCGCATTACTTTCGGAGCCACCGCCGGAGTAAGCTACACCCTCGACAACGGTCTGATGTTCGGCATACGCTACACTTACGATTTCAACAACTCTTTCAACGAAATGATAGAGTACGAATACGAAAAATACCGTTCCGAGACCTACAAATCGCACCACAGCGTGGTACAGATCAGTTTAGGACTGAAAATCTGATTTCATTTCAAATCTCACAAATTCATTTATTGCGTAATTCGCGAACATAAGGCGAGCGGGAGAAAAAAAATATTTACAGAGTTTTGAAAGCCGGAGGCGGACAGAATCATTTCAACTTTCAACTTTCAATTTTCAATTTTCAATTTTCAACTCTCATAGAGTTTCAGTATCTGCTGGGCGGCGTTTTTGGTGTCCACTTTGGTTATTATGTGTTCCACAACGCCGTTTTCGTCTATCACGAAAGTGGAACGGATAACACCTTCGGTTGTCTTTCCGTACATTTTTTTCTCGCCCCAAGCGCCGAACTGCTTGATAAGCGTTAGCTCGGTGTCGGCTATGAGGTGGAAATTGAGGTTCTGCTTGGCAATGAAATTGAGGTGCGACTTGGCGGAGTCCTTGCTAACGCCAATAACTTCGTAGCCGAGCTCGCGAAGCTCTTCCATGCCGTCGCGCAACGAGCAGGCCTCGGCAGTGCAGCCGGGAGTGCTGTCCTTGGGATAGAAATAGATTATCACCTTTTTGCCTTTGTAGGCACTTATATGGACTTCGTTGCCGTTTTCGTCGAGTCCCAGCAGTTCGGGACATTTGTCACCAATTTTCATATAGTTTGTAGTTTTGAATTTTGAGTTTGCAGTTTTGAGTTTGCTGTTATTTTTTTTTGTCATTGACATTCGTTCTTTCAAAGTTTTTGTCGTGGATGTCAGGAGTTTGACAAGTTCGAAACATTCACCATTCAATTTTTCAAATTGATTTTTGTCGATGTAATCAGATTCAAACAATAATTCAAGCCAATATTGTGTCTCGCCAGCTTCTTTTAATGCAATATACATTTTAGCAAGAAAGTCAGCATCGGTTTGTGCGTTGCTTGCCTCGACAACATTGGCACCAATACTTGTACCACTACGAAGAATTTGTTCCGATAATACAAATTCTCGCTTTTCTTCACATAGAGACTTATACAAAGCAATGATATCTAAAGCAAATACCTTACTTTTATTTCTTATTACACTATCTTTCATATAACTAGTTTTTTTAACTCACAACTGCAAACTACCAACTACAAACTCTTAATTATTCTCCCCCTTATCCATTTGTTGCGGCAGGCAAGGCGGAACAGGGCCGGTTGCAGGCAATAGCTTAGCAGTATGGTCGATATCATTCCTATCATGGTGCTAACACCAACCGAATAAATGGCCGGATGCTGTGCGAAAAGCAGCGAGCACACCACCACTATCAGCGTGAAGGCCGAAAAGAAAATGGCGGTCTTGTGGAATATCAGCAGACTGTCGCTCTGCCCTCGCTCTTTGTTTATAAGACCGTCCATAATGAAAATGCTGTAGTCCACCCCCACCCCGAAGATGAACGATGAAATAATGATATTTATCAGGTTAAACGGTATGCCGAACAATGCCATCACGCCTTGAACTATGTACCAGCTAAGGAACATCGGCGAGAAAGCAATTAGTGCTGAGATAAAGCTGCGTAAGGATATTATAAGCACCAACAATACAAACAGTGACGAGATTAGCAGCACGGTATTGAAATCGTTGTGGAGTATCTCGACCATATCGCCGGTGTAGAAGAATGGATCCACGACTACGGCGTTGGGATTGGAAGCTATAATGCGGTTCACGCCTGCCACATTGTTTTCGGGCATCACCACGGAGGTGAAAAGTATCACGGAGCTGTCCTCGGCGTACTCCATATAATTGCACAGAAGCTCTTCGGGCAGCACGTCGGCATCGAGTATCGACTCTGGATAGTAAAGTTCCGTGAGCATGTCGTAGAAAGGCGTGAAAGTCTCCGGATTGAGTCCGTTTTTACGCGCGGCGGCGGTAATTCTGGTACGCACTGCATCGATTTTTTCGGTGTTCCAATAGCTGTACCAATTGTCGATACGCTCAGTCTGCTCCTGCTCGGTGAGGAAAAGGTTGGTGATTTTGGAATATCTTGTTATCTGGCCTTCGTCCTTCAAGGAGTCGAGTTTTTGGAGGATGTCGCGGTTGTAAACCAAAGCCGAATCAAGCGTATTGGCACGTATGGCGTAGTATTGCGAGAAATAGCCGGGGTTGTTTTTCTGTTCGTACAACGACCTCGATTTCATCACCACCGGCTCGTAATAGCCTATGTTTTTGAGGTTTTTGTCGAAAGTGATGTTTCCCGAAAGCACGAAACAAGCCACCGAAACAACGACTATCAGTCCGATAAGCCAATATTTGCGGTCGATGGGATAAGTGTTGATTTTATCCAATAGCTTGAAAGCCTTTTCGTTGCGGGTGTTCCTGCTGTATTTGAAGAAATGTGGCAGGAATATCAAAGCCGAAAGCGTAGTGCCTATCAGCGTAAGCGAAGCAAAGATACCGAAGTCGCGCAGCAGGTCGCTGTTGGTAAGTATCAGTCCGACAAACGCTCCGATAGTGGTGAGGCATCCCAGACAAACAGGACGCGCCTGCTCGCGGATTACACGCTCGGGGTCGGTAACATATTTATAATGTGTAAGCACGTGCAGACAGTAGCTCAACGCCACGCCAAGTATCAGCGCTCCTATCCCCAACGCCATCAGCGACATGCGTCCTTTTATCCAGAACATACAGGCGAGGGCGAAAAAGGTGCCGTAAAGCACAGGGAAAAGAAGGAACGGCAACGATGTTTTGTTGCGGAAACAAATTGTTATTACAATTCCTATTATCAGCAACGAAATGCCAAGGGTAAGCGCGAGGTCCTTTTTCATCTGTCGCGAGTTGAAGACGCTCTGTATGGGCGCTCCGTGGAAAAGAATCTCCACATCGGGATAAAGGGCTTCGAAATGCTCGATATTTTCTTCGAGCAGATCGACCATTGCGATGCAATGCTTTGAGTCGAAGGATTTTACGTTGGGCGAAAGAAACACCAGTTCAACGCTACTGTCAGGACAGAAAAAATGGTTGTTGATGATGGCATATCCGCCGAGGTCCTCAACAAGTCGCTGACCGTCCTCGCGTATGGCGTAACGCAGTCCAGCGGGGTCCTGACTAACAATGGATGCTGCGTTGCCAGTTTCGTCCTCGGCCAGAAGACGTGCATTTTCTTTCATCGAAGCGGCGATGGCATCGGCGGTGAGCAGTGAGTCGAAGGTGGCATATCGTTCCTCGTCGACAAATTCGGGAACGTGCTGCACGGCATAGTCTATGAGGTTGAGCATCAGATCGTCGTCGATGGCGTAAAGGGCGTTGGCGTAATAACCTGTGGCAGAGTCGCTTTGCATAAGACGTTCCACAAAGGCGTCGCATATCTCGGTAAGTTCCTCCTGCGAGGTTTTGCCACTGCGTGAAAGGATTTGTACGAAAATCTTGTCCTTGACCTTAAGATTCTCAAACACAATGCCTTGCTTCAACGAATCGAAAACAACGTTGCTCTCGGCATCGTCGTCGGAATGAATGGCGGTTTTGGCGTGAGGGAGAAGTTTCGACATATCTTCTTCGTAGGTCAGCTGAAAGCCGAAAACAGCAAATACAACCGTCGAAGAAATCAACAAAATCCACATAAGGGTGGTATGTCTGTCGAAAAAATGATATATCGAAAGAAATATTTTTTCTATCATATAGTATTGTTTGTCAATTTTTTATATCAGTTAAAAGCAGTATTGCAACAACCATTATTGCAACCTGCAAAGATAAGAAAAAAAATTGATTTGGAAATACAAATAAAAATGCTTATCTTTGTAGAACCGAAAACAGAAGGTATTTTTCAGTAATAACACGATTTTAAAACATTTAGCAATGATAAGTTACAAAGAAATAGGATTGGTAAACACCAGAAAGATGTTTGCCAAAGCCGTTGAAGGCGGATACGCCATTCCGGCTTTCAACTTCAACAACATGGAACAGCTGCAGGCTATAATAATGGCTGCTGTGGAGACCAAATCGCCTGTGATACTGCAGGTTTCGAAAGGCGCACGCAACTACGCCAACCAGACGCTGCTGCGTTACATGGCCGAAGGTGCTGTGGAATATGCCAAAGAGCTGGGCTGCAAGGCTCCCGAGATAGTGCTTCACCTCGACCACGGCGACAGCTTCGAGCTGTGCAAATCGTGCATCGACATGGGCTTTTCGTCGGTGATGATCGACGGCTCCGCCCTTCCCTACGACGAAAACGTGGCCCTCACCCGCAAAGTGGTTGACTACGCTCATCAGTACGACGTTACCGTGGAAGGTGAACTTGGCGTTCTGGCCGGCGTTGAAGAGGAAGTTTCCTCCGCCGAAAGCCACTACACCAAACCCGAAGAGGTTATCGATTTCGTAACCAAGACTGGCGTGGACTCGCTGGCAATATCGATTGGCACCTCACACGGCGCTTACAAATTCACTCCCGAGCAGTGCACAGTGGACCCCGCCACCGGCCGTCTGCTGCCCCCGCCGCTGGCTTTCGACGTGCTTGAAGCCATAGAGAAGAAACTCCCTGGATTCCCCATCGTGCTCCACGGCTCGTCGTCGGTACCGCAGGATGAGGTTGACACCATCAACAAATACGGCGGCAATATGAAAGCCGCTGTGGGAATACCCGAAGAACAGCTGCGCAAGGCTGCCAAGAGCGCCGTATGCAAGATAAACATCGACAGCGACAGCCGTCTGGCCATGACAGCCGCCATACGCAAAGCCCTTGCCGAGAAACCCGCCGAGTTCGACCCGCGCAAATATCTCACACCCGCACGCGACAGCATGAAAAAACTGTACATACACAAAATAGTGAACGTGCTGGGCAGCAACGACAAACTGGAAAACGCATAACATATAAACGTATAGCTCCGAACAGCACGGACTTGCTCGAAACAACAAGTGAGTCCGTGTTGTTTTCCGTTATTTTATAAGGATTTAGTATAAAACAAAAAATACCAAAAAGCCCCAAAGGGGTGACAGAATACAAACGGGGGTGCAACCCTCGGCACTGCAAACTCCAAACTGAAAACTAGCAATGTCCGACATAATACAACTACTGCCCGACTCCATTGCCAACCAGATTGCCGCCGGCGAGGTGGTTCAGCGTCCGGCATCCGCCGTTAAAGAGTTGCTGGAGAACGCCCTCGACTCGGGCGCCAACAACATACAGCTGATTATCAAAGACGGAGGCCGTACACTCATTCAGGTCATCGACAACGGTTGCGGAATGTCCGACACCGACGCCCGACTCTGCTTCGAACGTCATGCCACTTCGAAGATACGCAAAGCCGACGACCTTTTCGCCATACGCACCATGGGATTCCGCGGCGAAGCGTTGGCATCCATAGCCGCCGTGGCACGTGTGGAACTAAAGACCAAGACTTTCGACAACGAGTTGGGCACCTGTGTTATCATCGAAGGTTCGGACGTTAAAGACCAGCAGGTGTGCCAGACGGCAAACGGGACGTCGATAAGTGTCAAGGACCTGTTTTTCAACATACCGGCGCGTCGCAATTTTCTGAAAAGCGATGCCGTGGAGTTCGGCCATATTGAAGAGGAGTTCCGCCGCGTGGCACTTGTCAATACCCACGTTGGTTTCTCGTTCTACAACAACGGAAAACTGCTGTACAAGATGGACCCCTCCACCCTTCACCAGCGTATTGCGGCCATTTTCGGCGCCAACTACCGCCAAAGGCTCTATCCCGTGGAGGAAAGCACCGACATTGTGAAACTGAAAGGCTATATCTGCAAGGCCGAATTTGCAAAAAAGACACGTGGTGAGCAGTATCTGTTTGTGAACAAGCGTTTTATAAAGAGCTACTACCTCAATAACGCCATCGAAAAGGCATACGCCGACATGTTGCCGGAAAAGAACTACCCTTCCTATTTCATCGACATGGAAGTGGAACCGTCGCGCATCGACATCAACATACACCCCACCAAGACCGAAGTGAAGTTCCTCGACGAACATGCGATATACGCGATTCTGAAAGCGGCGGCGAAAAAGTCGCTCGGACAGTTCGCCTTCGGCCACGAGCTGGAGTTCAACCCCATCGAAGGCCTTGATGAAATTCCTGTAAACGGCACCAATTACATTCCCAAGACTCCCAGCATTTCTATAAATCCCAACTTCAACCCCTTCGAGGCGGAACGCGCCAAGGGCGGAAACGGCGGCGGCACGTCGAGCCACGTAAAGAAAAACAACGACTGGGAGAAATTTTTCGAGATAACCAACGAAAAGTCAGCTGAAAGTCCCAAGCAAACAATAGAAATTGAGGCTACTGAGACTATCAACAGCACAATTTTCGATAATACCGACAGCAATCCCAACGACAATCCTGCCGAGAACGTGCCCAACGCCATTCAGATTGGCCGACGTTTTATCGCCTGCGACGTGCAGTCGGGACTGCTGCTTATCAACCAGCAACGCGCCACAGAACGTATTATCTACGAGCGCCTTATGCAAAACGAGAACAAGAGCCTCGCCTCGCAGACGCTGCTTTTCCCCATCAACTGCTCCTTTGCTCCGTCGGACAGCGAGATTCTTAACGAGATCGACGACGAGATAAAGCGTTTCGGCTTTGTGATGGACAGTCTGGGACGCAACAACTTCGTGGTAACCGCCGTTCCCTCCGACCTTGGTGACGAGAATGTGCAGGAGACACTGGAACAGATTGTTAGCGACTACAAAAGTAACCTGCTACAGCAGTCGTACACCCGTCAGCAGTCCGTGGCTCTTTCGCTTGCCCGCCGACTTTCCACCAAAGAAGGCACGGCCCTTTGTCAGGAGGAAATGCAAAGCATTGTGAAACAACTTTTTGCGTGCGCCATCCCCGACCAATCTCCTTCGGGCAAACGCACTATGAACATCATCAACATCAACGACTTATCGGAAAAACTGAAATAGACACGTATGGAACAATATTCACCACAGGGATTCAGAGTACTGCCAACCATTGTTAAACACCTGCTCATTATCAATGTTTTGGTGTTTTTCGCCACTATTGCCCTGCAAAGATATGTGGACATGGAATCGCTCTTTGCCCTTTACTTTTTAAAAAGCGAGAAATTCAGGTTTTGGCAGTATATCACTTATATGTTCATGCATGCCAACCTGGAGCATCTGTTTTTCAACATGTTCGCCTTGTGGATGTTCGGATACATACTCGAAAACTACTGGGGGAGCAAGCGGTTCCTGCTGTTTTACCTCGTCTGCGGACTGGGTGCAGCCTTTGTACACACCTGTGTTACAGGCTTTTCGTACTTCGGCACAGCGTCGGCTATAAGCGTTTATGCCCAGGATCCCAATCCCGATGCCTTTGTAACCCTCTTCCAAAGCAAGTTTGAGGGACATTACCGAGTCGATGTCTTCAACAATTTCCTAAGCCAATGGCACGCCAATCCTACCGAAACCCTATTTGCAATGCAGTCGGTGGACATGGCCAACCAGATGCTACAAGCCTCGGCCAGTATTCCCACCGTTGGCGCTTCGGGTGCTGTGTACGGCATTTTGCTGGCTTTTGGCATGATGTTCCCCAACCAATACATATATCTCTATTTCATGCTCCCGATAAAAGCCAAATGGTTTGTGGTGATATACATCGGCATCGAGCTGCTGTCGGGTATTTTCGGCACTGCCGACGGCGTAGCGCACTTTGCCCACCTCGGCGGAATGCTATTCGGTTTCATACTAATCAAATACTGGCAAAAACGCGACAGACATTCATTTTACTACTAACAAAATATTCTCCACATCAATAATTTTGAGTATCTTTGCATTGTAGAAAACAAATACAAATATATTAAAGAAATACTTTAAAACGAATAATTTAAAAAATTAAAAACCAAGGATATGATTTCACAAAGTCAAGAGATGAGAATGAGGCAGCGGCTGACCAGACAACAGGTCTTGGTGTCGCGTCTGCTTGGACTTTCGTCGGAAGATCTTGAACAGGAAATCAAAAACGAGATAGAGGAAAACCCGTTCCTCGAAGAAGTGATTGAGGACACCGCCCCCGCTTCGCAGCAGGAGTCGGACACAGATTCCGAAACGGCCGAGCTCATCGACCCCAACGACGAAAACTACCCACAAAGCATCTACGACTACGACGACTACCGCTCGGCCCGCAACCGCTCCGACGACAGCGACGATGGTCCTGCCATACAACAGGCCGACGAAACTTCTTTCCAGTCCATGCTGCTCGAACAACTACAGCTGAGGCCAATTACCGAACGAGAGAGGGTTATCGGTACCGAACTGATAGGAAACATCGACGAATCGGGATACATAACACGCAGCATCGGGGTTATAGCAGATGACCTTGCCATACGTCGCAACCTCGACGCCACAGACGAAGAGGTGGAAAAAGTATTGAAGATAATTCAAACCTTCGAGCCCGCAGGCGTAGGCGCACGCAACTTGCAGGAATGCCTTTCTATTCAGCTTCACCGCAAAAACGACGCCGACGCCGACACCCTTGCCAACGCCATAACAATAGTGGACAAATATTTCGACGACTTTGCAAACAAACGTTTCGAAAAAATTTGCCGACTGCTGAATATCAGCGAAGAAGAACTGTCAGAGATTGACGATTTGATACGCTCTCTCAATCCCAAACCTAGCAACGGCGACAACAACGTTGTCCAAACCATAATCCCCGATTTCTTCGTTTACCGCAACGGCGACAAACTAACCTTCTCCATAAACGAGCGCAACCTTCCGAAACTCCGCAAGGACACAGCTTTTATCGAGCGTCTGCAAGAACAGGCGTCGCGACAAAACGCCTCACAACAACGCGAGACGCAGAGATTCATCGACAAACACACCGACGATGCCGAAATATTCATCTCGGCCGTGGAGCAACGCTACAACACCCTCAGCCTTGTGATGGGCGCCATTCTCAAACGTCAGCAAAAGTATTTCCTTACCGGCGACATAGCCGACCTCAAGCCAATGCTACAAAAGAACATAGCCGAAGATACCGGACTTGACATATCGGTGATTTCGCGTGTGGTAAACCAAAAATATGCACACACCGAACATGGAGTGGTGTTGCTCAAAGACCTGTTTTCCAACGCTATGGCAAAAGACGACGGCTCCGATGTGGCCACAAGGGCAATAAAGGAACAGCTGAAAACAATCGTCGAAAACGAAGACAAGAGCAAACCTCTCACCGACGAGGAATTGCGCCAACTGCTTCAGGAAAAAGGATTTACAATGGCACGACGCACTGTGGCAAAATACCGCGAGGCTCTCGACATACCAACAGCACGACTACGTAAAGAACTCTGACACAATGAAAAACACTCTCTGGAAAATATTACGACTGCTGTTCTCGCCGCTGGCACTCCTCGCCTATCTCACAGCCATAATGCTATTCTCCAGCGATTTCCGTTTTCTGCCAAAAGAAATCTTTGTCAATATAGCCAAAAATCTGGCAATAGTACAGCTTCTAATCCCACTTTTTGCCTACCTTATAGCCGTTCATTTCCAAAAAAGGGCTCATCGTGACAACAATATCCTGCTTGTGGCCGAATTTGCCATCTATTTCGCCATGGTCTCGTTTTTCGGACACACCGTCTTCAAATCTCTTTCGATTATCCAGCAACTGCCTATGTTTCTGACTTTTGCGGCACTTGTTATGGAATGGCGCAGAAAACTCGACTTCCACATTTTCTATCTCACCGCCTTTATCACCACCTTGATTATTATTTCACTGATTTACAGAGCGAACCTTATTATCCCCATCGTTGTTTCGGTAATAGCGCAGGGGGCATTATCATACTTATATCTTGAAGAAGAAACGTCATCAGTAAGGACATTCCTTGTCAATTTCTTCTTGGGAATTGGCATCACTTTGCTCTTTTTTATCTATTTCCTATTTACCATATAACAAACTACAGATGAAACTACCGAAAGTCATATTATCACTATCATACAGAAAAAACGTCGTATTGGCCTTAGTGCTGGCTGTTGCCACGACACCGTCGTTTGGGCAGGGCAAAGGCTCGAAAAAAGGCAAGAAAGCCGCCCAGACTAAAGTCCAAAACGACAATTCCAAGAAAGACTCCACTGCCATAAACGACTCGACCACAGCCATTTTCGAAGACGCTGTAATAGACAAAACCGTGCGCGAGGAAGCACCCAAAGGTCCCGTAATGCTCACCGACCCCAAACGCAATCTGCCGTCCAAAGTGTGGTATGGCATCCAATTCTCCGACGACTACGTAAAAAAACCGTCGGTTACTTTGGACTCGCTGCCCGACGAAATAACAATAAAAATTGTGAAAGACTACTCGGAGTTCTGTTTCCCGATGAAAAACGTCATAACCTCGCCCTACGGCTGGCGCGAGCGTTGGGACCGTCCGCACCGCGGGGTGGACATAGCCCTCAACACCGGCGACCCCGTGCGATGTGCCTTCAACGGCGTGGTGCGTATAGCCAAATCGTTCGGCGGATACGGCAACCTCGTAGTAGTACGCCACTACAACGGACTGGAGACCGTTTACGGACATCTTTCAAGAGTGAATGTAAAACAGATGCAGGTGGTGAAAGCCGGCGACGTGATAGGTTTCGGAGGCAGCACAGGACACTCCACAGGGCCGCACCTCCATTTCGAAGTGCGTTTCCAATACGAGCCTTTCGACCCAGAATGGATTCTCGATTTCAAAAACTACACCCTCCGCACACGCACACTTTATCTCAACAAGACATATTTCGGAATTACTAAGAGAAACCGCACCTACAAAGCCGACAAAAGCATTCACAAAGAACGCGAACTGCCGAAAGCCGGCGACAAAGCCAAGAAAAAGACGGAATACTACACAACCAAACGCGGCGACACATGGGAAAAAGTAGCCAAGAAATTCAAAGTTTCCGAAACTCAGCTTAAGACGATGAACCCCGACATAATGGGCAAACTGCCTGTGGGCGAAGAAATTAGAGTACACTAAAACATTTACCATAATGGAAAACAAAAAGACCAACCTCTCCGATTATAATCCCGACACCGTTCCTTCGGGCAAAGGGATGAAAATAGGCATAGTCGTTGCCGAATGGAACCCACAGATTACCAATGCCTTGTGCCAAGGAGCGTACGACACCCTCGTTGCCAACAAAGTGGCTAAAAAGGACATCACCGTGATACACGTGCCCGGCAGCTTCGAATTGCCCACAGGAGCCTCCACATTGTTATACAGCGCCACCGACTACGATGCTGTGATATGTCTTGGATGTGTAATTCAAGGCGAGACACGTCATTTCGACTTTATCTGCGGCGCCGTTTCCAACGGGCTCACCAACCTGTCGCTGCAGGACGGACGTCCCGTTATTTTCGGCGTGCTTACCACCAACAATATGCAGCAGGCCATCGACCGCTCAGGCGGAAAACACGGCAACAAAGGCGTGGAAGCCGCAGTTACTGCCATTAAGATGGTGGCTATGCAGAAAAAAGTGTTAGGACAATAACATTACCGCCATGAGCAAACGTCCTTCGATAGTATTTATGGGCACACCCGATTTCGCGGTGGCATCGCTCGAGGCCATACACCAAGCGGGATACGACATCAAAGCCGTGGTAACCGTCCCCGACCGGCAGTCGGGACGCGGACAGAAAATTGTTTTCTCTCCAGTTAAAGAATATGCCCTGCAACACAACCTTCCTCTGCTTCAGCCCGAAAAGCTGCGCGACGAAGCCTTTCTCGCTTCTCTTCGCGACCTCGACGCCGACTTGTTCATCGTGGTGGCTTTCCGCATGCTGCCAAAAGTGGTGTGGAATATGCCCAAGATGGGCACTTTCAACCTGCATGCCTCTCTCCTGCCCGACTACCGCGGCGCAGCGCCCATAAACTGGGCCGTAATAAACGGGGAAACGGAAAGTGGGGTTACCACCTTCATGCTCAACGAACACATCGACGAAGGCGGAATACTGCTTCAGGAAAAAACGCCAATATCTCCCGACGACAACGCCGGCACACTGCACGACCGTTTGATGCTGATAGGCAAAGACCTTGTGCTACGCACCATCGAGGGCCTTGCCGACGGCACTTTAACGCCACGTACTCAACCTACTGTGGCACAGCCCAAAAACGCGCCAAAGATATTCAAGGACGACTGCAGGATAGACTGGAACAGACCCGGCGAAGAGATTGTTAATTTTGTTAGAGGATTGTCTCCATATCCGGCCGCTTTCATGGAATTGGAATATTCAAACGGAGAAATTCTGCCCTTCAAAATATTCGATGTAACCTTTGAAAAAGTAACAAGCAATGCCGATTTTGCCATTGTTACAGACCAAAAAAAGTATCTAAAAATCGCTATAAATGGCGGATTTATCTTCGTAAACTCCCTACAAATGGGCGGAAAGCGAAGAAATTCGATAGAAAATTTTCTAATCGGCAATAATGTAACTAACTGTAAATTAGTCATTAAAAAATAATATTAATTTTTTTTTCAAAAAAAAGCATTTTTTATTTGGATAAAAAGAATATTTTACATAACTTTGCAACACAATTAGAAACTAACAAAAGTTTAATATTTTAAAACAGTTTTATTATGAACAAAAATGATTTAGTAAAAGCCATGGCCGCTAAAGCCGGTATGACAAACGTTGATGCTAAAAAAGCTCTGGAAGCTTTCGTAAATGTAACTGAGGAAACTCTGAAAGCTGGTGACAAAATTAGCTTGGTAGGTTTCGGTACTTTCGGTATCGCTGAAAGAAAAGCAAGAACTGGTATCAACCCCAAAACTAAAGCCAAAATCAAAATCGCTGCTAAGAAAGTTGTTAAATTCAAACCCGGTGCAAACTTGGCTATGTAAGAACACACTATCTCAGAACAAAAAAGAGTTGCTTTTCAGCGACTCTTTTTTTGTGTCCATATTCAAAATTCAATTCTGCAAATAAAAGTCGTAAAGCGTTTGCAGATAAGCCTTGGCCTTGCGTAGCTCCTGCTCCGTTGCCGTACTGTCGGTATATGTGTTGTCGGTTATTTTGGCTGCCTCGGCATCGTAGAGCAACGAGCCGTCGGGGGTTATCCAGCCCATTCCCATATTAGTCTCGTAGTAGGCAAAACCTTTGTTCGAAGTGTTGAAAATATCCACGCCGCGGTAGGTGGCGGTACTTGTGTCGCCCATCTGGCTAAGCAAAGTGCGGTACAAATCTACGTGAGTACCGATGGTTTCGAACGTTGTGCCTTTATATTCATCGCGTAATGCGCCGCCAACCCAAAGCATAGGCACATGCATGTATGCAGGCGAGTTGATATAATGTCCGCGGTAGGTGGCGTGACTGTGGTCGCCGACAAGGATAAACAAAGTGTTGTTGTACCACGGCATTTTCTTCGCCTTGGTTATGTAATCATAAATGCATGAGTCGGAATATTTTACCGAGTTGAGATACGGCAGTTGCTCCACGTTCCACTTCAACTGCCTAACCACCTTCGGCTCGTCGTAGGGAGAGTGCGAGCTGCCAGTGAAAATCATGTGGAAGAAAGGCTCCTTTACCGAATTCTGCTGTTTCAACGCCTCGGCAAATAGGTATTGGTCGGGAACTGATAGTTTGCCCTTGGGTGTGCCTTTCGGAAAATCGCGTCCTTCGTAGATTTTTTGGAAATCGTGCCAAAGCACAAAGGCTCGGATATTGCCATAGTTCAAATCGCCACCGAAATAGAAAGCTGTGCCATAGCCCTTTTCCATCAGGTATTTTGGCATGCTGGGCAGATATTTGTAAAGCGGGAAATTGTCGGTGATGTCGTTGCCCTGCAGTGGCGGGAAATCGCTGAGAATGCCTGAAATGGCCTGCTGAGAACGGTGTCCGTTGCTGTAGAAATGTGTGAAAAGCAAGCCTTCCTCCTCCAGTTTGGCAAAGCCGGGCGTAACCCCTGCCCTGTTGGCTGTGTCGAGACTTGCCACCACATCCGCCGACCAACTTTCGAGCAACAGAATAACGATATTCGGACGTTGTGTGTTCAGCACCTGCAACGTACTGTCGCTCTGCATGGTATGTATTTCAGAAATAATGGAATCGGCTGTGGCTTTGTCGTAATAGACGAACGGATTTTTATCCTTTATACTTCTAAAATGCAGGTAGTTGTGAAGCAAGTTCCACGGAGTGTTCACTGCGGCGTCGTTGAGTATGCTGTGACGGGAGAAATACGACTGGCTCTGGTGTATGGGAATATCGCCGAAACCGCCGCGCATCCCTACGAAAAGCAGTCCCGCTCCAAGCACAAAAGTAGCCAACGCCTTGACCACTCCCCTTTTCACAGGCTCAATTATCGGCTTTGTTATAATCTTGATATACAGAAAGACAAATAGTGCTATATAAAGTATCGCTCCAAGTAGCAGGAGAAGGAATAGTCCCGTGGAAATGGAGTCAAAAATCTCTTTCGGCCGTCGCAGGTACATCAGCGCCTTTATGTTGATTTTCACCTGCCACTCCTCATACATCCCTATTTCGCCAAAGATAGCTAGCGATGTCACTATCAGAAATACGGCCATAAGAATTTTTTTGCCAATGCCCAGCCATTTCCATTTTGCCACCAGTTGCAGGCACATCAGCAAAAACACAGGCACCATAAGGTAGCAGGCGGCCGAAGTGTCGAGTTTGAGGGCGTTGGGGTACACTCTCAGTATTTCGCCAAAAGATATGCCCGTCAGCAAGGATGTGTGCGTGAGCAGGAAAAGCGTCCTTCCGACAAGGAAAAACAGCATCCAGAAAAGATAAAGTTTAAGGAGTTCGAACAAAAATTTCTTCATAAACGGAATGTGTTAATACACAGAGATTTGCGTTTTGGCTACAGTAGTCAGAAACCGAAGCCGATATTCAGTGTGGCACCGAATTTTATCATGTGCAGCAGCACTTGGTCGTGGTCGTTGTATTTGCCGCCAGGCAGTTCTTCGGTGGGATTCACGCGTCGCTCCACTTGGAAAGGCTGTGCCTGATAGCCTACGAAAGCCGTTATTGCAAACGTGCTGTTGACATGTATGCGGTAACCCAAATCGGCACCGAACATTATACCGCTTTTATTCACTTTGAGCATACCAGTGGCATCTTTGCGCGTGCTGCCTGCCGGTATGGAATATCCTATTTTAAGAACAGTGTACGGCGAAGTGCGGCGTGGCGAGAGATGCGAGCGGAACTCCAGATACACGGGCATGTGCGAAAATGCGTTGCTTTTGTCCTTGAGAAACTCCACTCCTATGCCAAAGGCAACTGTACGACGGTATTGGAAACCAAAAACGCCGGAAATACCAAACAATGAAGCTTTCTCTTCGGAAAGGTCTTTGGCGCCTTCCAGACCCACAATGGCATAAAAGCGGTAGTACTCTTTGTACCACTGTCCCGAAGGAGGAAGCGGCAATGGCGCAGGCGACGGCTCGTATTTCGCAAGAAATTCAGACTCGGGCACAAACATATCTTGTGCCGAAACCGACAGTGCAAGCACCAAACCGAGTACTAATAGAGTTATTTTTTTCATTTTTTCAAAAAAAGACAACGAACCACGCACTTGCCGAGAAGTTTCACGCAGTCCGTTGTCTTTTACGATAGCTTTATTACATTTGTTTCAAATTGTCGGCGATGATGAGGGTTGCCTCGGTGGCAGCCTGCACCTGCTCAACGGTGAATTCGGGGTTGATTTCCGTCAGCACTATGCCCTTGGGAGTGATTTCCATAACGCCCATCTCGGTGATGATCATGTTCACCTGACCTTTGGCTGTAAGGGGCAGTGTGCATTTTTTCAGAATCTTGGGGTTGCCTTTGGCAGTGTGCTCCATGGCGAGGATCACCTTTTTGGCACCTACAAGGAGGTCCATGGCGCCGCCCATACCGGGAGTCTTTTTGCCGGGGATCATCCAGTTGGCGAGGTCGCCCTCTTCGTCAACCTGCATGGCGCCGAGGATGCTCACGTCAACGTGGCCGCCACGGATAATGCCGAACGAAGTAGCGCTGTCGAAAGTGGAAGCGTCGGGAGTGGTGGTGATATAACCGCCGCCGGCGTTGATGTACCAAGGATTTTCCTTACCTTCTTCGGGAGTGGGACCCATGCCGATCATGCCGTTTTCCGACTGCAGCACCACATGTACGCCTTCGGGAAGGTAGTTGGGGATCAAGGTCGGCAGTCCGATACCAAGATTTACTACATCACCATCGTGCAGTTCCTGTGCGGCACGACGTGCGATAAATGTTCTGATTTCGTTTTTGTCCATTGTATTATGTTTTTATGTGTTTTTAATTTGAATGTCTTTCTAAAATTATTTCCATCCGCGTTTCACCATTTCCTGAGCTATGAACGAAGCCTCGTCGTCGGCGTAGGTGTTGACACCGAAACCAGCGTCATAGCCCAGTTCTTTCGCCAGCTCGTGGCTGATACGGGGACCGCC
>DBXF01000020.1:616-780 GCA_002309295.1 Bacteroidales bacterium UBA1219 | reverse complement strand
AGTATCACCTTGTCGCGAAGTCCTTCAGCCTCGAGCATCTCCACAAGCTCGGTGAGGTTTTTGATATGGATGTCTTTCTGTGTAACTGTCTGACTGACAATGAGTGCGTCGGCGTGAAGCTCGATTCCTTTGGCAATAAACTCCTCGTTTGGCACCTGCGAGCC
>DBXF01000020.1:0-559 GCA_002309295.1 Bacteroidales bacterium UBA1219 | reverse complement strand
TTCATAATGGCGTCGATACCCACGGTATGTGCGTCGGTGCCGGTGCTGGCGCCCACTATCACTATCTTGCGGCCTATGTTTTCGCGTATGTATTCGTCGCATTCGTGCATGTCCATTTTGGTGCTTTCCACCTTAGGCACGTATATCGACGAGTAATCCACTGTGTGTGTGCAACTTCCGTAGCAGTTGAAAAAAGTGAAGCCTTCGGTAAGCTGTTTGGTATAGACCACCAACGGGTTTTCGAAGCCCATTTTCTTCATCAGCTGTTTGGCGGCCTCTATAGCCTCGTCGCCTTCGGGCACGGGCAGGGTGAAACTCACCTGTGTCTTGCCGTCGTTCATGGTGTCGCCGTAGGGCTTTATCTTAGTCAAATCCAAGGTTTTGTCGAAATCCTTGGCCTCCATTGAATACAATCCTTCGCTCATTGCTATATAATGTAATGTTGTTGTTACTCTAATTTACTGTCACAGAATATGTTTAGTCGAAATCTTCGATAATGCGTTCCATAAATTCCTCTTTGGTGAAAGAGAAATATTCGTCGCCCACAAAGGCAAAGATT
>DBXF01000030.1 GCA_002309295.1 Bacteroidales bacterium UBA1219 | reverse complement strand
ACAATAACGTTATGAACTATTACAATCAATAAATATAGTATAACGAACAAAAATATAAGCATTTAGAAAAAAATAAAATATTGACATATTGAGCTACGCGCTCTTGTTCTCTCATTGCGAATCTGGAAAATTCATTTGTCTGAGGATAAGATTGTTGGAAGTTCACGCCTTGGGCGTGGATTATTCGTTTCTTATTAAGACATAAGGTATCCAGAACCCGCAATGAATAATAAGAAACACAAAGAATGATTCAACGCCTTTCTTTTTGCCATTTTCGAACAACGGCACCGGCTCATGAAACACAAGCAGGGTAGCCGAAAACTGCGGTACAGAGTAGGCAAAAGAAAAAAATATAAAATGGTAAAAAACTTACAAAAAATTTTTTTGGCAGCAGTTATGCTGCTTGCCTCAAACGGGGTTTGGGCACAGTCTTTTCAAAGCGGCGGTATTTATTACAACATCACCAGCAACACTGCTCCATATACTGTAGAAGTGAGCTCAGGACCTTCTGGTGCTGTTGTCATACCTTCTTCTGTAACATATAATGGTCGAACATATTCTGTAACAAGCATTGGGTCAGGTGCTTATTTTGGATATGCACTTACCTCCATAACAATTCCTAGCTCCATTAAAAGCATTTATGGATCTTTCTATGGATACGATAGCTTACAGCGGACCAACTACACTGGCACAATAGCACAGTGGTGTGAAATAAACTTTGATTATTATTATGCTAATCCTGTCTATACATCACACAACCTCTATATAAATAATTCGCTTGTTACAAATTTGGTTATTCCCAACACTGTTGACACAATAAAAGCCTGTGCTTTTTATGGTGACACGGCAATAACCTCAGTAACCATCCCCAACTCCGTTACAAGTATAGGATGGGGGGCTTTCGGAGAATGCAATAATTTACAGCGCACCAACTACACTGGCACAATAGCACAGTGGTGTGGAATTAACTTTGGAGAATATGCTAACCCTGTCCATACATCACACAACCTCTATATAAATAATTCGCTTGTTACAAATTTGGTTATTCCCAACACTGTTGACACAATAAAAGCCTACGCTTTTGTTGGAGATACGGCAATAACCTCTGTCGTCATAGGTAATTCTGTAAGACACATTGATTATTATGCTTTTGAAGGCTGCTATTGGATTAACTGCGCTATCATACCCTATACCGTTTCGAGCATAAAAGATGGAGCGTTCTCTGGCACAAGAACAATTGTTTACAATGGAAATGCATCAGGAAGTAATTGGGGGGCAGATTCTATAATGAGACGATCAGTGTACATTAACGGAGATTATGTTTATTTGGATACTACTCGGACAAATATATTGTTTTATATCGGTAATGGTGGGAATGTGACCATTCCTAATACTGTAACAAAAATAAGCAAGGAAGCCTTCTGTAGATGTAAAAGACTTTCAACGGTAACTATTCCCAATAATGTGGATAGCATTGGGAATAATGCTTTTTGGTATTGCATAGGCTTAACAACAGTGTATTTCAACGCTGATAGTTGTACATTTATGAGCAAAAGAGAGTTAACTTACGAAGGTGTTATGCAATATACCACACTATATCCAGTGTTTAAGATGTGTCCTAACTTTAGGACCTTAAATATTGGTAATAATGTTAGGAACATCCCCGATAACGCTTTTTGCTTTTGTAGCGCTTTGAGAAATATAAACATACCAAATTCTGTTACAATGATAGGTGATTGTGCTTTCATACGTTGCGATAGCCTTGCATCTATAACTATTGGAAACTCCGTTACAAGCATCGGAGATTCTGCTTTTTATGGCTGCGGAGCACTCTCGTCTGTAACTATACCCAATTCTGTTACAAGCATAGGGGAATATGCTTTTTGTGGCTGTACAGGTCTTGGTTCTGTAACTATTGGCAACTCCGTTACAAGCATTAGGCAAGGGTCTTTCTATGGCTGTACAAGTCTTGGTTCTGTAACTATTGGCAACTCCGTTACAAGCATAGGAAAAGATGCTTTCTATGGATGCAATAGCTTACAGCGAACTAACTACACAGGAACAATAGCTCAGTGGTGTAGAATCAATTTCTTTTATTATTATCTTCATGATTATGCTAATCCCGTTAGATACTCTCACAACCTGTATATAAATAATTTGTTGGTAACCAACTTGGTTATTCCAAACACTGTTGATACAATAAAACCATATACGTTTTATGGAGATACGGCAATAACAAATGTTGTTATCGGAGACTCGGTTAAAAGTATTGGGTCTTGTGCTTTCTTTGATTGCACGGGGCTTTCCTCTATAACTATACCCAACTCCGTTACAAGCATAGGATGGGAAGCTTTCTATGGATGCAATAGTTTACAGCGAACTAACTACACTGGCACAATAGCACAATGGTGTGGAATTGACTTTGACAATAATGGGATTGCTAACCCAGTATATTATTCCCAGAACCTCTATATAAATAATTCGTTGGTTACTGACTTGGTTATTCCAAACGCCGTTGATGCAATAAAACCAAATTCTTTTTATGGTGACACGGCAATAACTTCCATAACTTTTCGCAGATCAAATACTGTTATAGGCAACAACGCTTTTTATGGCGTGTCAACTAATATTCCTGTGTATGTACCCTGTGGAGCTTCATCGTGGTATATAGCCAAACTCAGTAATTTCTTAAATTTTTATGAAACCCTTCCATTCTCCTTTACTGCAGTTGTTCAAGACACAACAATGGGTAGTGTTACTACCGTAACAGCTCCGAACTGTAACAATGGCGCCATGTGGACAATACGTGCCACGGCGAACACAAATTATGTATTCTCCCGCTGGAGCGATAGAGATACAAACGCACAACGTACTATTACAGTAAATCGGGATACCGCACTCACAGCATATTTCACATCTTCGTCACAGCAATGGTACAACTTTGTGGTAATATCGGAAGATACCAATAAAGGTAGGGTGCAGATTGTAACACAACCCACTCCGGCCAACCCGCAGGCAACAATAGTGGCCCTGCCCAACACGGGCTACACCTTTACACGCTGGAGCGATGGCAATACTCAAAATCCTCGTACACTTACCGTTACGCGTGACACAACAATCATAGCTTATTTCTCGCAATCAGGCAACCAGTGGTACAACTTTGCAGTAGTGTCGGAAGACACGGCCAAAGGCAGGGTACAGGTTTTAACCCAGCCCTCGCAGGCAAGTCCGCAGGCTACAATCCTTGCTTTGCCAAACACGGGCTACTCATTTACACGCTGGAGCGATGGCAATACGCAAAATCCTCGCACACTTACTGTTACGCAGGATACTGTGCTTATAGCATACTTCACATCTTCACAACAACAGTGGTATAACTTCTTTGTAATGTCAGAAGACACTGCGAAAGGCACAGTTCTCGTCGTAAACCAGCCCACACAAGCAAATCCAAGAACAACTATTGTGGCAACGCCTAAATCGGGCTACACCTTTACGCGCTGGAGCGATGGCAATACGCAGAATCCGCGTACACTTACTGTTACACAGGATACTGTGCTTATAGCATACTTCACTCAGTCGTCACAGCAGTGGTACAACTTTGTGGTGGTGTCGGAGGATACAGCCAAAGGCACTGTGCAAGTGATAACCCAGCCTTCGCAGGCAAGTCCGCAGGCAACAATCCTTGCACTGCCCAAATCTGGCTACACATTCACTCGCTGGAGCGATGGCAACACTCAAAATCCTCGCACACTTACAGTTACGCAGGATACAGTGCTTATAGCATACTTCACTTCCAACCAAGGCATTGCCGATGCAGGAAACGACAATATCATCATCCGCACTACCAACGGCCATATTTTATTGGAGGGCATTGGCAACGAGCGTGTGTATGTGAGCGATGTGCTTGGCAGGGTAATTTATCATTCCTCAGTAAATGAAAAAACCGATATTGCGGTGAAAAACCGCGGGGTATATTTCGTTAAAGTCGGCAACCGCTCGGCACAGAAAGTGGTGGTGATGTGATAAAGGTTATTACAAGCAAACACAAAAGGCGGCTTATGGCCGCCTTTTTAATTTACAAGATTTAAAAGATTTCTTTCGCCGTAGGCGAAAAGGAGAAATAAAGAGATCCCCAGTTCTCGTGAGCCGAAGGCGAACAGGAGAAAAAAAACAATCTCTGCCCGTAGGGCAAGGAGACAAAAAACGGCAATCTAAAAATCGGAAACTCTGAAAATCTGAACATCCGAAAATCTTTCAATTTGCAAAACTCATTTATTTTTGTTATATTTGCAGATTTGATAGTGCGGAGTTTTTTTGCTTCGTGCATTAATGTATTTAATTGAAACACAGAATATAAGCACAAAATATGAAGGGCAAAGTAAATCTCAAAAACGAAATAATTACGTATGTGCTGATAACTCTCGGCATACTTACCTACACCTTTGCGTGGGCGGCCTTTATGTTGCCTGCAAAGATAGTGGGCGGCGGCGTGAGCGGTATCTCGTCGGTTATCTACTATGCTGCTGGGGTGCCGATACCCATCGGTATTCTCAACCTGTTTATCAACGCCGTGCTTCTGGCCATCGGTTTTAAGGTTTTGGGACCCAAGTTCGGCATCAAGACCATTTTCGGCATAGTGATGTCGTCCTTGGCGTTCATCCTTTGGCAGCAGGTGCTACATGTGGAGAACTGGCTGGATGTCAGTGAGTTCGGTGGATTTATGTGTGCCATCATCGGTGGTGCCGTATGCGGTGGCGGCATAGGTCTGGCCTTCGCCATGGGCGGCAACAGTGGCGGTACCGACATTATCGCACTGATACTCACCAAGTTCTACAATATCTCCCCTGGCAAGGTCATCATGTATCTCGACATTGTCATCATCGGACTTTCGTATTTCGTTTCCGGCAAGTTGGAGAACGTCATTTTCGGTTACATAACCATGGTGACGATGACCTACGTGCTTGATATGGTGATAGATGGTAACAAACAGTCGTACCAGATTATGGTCTTTTCGCAGAAAAACGACGAGATAGGGCAGGCCATCACCACCGAGGTGGGACGCGGTGCCACGCTCCTCGACGCCGAAGGCTGCTACAGCCACCAAAGCCAGAAAGTGCTCATCGTGATGACGCACCGCACCGACAAACCCATCGTCATGCAGATAATAAACCGTATCGACCCCTCGGCTTTCGTCTCCGTAAGCAAAGTGCAGGGCGTTTATGGTAAAAACTTCGACAAAATAAAAATTTAAATATAATACTAATATAAAAATATTCAATTTAGCCCCGAAGGGGTGAAGAAACATCCGGTGGATGTTTCAATAGCAACCAACGGGCGCGGAGAATAAAATGACTACAAACGGGGATGCAATCCCCGGAAATGATAAAACGACAACAAAGCCCTGAAGGGGCGACAGAATATAAAAAATATGAACAACCATCTAATCTCCCCGTCGCTGCTCTCCGCCGACTTCGGCAATCTGGCACGCGACATCGAAATGCTCAACAACAGCGACGCCGACTGGATCCACGTCGATGTGATGGACGGCGTTTTCGTGCCTAACATCTCTTTCGGCCAGCCGGTTGTGAAACATATCAAAAAGCACGCCCGCAAGCCGCTCGACGTGCATCTGATGATTGTGGACCCCGCCCGTTACGTGCAGTCGTTCCGCGATGCCGGCGCCGACATCCTCACCGTCCACTACGAGGCCTGCAACCACGTCAACCGCACCCTCAACGCCATCCGAGATGCGGGCATGAAAGCCGGTGTGGTGCTCAATCCGCACTCGCCCGTCAGTCTGCTCGAGGACTCCGTGCAGGACTGCGACCTTGTGCTGCTGATGTCCGTAAATCCCGGCTTCGGTGGACAGAAATTTATCGAAAACACCTACTCCAAGGTGATGACTCTCAAAGACATGTGCCAGCGCAAGAATCCCGCCTGCCTTATCGAAATCGACGGTGGGGTGAACTTCGCCAACGCCGCCAAGCTCTACGAGGCTGGTGCCGATGTGCTCGTGGCCGGAAACAGCGTCTTCTCCGCCGAGAACCCCGCCAAGGCCATCACCGACCTGAAAAACGCGTAGATAACGGAGTTTTTTAGTGTTTTTCGATGTTTTGATAATTGAATTATTAGATTTTGTTATATATGACTGATACCAAGACCGTTACCTCCGACCGACCGTTGTATTACGCCGGCATCGACATTGGCTCCACGACTTTGAAGCTTGTGGTTGTCGATGAGCAGGGTAATATCCTGTTTTCCAATTACAAACGTCATAATACCGACATTCGCGAGGCTGCCATCGACGCTTACCAGCGTCTTTTCGACCAGCTTGGCGACTGCGACCTGCGTATCACCCTCACGGGCTCCGTGGGCATGGGCTACGCCGAAGCGTCGGGGATGGACTTCGTGCAGGAGGTGGTGGCCTCGGCGGAACTTGTGAAAAGCAAATTCCCCGAAATCAGGACTTTTATCGACATCGGAGGCGAGGACTCCAAGATGATTTTCTTCGAGGAACACAAGTCGCCCGACATGCGCATGAACGGCAGCTGCGCCGGCGGCACGGGGGCTTTCATCGACCAGACGGCCGCCCTGCTCAACGTCGACACTAAGGAACTCGACACCCTTGCCAGCACCGCCGAAACTATCTACCCCATAGCCTCCCGCTGCGGAGTGTTCTCACGCACTGATATTCAGAATCTTGTAAGTCGCAACGTAAGCAAGAACGACATCGCCGCTTCGGTGTTCAACGCCGTGGCCATTCAGGTGATTTCGTCGCTCTCGCGCGGCACCGACATAATGCCTAAAGTCTTTTTCTGCGGCGGACCGTTCGCCTTCCTGCCACAGCTGAAGAAGGCCTTTATGAACCAGCTCAACCTCACCGACGACGACTGTGTGCTCTCCGACAAGGCGCAGTTTGTCCCTGCGTGGGGCTCTGCCCTTATCTCCATCGCCTCCGAGCGGCAACCGCAGTCGCTTTCGGCCATCCTCGCCACCATAAAATCCGAGGGCGGGATGCTGCTCAACGCCACCTCGCGCCGTCTGCCGAGCCTGTTCCGCTCGCATGAGGAGTTCGAAAAATGGAAACGCGACAAAGGCAGCCATCATGTGCCAAAAATCGAATGGGAGAAACTCGACAACCTCGACTGTTTCCTCGGCGTGGATTCCGGTTCCACCACTACCAAGATTGTTCTTATCGATAAGAACGAAAACGTTGTTTTTCAGGACTATAGCCGCAACAACGGCGACAGTTTCACTGCCTTTTGGGAAGGACTGAAGCGTCTCCGCGACGAAGCCCGCAAACACGGCAAGGACGTGCGTATAGTAGGCAGTGCCACAACGGGTTACGGCGAAAATCTGATAAAAACCGCCTTCGGACTCCACAGCGGCATCATCGAGACAATAGCGCACTATATGGCCGCCCGCAAGATAATGCCCGACGTGAGTTTTATCCTCGACATCGGCGGTCAGGACATGAAAGCCGTATTTATCGAAAACGGCGTTATCAAACGTCTGGAAATCAACGAGGCATGCTCGTCGGGATGCGGCTCGTTCATCGAGAATTTCGCCAACATGCTTAACTATCCGGTGGCGGAGTTCGCCCAGATGTCGTGTTTTGCCAAAAATCCATGCGACCTCGGCACCCGTTGCACCGTGTTTATGAATTCCAAGGTGAAACAGGCTATGCGCGAAGGCGCCAGCGTCGACGACATTGCGGCAGGCTTCTCCTACTCGGTAGTGAAGAACTGTCTTTTCAAAGTATTGAAACTCAAAGATATAAAAGAGCTTGGCAACAATATCGTGGTGCAGGGCGGCACTTTCCGCAACCTCTCCATAGTGCGTGCCTTGGAGCTGCAGACGGGTGTGCGTGTGGCCTATTCCGACATCCCCGAATTGATGGGCGCTTACGGCGCGGCTCTCTATTCGTTGCAGAACTACTCCGACAGCAACAAGGCCATCAACCTCGACCAGCTGGTGGAATCGCGCGAATACACGTCGCATTTCGAGGTGTGTCCGGGCTGCGAGAACAAGTGCACCGTCAAGACTTTCGAATTTGCCAACGGCAACAAGTTCTATTCGGGCAACAACTGCGAAAAGATCTATTCCAACAAGACTGAAGGCACCCGCAAGGGCATCAACCAGCACCACGAGCGCTACCGCATGCTTTTCGACCGTCCGAAGGTTAAGAATCCTATCATGCAGATAGGCATCCCGCGCGGACTGGGCATGTACGAGAACTATCCTTTCTGGCACAAACTTTTGACATACTGCAATATACAGCCCGTTCTCTCGCGGCCTTCTACCAATAAGCTTTACGAAAAGGGCATACACTCAATAATGTCCGACAATATCTGTTTCCCCGCCAAACTGATGCACGGCCATATCATGGACCTCATCGAGCGCAAGGTGGACCGCATCCTCTATCCCTATGCCATTTTCGAGAGCAAGGAGGACCAACGTTCGAGCAACAGCTACAACTGTCCTGTGGTGGCCGGTTATTCCGACGTGATAATCAGCTCCATAGACCCGCTCAAGAACTACGGTATACCTGTGGACAACCCCACCACTTCGTTCAACAACAACAAACTGCTGAAAAAGTCGTGCGTGGAGTATCTTACCTCGTTGGGAATCAGTAAGAAAACCGCTGCCGAGGCTTTCGAAGCAGCTCTGGCCGAACAGCACCGCTACGTGGTTACACTTGCCGAGCAGAACCGTCACATAGTGGAACAGGCCAAGAAAGAGAACCGTATGGTGATAATGCTCGCCGGTAGGCCTTACCACATCGACCCGCTGATACAGCACAAAATCTCCGACAGCATCACCGACATGGGTATCGATGTGATTACCGAGAATATCACCCTGCTCAGCGGCGACGACGTTTTTGGCGAAGTCAACGCCATCTCGCAATGGGCTTACCCCAACCGAGTGTTCAAAGCCGCCAAATATGTGGCCGAAACGCCCGAAAATATTCATTTCGTGCAACTTACATCCTTTGGTTGCGGTCCCGACGCTTTCATTATCGACGAAATCAGCGACGTTTTGAAACGTAGCGGCAAGAGTCTCACCCTGCTCAAAATCGACGACGTGAACAACATCGGCTCGTTGCGTTTGCGCATACGCTCCCTTGTGGAGAGCCTGCGTTTCAGCCACAAGCAGTCGGAGCACAAGCCCCCCGTGAAACTGCCTCTGTTCACCGAGCAGGAGCGTCACCGCACGTTGCTCGCGCCCTATTTCGCCGAAGGCTATTCCGAGTTCCTGCCCGCCATCTTCGGACTGATGGGCTACAATCTCGTCAACCTGCCTATGGGCGACATGGAAGCCGCCGAAACGGGCCTCAAATACTCCAACAACGAGGTGTGCTATCCCGCCACCATCGTCATTGGAAGCATCATCAAAGCGCTGAAAAGCGGAAAATACAACCTCGACGACATCGCCGTGGCAATGACACAGACGGGCGGACAGTGCCGCGCCACCAACTACATCGCCCTTATCAAGGACGCACTGATTTCTGCCGGATACAACGTGCCCGTCATCTCTGTGGCTTTCGGCAACGACCTTTTCAACGAACAACCCGGCTTCCAGCTGAAACTCAAAGGCAATATCTCAATCACCGTGTATGCGTTGCTCTACGCCGACTGCATCTCGCGACTCTATTTTGCCTCCGTGGTGAGGGAGAAGGAGAAAGGTCTGGCCAAGACGTTGAGATACAAATATATAGAAAAAGCGCTGCCCTTTGTGGAGAAACGCGACGGCAAGGCGTTGTTGAAGCTCTTCCGCGAGGCCATAGCCGAGTTCAAGACCATCATCCTGCCCGACGTGAAGGCTCCCGTGATGGGCGTGGTGGGCGAGATTTACGTCAAATACAACTCGTTCAGTCACAAGAACGTGCTGGAATGGCTTTCGGAGCAGGGCGTGGAGGTTATCGCTCCGTCGATGTACAATTTCTTTGTCAACAGCTTCGTTAACAAGCACATAAACCGCGAACACCATATCAAGGAGGAGAGCGTGCCACTGATTGTCACCGACGCCATCTACAAGGTGCTGCGTATGGTGGTGCGCAAGTTCGACAAAGTGGGGGCGGAGTTCCCGTACTACAGGCCGTTTGCCGATATTTTCCACGATGCCAAGCTGGCTTCGCAAATCATCAACATGTCGGCCAATTTCGGCGAGGGCTGGCTGATACCCGCCGAGCTTGCTAGTTTCGCCGAAAGCGGAGTGAACAACGTGGTGAGTCTGCAACCCTTCGGATGTATCGCCAACCACGTGATTTCCAAGGGAGTGGAGAAACGTGTGAAGAGCCTCTATCCCAAGATGAACCTGCTGTTCCTCGATTTCGACAGCAGCACCTCCGACGCCAACGTCTTCAACCGTCTGCATTTTATGGTGGACAATGCGAAAAAGGAATTGTAATTTGCACTTCTGATTTTAAAATGCCCGTCGTAGAGACGTTCTGCGAAACGTCCCTATGGCCTGTGGCGTGTTTAAATAATTCGCAACAATAATGAAATCAAATATTTACGTTTTCCGTCCATTGCGATTGTCGAGTTAGTATCTTTTTTATGTTGATAATTATTTTGTTAGCGTCATTATTTCCATTTTGAAATGATGTATTTTTGCAAAAGGAAAACGCATGCCGTGTTTCCCTGTTTGACTAATGATTTATACGCCGTTATGGACGACCGTCGATTCGAAAAAACGAACAAAAGGACAAAAAGGCTGGTGCTGGATTTTGAGAAGAATCCCGGCGTATATCGCGATTTGGACGATTTTCTCGACATCATCGACTTTTATCTCGGCACCGACGATCCCTTTCTTTTCGCCCACGACAGCAAACTGTGTCAGGCGGTGAGTGTCGCCGAAAGTATTTATCCCGACAGTACAGACATCAAAGTGCAGCGCGCCCATATCTATTTCATGCAGGGCAATACAGATAGTGCCAAGAATATCCTCACGTACCTCGAGCAGGTGGAGCCCGACCATGTCGGGGTTCTCTTGGGCCTCGCTGACTGCTGTCTTGTAAGCAACAGGTTGGAAAAAGGCTTGGCCTACCTGAAACGTATCATTGAAATTGACCCCAACGACATAGAAATCTACGACCTTATTATTCACCAATGCCTTGTGAACTGCAAGGTGGAGGAGGCTTTCCAATATTTCAAAAAACGTATCGCCCTGAAAT
The DNA here is from genome assembly GCA_002309295.1 of Bacteroidales bacterium UBA1219. Lineage (GTDB taxonomy): Bacteria > Bacteroidota > Bacteroidia > Bacteroidales > P3 > UBA1219. Next base: position 22,243 of record DBXF01000030.1, on the reverse strand, counting down.
CCGACGACGACGATGAACTGCTGGGCTGCGTCAACGACGATTTCCTGAATCTGCCCAAACTTTACGAAGCCATACGTTTTTACGAAGCCTTCCTTGAGAAAAACCCTTATTCCAGCAGCGCTTGGGCGTATATGGCCATGGCCCATTACGACCTTGAACACGACGACGAAGCCCTCGAAGACTGCGAGTATGCCCTTGCCATAAATGCCCAGTGTACGGCGGCGTATCTTACTAAATTCCAGATAACTAACGATAGAAAAGTGCTTTACGAGGCTCTCAACAATGTTCAGGAAAAGGAACAGTATCACATCAACGTGCAGCTTGGCGAATCTTATTTCCGCAAGCACCAATATTCCGTTGCGGCCCCGTATTACCGCTCGGCACTTAAATACCTCGACGAATCTCATTCCGACGACGATTATAACAAATATCTCACACGCAACAAGTTAGCCAACTGCTATATGCGTATGAGCGACCCCGTTTCCGCCGAGAAACTGCTGGTGGAGAGCGTGGCGATAAGCCCTTACAACCCATTGTCGTACAACGATTTGGAAATTCTTTACAAATACGAGTTCCGTGACGCCGAGCGTTTCGAGCAGATGTTTACCTTCCTTATCAAAAAGTTCCCAAACTGCATCTATCCCTGCTTGATTTACCTCGGTTTTCTCGTTCAGCAAAAGCGTTTCGACGATGTCGTCGCTGTTGTGTCCGAAGTCGAGAAAAACCTGCCCGACAACGACGATTTGTATATACCGCTCTCCGTAGCGTACTTCAACACCAACCGCAAAAACGAGGCATTGCTCTTGCTCAACAATATGGACATCGACCCCACTTTTCTTGAAGATATGCTCCGAAAGTACGACAACGAGATGCTTCTCGACAATGATGTGATGGACTTACTTCTGCAGAAACGCGACGAGTCGGACACCGACAATTTCTTCGACGACAACTACGATCCAAACAATAGTTATACCAAACCATTTTGACCAAATAACGCCGAAAAAATGACTGCCTACACCATCGAAACCATCAGCCGGACTCTTGCGCCTTTGTCGGTCAGCATTGCCGACAAAAATGCGGAAATAACCACCTTGCTCACCGACAGCCGTTCCCTCTCGCGTCCCGACACCACCCTGTTTTTCGCCATCCCCACCAAACGCAACTCGGGTTGCCGTTATGTTGACGAACTTTACGGCAAAGGGGTGCGCAGCTTTGTGCTTCCCGCCAGCGAGGGTGAGGCTTTCGCTAATCGCATTGCCGCTCTCGAAGGTGCCAACGTGCTGGTAGTCAGCGATGTGGTGGCCGCTTTGCAGACTTTGGCCAAGAGCCGTCGCCAGCAGTACCGCATTCCCGTGGTGGGAATAACGGGCAGCAACGGCAAAACCGTGGTCAAGGACTGGATTGTGCAGCTGCTCTCGGAAGAACATAACATCGTGTCGAGCCCCAAAAGCTACAACTCGCAGATTGGCGTGCCGCTCTCCGTTTGGCAGATGAGTCCCGAAAACGACCTTGCGGTGTTCGAGGCGGGCATCTCCCAACCTGGTGAAATGTCTCGCCTGCAGGATGTTATGCGTCCAACCATCGGCGTGCTGACAAATATCGGACAGGCGCACAACGAGAATTTCCCCAGCCTTCAGGCGAAGATTGCCGAAAAACTGCGTCTCTTCGCCGATTGCGACGTGCTTGTGTGCTGCGAGGACCACGCCGACATCATCGACACCCTCGAAAACAACGAGGAATTCCGCTCCCTGAAGCGTTTTACGTGGGGCAGGTCGGAGAAAGCGTCGGTGCGACTGCTCAATACCGAAACGACGGAGCATAACACCACGTTTACAATAAGTTACAAGGGCAATCAATTCGCAACCAGCATTCCTTTTTCCGACAACGGCTCGGTGCAGAACGCCATGCACTGCATCACGCTGATGCTCTACTTGGGCTGGGCTGTGGCCGATATCCAACGCAAAACCGAGCATCTGCTGCCCGTGGCCATGCGCCTCGAAGTGAAGGACGGCATCAACGGCTGTCAGCTGGTTGACGATGCTTATAGTCTGGATATCAATTCGTTGACGATAGCCCTCGACTTTCTGCGTCAGGAACGGCAGCACAAGAAAAAGACTTTGATTCTGTCGGACATAATGCAGTCGGGATTGCCCGAGACGGAGTTGTATTCCACAGTGGCACAGCTGGTTAAGCAACGCGGTGTGGCCAAGTTCATCGGCATTGGCGAGGCACTTTCGCGCAACGCCGACAAATTCGACAAAAACAGCGTTTTCTTCCGCGATACCGAGGATTTCATCGCCAACTACTTGTTTTCCAACTTCCAAGACGAGACAATTCTGCTGAAAGGCGCACGTGTGTTCCATTTCGAGAAGATTGCCAAGCTGCTCCAGCGCAAGTCGCACGAAACCATTATGGAGGTGAACCTCGACGCTCTTATCCGCAACCTCAACTATTTCCGTTCGCGTATCAGTCCCAACACCAAGCTGATGGCCATGGTCAAGGCTTTCTCCTACGGAGCCGGCAGTGTTGAGATTGCCAACGCACTGCAAACCAACAATGTGGACTATCTCACGGTGGCCTATACCGACGAGGGTGTGGACCTCCGCCAAAACGGCATCACCCTGCCCATTATGGTGATGAATCCCGAAGAGGAGAGCTTCGAGAGCATCATCAAAAACCGCTTGGAGCCAGACATTTACAGTCTACGCATCCTCGACCTCTTTTCCGAGACTTCGCACTGCTACAACCACGAGCCGTATCCCATTCATATTGAGTTCGATACGGGAATGCACCGTCTCGGCTTTATGGAGAAGGATATCGAACGTTTAGCGCAGAGACTCAACGAGTTGCGCGATGTGGTGGAAGTGAAGTCCATTTTCTCGCACCTCGCCTGCAGCGAAGACCCCGAGATGGACGACTTCACCCGCCGTCAGATAAGCAACTTCCGCCTGTGGAGCGGACGGCTGAAAGAGCTGCTCGGCAACGAGAAAATCTGCTGTCATATCCTCAATTCGTCGGGCATCACACGTTTCCCCGAGGCCGATATGGACATGGTGCGTCTGGGCATCGGACTTTACGGCATCTCGCCCGAGCCCGAGGTGCAGAAACACCTCACCGCCGTGAGCCGCCTGAAAACCCGAATCTCGCAGATAAAGGACATCCCCGAGGGCGACTCCGTTGGCTACAACTGCCGCTGGGTGGCACAGCGTCCCTCGCGAATTGCCATAATACCAATAGGTTACGCCGACGGTCTCAACCGCCGACTGGGCAACGGAAACGGCAAAGTGGTGATAAACGGCCAAGTGGCGCCGATTATCGGAGTAATCTGCATGGATATGTGCTTTATCGATGTTACCGATGTGCAATGCGCTGAAACCGATGAGGTTGTCTTGTTCGGCGATGCCAAACTATTGCAGGAAATTGCCGCTGACTCCGGCACTATTACCTACGAAATTCTCACCTCCATTTCACACAGGGTGAAAAGGGTGTATTACAGAGAGTAGATTTTTCTAACGTATTGTTTATTAGGGGATAAATAGACAGCTGTCGCCGTAGCTGAGGAAACGGAATCCGTGGTCGAGGGCGTAGCGGTAGCAGTCTTTCCAACGATTTCCAACAATAGCCGAGACAAGCAGCAGCAGGGTGCTCTGCGGCTGGTGGAAATTCGTTATTATTCCGTTGATTACGTGGAATTTATACCCTGGTGCGATAATCATCTGGGTGTCGCCTTCGAGCACCTCCAAGCCGTGCTTTTTCATAAACGCCAGCACATTTTCGAAAGCCTGTCGTTTGTCAATGGCCTGTTCCTCAAGCTCGTAACTCTCCCACTGTCCGAGGTGCATGGCTTCGAGGTAGGGGTTGAGTTGCAGTTTTACGCCAAACCAATACACTGATTCCAAGGTTCTTACGGTGGTAGTGCCGACGGGTATTATAAATTTGTCGCATTGGCTGGCTATACTTTCTAGGTTTTTGAGCGAAATCACTATCTTTTCAACGTGCATTATGTGTTCGCCGATGGTGTCGCTGCTTACCGGTTTGAAAGTTCCCGCACCCACGTGCAGGGTGATAAACTCGGTGGCTATACCTTTGGTATTCAGGTTGTTGAAAACTTCCTGCGTAAAATGCAGTCCGGCCGTGGGTGCCGCCACGGAGCCCTGACATTGTGCGTAGATGGTCTGGTAACGCTCGTTGTCGCTGGCCACGGCGTCGCGGTGCAGGTAGGGTGGGAGGGGGATGACTCCTGCCTGCTCGATGATTTCCGCGAAGGAGAATCCGCCCGTCCAGTCGAAATCCACCACCCAGGCGTTGGTGTAGGCCTCGCGGCGTGTGGCGGTGAGGGTGATGGCCTGTCCGTCGATGTCCAACTCTCTGGAAATCACACCGTTTTTCCATTTCTTATTGTTGCCCACAAAGCATAGCCACGAGCAGTGGCTGCGTTGCTCGAAGGCGGTGGAGATGGCCATCCGGTGAGGTTCCAGACAGAAAATCTCTATCAAAGCCCCCGTCTCCTTGCTGAAAAACAGTCGTGCGTGTATCACCTTGGTATTGTTGAAGATAAGCAGAGTGTCGGCGGGCAGGATATCGGGAATTTCTTTGAACACCCTCTCGCCGATTTCGCCGCCTATGCAGGTCAGCAGTTTCGACTCGTCGCGTTTCTCGATGGGGAATTTGGCTATCCGTTCGTCGGGTAGGGGATAGTTAAAGTCTTCAATAGCAATGTCTTTCGGTGCTTGCATGCTGTTTTTGTATTGTCGTTTCGGTTTTGCAAAATTACTCAATTTTTTTCGATTGTAGTGGATTATTTTTTTTTGTGCATTTGCGTAATCTTATTTGCATTTTTGGAAAAAAAGTCGTAAATTTGCAGTTTATTATATAAGTGATTTAGAGGTATGAAAATATATTCAAGGATGAGTGCAAAAAGTTGTGTTATAGCTTTTTGTGTAATGATTTTGTCGATGCTCCCTAGCAATTTGCAGGCGCAGTTGTACGAAGATTTTTCCTCGCCCGCTTGGCCGTACCCCGGTTGGGTAGGCGATACCGCCAATTTCGGCACCTCCACGGGACGGTTGCAGATTCCGGCACGGACCACCGAACTTTCGTCGTATGTGGCTGTGCCATACGCCTTTCTGCCTGGCGACCTCGCCTATCCGCTCCAGTTCGATTTTGAGGTGAAGACAGCAGACCCCACCACAGCTAACAATGCCGTGGTTTACCTCTGGGGCGACAGTGCCAACATCGCCAATTCGTCCAACGCTTTCTACCTCGCGTTCGACCCAAATTCCGACAAGGCAATACTTTACGAGCGTGTGGCTGGTGTTTCGACGGCAGTCCTTTCCACCGACACCGCCGTGGATTACGAGATTCTCAAATTCTCCGTCACCAAAAGTCCCGCCAACGTAATCACAATGCAGATGCAGGTTTACAACAACGGCGGCACAACTTTCCTCCGTGCCGACACCGTTTTCACAACCCACGCCATCTCTTCGGCGATAAACTGGGCTGGCAACGGCTTTTTCGGCGTAAAATTCACCTACTCAGCTTCCTATTACAACCGTTTCTATCTGGACAACATCAACCTGCGCGCCCTCGTGCCCGACACCGTGCCTCCTGCCGTGCGTACCGCCGTGGTGGAGTCGGGTAACGACAATAACGACTTTGTCCTTGTAACTTTCAATGAACCAGTGGATTCTGCCACTGCTGTGAATGCCAACAACTACCACATCACTACCTTGCCGCAGGTCGAGCAGAGCCCCCTTTTCAACGGCACGCTGATTGGCGAAAATCAGGTGCGATTTAACTATTCTCGTCTGATTCCCAATATGTTGCACCAGTTCAAGGTGTGCAATGTGAAGGATATTGCCGGCAACGCCATGTCGCCTTGCCAGACAGCCCCAATCAAGCTCCATGCCGACGACTATCAGGCTCCCGTTGCAACAGAGGCTGCGGCCCGTAGCGTGAACACCGTGAAAGTGCGTTTTAGCGAGGTGATGGACAGCATTACTGCTTTGAATACAGCCAATTACAGCATTTCGGGCGTTAATCCCACCGAGGTGGAATATGGCAGGAATTCGGTACTGCTCACCTTCGCGCAGGCTTGGCAGGAGCTCGTTTCCTACACACTGCACGTGGAAAATGTGTACGACCTTTCGGCAAACATGGTGGCTCCCACCGATTTGACATTTGTGTTAGATACTACCTATAACAATCTTATTATTAACGAGATACTTTTCAATCCTCAGGTCGGTGGCGAGGACTATGTGGAGATTTATAACAAATCGGAACGTGCTATCCCGCTGGGTAACATTATCTTAGCCACTTGGGACGACAACAACAACCGTCTGAAAACCGCCTGCCGTATCTCCGACACCGCCGTGATTGCCCCGCACGACTACTGCGTGGTAACCCGCGACACCGCATTGAGCAGACATTACACCGTGATGAGTCCCGAAAAGGTGATTTATCCCCTCAACGCATTGCCGACCTTCGCCAACGGCGAGGGAACGGTGATTATCGCACTGAAAGACAGCACTATAATCGACCGTTTCGACTACACGGAGAAGATGCACAACACCTTTTTGAACAACGTGAAAGGCGTGTCGCTGGAGCGTCGTTCGTTCGACCTCGGCACACAGAACGAGAGCAACTGGCACTCCGCCGCCAAATCGGCCGGCTATGGCACTCCAACCTACAAGAACTCACAGAGTTACGACTTCCTCTACAACGAAGGCGACATCACCGTGGAACCCACGCTTTTCTCGCCCGACGCCGACGGCTACAACGATGTAACTAATATTTCGTACCGTTTCGACAACTGCGACTACACCGCCAATGTGTTTATCTACGACGCCCAAGGCCGTCTTGTGCGCCGCTTGGAGCGCAACGCCATCCTCGGCTGTCACGGCGTTTTCTCGTGGGACGGTACCAACGAGGCCAAAGCCCGCTGTCAAGTCGGCAACTACGTGGTTTACATGGAGGTGTTCGACACCAAAGGCAACAAACAGACTTTCAAGAAAGTAGTAACCTTGATGGTTAAGTAATTTATTAGAAATCCGTTAATTAATAACTTAAAACAATAATCAAAATGAAAAAAGCATTTTTAATTCTTACAGCCGTGGCTTTCGTAACTGCAATGGCATCTTGCGGTGGCAACAACAACACCGAAGCAACAGAAAACGACAACGCTCAGGTAGCTGAAACTCCGGCCGCCGATGTTTCTACCCAAAAACAGGACAATGTCCTTTACAGAACAAATTGGGAATTCACCGATGGCGAGACAACGGGCAAGTACACCACTTATAGCCTCAATTTCAAGCAGACCAACTGCTTCTACCAAGTGTCCGACCACACTTGCGAGCCCGCCAAATACACCAGCGCATTCGGCTCCTACACTTTCGACGAGGCCACAGGCAAAGGCTCGGCCGATTTGAAAGACCAGAACAACGACAAGCCGATGGGCAAAGCTGAATTCGCCATCAACGGCGACGAGATGTCCCTCACTTTCGATGGTAAAACGCTGACACTGAAGAAAAAATAAGTCAAAAACAAATAAGAAAGGCATTGTTATGAAAAAAGTTCTTTCAATTCTTTTTGCCGCCGTTTTCGCTGTGGCGATGAGTTCCTGCGACAAGGACAATAGCAGCAGCGCAAGCACCAATAATAACAACAACAACGGCAACGGCAATGAACAAACCACCAAGCTTACGGGCTTGAAATACTATTACAAGTACACCCGCAATGGCGGTTTCGACGAGCATACCGTAACTTTCGGCTCTGGCAACAACGTCGAGTACAAATGCGCTTGGAACTGGCCCGATGCCGAAGGCGAGGAAGATTATGCCTCGAGCGGCGACGTCACTCTGCGTGGAACCTACACCTACAACGAGCAGGAAGGCAATCACGGCTGGGCTGTCCTTGGCAAGCTCTCGGTAAACGACGTGGAGCACGAAAATCTGACCTACAGTTTTAATTACCAAGCCGATGCTTCGCTTCTGAAATTGGAGACACCACTGCCCGACCGTTCGGGAAATGTGAATCTCGACAGAGTTAGGGAATGACAAAGCACGATTCTCCGTAAAATCGTGTTGTATAACAATAATAAACAAACTAACTGCCTTATGTACAAAGCTTTAGAAAACCTTCAGCCGGCTGCCGTATGGCGTTTTTTCAACGACATACTCCAGATTCCGCGTCCCTCCAAACACGAGGAAAAAATAACACGCTACCTTATCGAATACGGCGTTAACAAAGGATTTGAGACCCTTACCGACAATGTCGGCAACGTGCTTATCCGCAAGCCTGCCACCAAGGGCAACGAAAACCGTCCGTGGGTGTGCCTGCAAAGTCATATCGATATGGTGTGCGAAAAAAATAACGACAAAGACTTTGATTTCCAGAAAGATGCCATCGTTCCAGTGCTGAAAGGCGAATGGCTCCATGCCGACGGCACCACCCTTGGCGCCGACGACGGCATTGGCGTGGCTACGGCTTTGGCAATCCTCGACTCCACCGACATCGAGCATGGTCCGCTGGAATGCCTCTTCACCGTTGACGAAGAAACTGGCCTCACAGGTGCCTCCGCACTGAAAAACGACTGGCTCAAGAGTCGCATTCTCCTCAACCTCGACGACGAGGACCTCGGCGAGATCTGCGTGGGCTGTGCCGGCGGTATCGACACCGTGATGGTAATAGACTACAAGACCGAAGCCGTAAATGCTGACACTCAGGCTTTTGTGGTGAAAGTGTCGGGACTGAAGGGCGGCCATTCTGGCGACGATATCAACAAAGGTCTTGGCTGTGCCAACAAACTGATAACCCGTGTGTTGTGGGCGATGTCCGAAGAACTGGGACTGCGTCTCTCTACCATGGACGGCGGCAACCTGCGCAACGCCATCGCCCGTGAGGCTTCGGCAGTGGTGACGGTGCCTTCGGCCAACGCTGAGAAACTGCAACACACTGTGGCAGAGTTCGAAAAGGCCGTGCGTTACGAGTTCCGCTCCACCGAGCCCGACCTGCACGTTACTGCCGAAAAGACAGAGATGCCTAAGTCGCTGATGGACAAGGCTTCGCAAGACAACCTGCTCAACGCACTCTACGCCTGCGCCCACGGCGTTCTGGCAATGTCGCGAGAGATACCCAACTTTGTGGAGACTTCCACCAACCTCGCTTCCGTTAAGATGGACGACAGCAAGATTCACATCTGCACCAGCCAGCGTAGCTCGGTGGAGAGTGCCAAGCATGCCGCCGCATCGAAAATCGAGGCTACGTTCCGTCTTATCGGTGCCAAGGTGACACACAGCGACGGCTATCCGGGCTGGACTCCCAACCCCGACAGCAAAGTACTGAAAGTGGCTGCCGACGCCTATCGCCGTCTGTTCAACGAAGAACCCACCATCCGCGCCATCCACGCCGGACTGGAGTGCGGACTTATCGGCGAGAAATACGAGGGTATGGACATGATCTCCTTCGGTCCGACATTGCGCGGAGTGCACTCCCCCGACGAACGTCTGGAGATAGCCACCGTGGAGAAATTCTGGCGCCATGTAATTGAAATACTGAAAAATATATAGTTGTCTAAGGTCAAAGGTCAATTCAACAATTAAACAACTAAACAATTCAACTTTAAGACATGTTCTTGTTCGGTCAAACCCTCGAAGAGCTGCAGCAGCTGTGTGCTGAAAACGGTCTGCCCAAATTTGCCGCCAAGCAGATTTGCGACTGGCTGTATAAAAAGCGTGTGCTCAGCATCGACGAGATGACCAACCTGTCTTTGAAAGCACGTGCGCAACTGTCGGAAAACCACACTGTTGGCCGTACTCAGCCCGCCGACTGCATGGTCTCCACCGACGGCACCAAGAAATATCTTTTCCCCGTAGAGGGCGGAAAATATGTGGAGTCGGTGTATATCCCTGACAAAGAGCGTGGTACGATATGCGTTTCGTCGCAGGTGGGCTGCAAGATGGGTTGCAAGTTCTGCGTAACTGGCAAACAGGGTTTCCACGGACATCTGTCGGCTGGAGATATTGTAAACCAGATAGTTGGCATCGACGAGACCGACGACCTTACCAACATAGTGTTTATGGGTATGGGCGAGCCTTTCGACAACTACGATAATGTGCTGAAAGCCACGCAGATACTTACCTCCGACTGGGGCTTTGCCATGAGTCCGCGGCGCATCACCGTCTCCACCGTGGGACTTCTGCCTCGCATCAGGGATTTCGTGGAGCAGAGCCAGTGTCATCTGGCGGTGAGCCTGCATTCGCCCTACGGCGACGAGCGTGCCAAACTGATGCCTATACAGAACTCCTTCGCGCACAGCGAGATAGTGCGTCTGCTGCGGAAATACGACTGGTCGGGACAACGGCGGCTGTCGTTTGAGTACATCATGTTCCGTGGTCTGAACGACGACCTGCTGCACGCCCGCAAGTTGTCGGAGCTACTTCGAGGACTGCACTGCCGTGTTAACCTGATACGTTTCCACGCTTCGCCCGACACGCCCTTTGCCAGTCCCGACGCCAATACAATGAACACTTTCCGCGACTACCTGAGCAACAACGGAATCATCTGTACTATCCGCGCCTCGCGGGGCGAGGACATAATGGCGGCCTGCGGACTGTTGGCCGGGAAAAAAGAATTAAATTATTGAAAACAAATAAATTAACTGATATGAAAAAAATGCTTCTTTTAGCGACTTTTGCCGTGGCAACGATGTTTTCGCTGTCGGGCAACGCCCAAGTGCAATGGCAGCCGATAGAAAATGTCGGAGCTACAGAACTTAAAGGCAACACAAAAATGTTTCTTGTGGATTTTTCCACTAGTTGGTGCGGATGGTGCAAACGCATGGACAGAGACACCTACGCTAATCCCGTGGTGGCCGCCATTTTGAACCATTACTTTCTTTCCGTGCATTTCGATGCCGAGAGCAAAGACGCTTTCAAATGGAACGGACATGAGTTTGCCGGAAGCACAAAAAGAAACACACCTCACAGTTTCACAACAGCCATTTTGGGCAAGCAGATAGGCTATCCCTCCCTTGCCATTTTCGACGAGAACATGAAACTTGTGCAGTTGTCTTCGGGCTATCAAGGTCCCGATGACATGATAAAGATGCTGTGTTTCTTTGTAAACGACAACTACAAGAAATACTCCGCACAGAAATTTATGGAGATTTTCGACACACAGATCTATCCCGAAATAAAGAAAGAAGTCGGAATAGAATAGTTTGTTAAAGTTCTGATATCATGGAAGTTGTTGTCGACGAAAAGGCTGGGTTCTGCTCAGGGGTTGTGGCGGCCATACAAGCTGCCGAAAACCATCTGCACAGCTCGGAGAGGCTTTACTGCTTAGGCGATATCGTCCACAACAACGAGGAGGTGGAACGTCTGTCGGCCAAGGGCTTGGAGGTGATCACATACGAGCGTTTTGCGCAACTGCATGATACCAAGGTGCTTATCCGTGCCCACGGCGAGCCTCCCTCCACCTACCAGCTTGCCGAGCGCAACAACATCCAGCTTGTCGATGCCACCTGCCCCATAGTGCTTGCCTTGCAGAAGAAAATCCGCAAAGGCTATGAGGAAATGAAAAGCATTGGCGGTCAGGTGGTTATCTTTGGGAAGAAAGGTCACGCCGAAGTCATCGGGTTGAACGGACAGACCGACAATACCGCCATTGTTATCAGCGATATGCTTGATATTGAGCAGATTGACTTTGCCAAACCGATGCGAATCTACTCCCAAACCACGCAAAACAAAGAGCAGTACGAGCATCTGATAGAAACCGTGAAACAACGCTGTGCCTCGCTTGGTAACGACAATGTATTGGCGTTCAATACTATATGCGGACGTGTTTCGAACCGGATCAAGGAACTGACCGATTTCGCCGCCTCGGTGGACATAGTGGTGTTTGTGTCGGGACAGAACAGCTCCAACGGCAAATACCTTTACGAGCACTGCAAGCAGGTGAAAGGCAATACGTTGCTTATCTCCGGACTGTCGGAGCTTAAGAAAGAGAGTTTCGCAGGCGTGGAGCGTATAGGCATAACGGGAGCCACCTCCACACCGCGCTGGCTGATGGAGAAAGTCGCAACATGGATAGATAAAAACTTGTAAACGATGTATTTGAAGAGTATAAAACTTGCCAATTTCAAGAACTACTCCGATGTGGAGGTGGAGTTTTCGCACAAGATAAACTGTTTTGTGGGCAACAACGGCGTTGGCAAGACCAACCTGCTCGACGCCATCTACTACCTCTCGTTTTGCAAGAGCTACTTCAATTCCGTTGACAATCAAAATATTAAATACGACGAACCTTTCTTTGCCATCCACGGAAGTTACATCTTCCCCGACTCCGACAACGAGCAACTGGTGTCGTGCGTGCTGAAACGTGGCACGGCCAAGCAGATGAAATTCAACAAGAAAGCCTACACCCGTTTTGCCGACCACATTGGCAAGATACCTCTGGTAATGATTTCGCCTTACGATCAGGAGCTTATCAACGAGGGAAGCGACATGCGTCGCAAGTTCATCGACGGCATCATCTCCCAGACCGATCGTCAGTATCTCGACCAACTGCTTAAATACCAGAAAGTTCTGGAGCAGCGCAACAGTCTGCTGAAACAGTTCTTCGAAAACCGCTATTTCGAGGAGGACCAGCTGAGGCTGTGGGACGAGCAGATGGTGCGTTTCGGACAGCCCGTGCACGAGCGTCGCAAGGCCTTTGTGGCGGAGTTCGAGACAATTTTCCAACGCTATTTCGCTATGATTTCGCCCGCAGCCGAGAAAGTCCACCTCACCTACGAGTCGCAGCTCGAAGGCAAAGACTTCGCGCAGATGCTCACCGAGGCGTGGCAGAAAGACGCCTACACGCAATATACCACCGTGGGTCCCCACAAAGACGACCTGCTTTTCCATATCCACGAGTCCATGCCGATAAAGAAATTCGGTTCGCAGGGACAGCAAAAAACCTTCGTGTTGGCGCTGAAACTCGCTCAGTTCGAATACATTGCCTCCGTGCGCAACATCAAGCCCATACTCCTGCTCGACGATGTGTTCGACAAACTCGACATGGAGCGTGTGCGGCAGCTGGTGTACCTTGTGGGCAGCGACCATTTCGGACAGGTGTTCCTCACCGACACCCAGCAGGGTAGGGTGGAGTCCATATTCGAAAACACCGACATAGAACACGCCATTTTCACCGTTAAGGACGACAAAATCGAGAAACAATGAAAGGACCGCACGAATACACACTTCAGGATTTGCTGAAAACCATTTACAATCGGGTGGATGTTGCCGATGCTTTCGCTGAAAAGGAAGTCATTACAGCATACAACGACGTGGTTGGAGAACTTATTTTTAAATTGACACGCACGGCAAGTTTCCGAAATGGAGTGCTTCGTGTGCAGCTGACGTCGGCGGCGCTGAGGCAGGAGATGTCGATGCGGAAAGAATCGCTTGTCGAAAAAATCAATGAAAAACTAACAGATACAGCACTTTCCGATATAATATTCTGTTGATTTTATCGAAAAATACTCAAATATTAGAACCAAAAACGGAAAAAGTACGTTAAAGTTATTTTGTGAATAAAAAAATCATTCTGATGAAACAGATAGTAACAACGTTTATTGCACTAGTTTTTGCCAATGCATTGTTGGCTCAAGTTGATGATTTTAAACGTATTAAGGAACTTGTGGCTAACGGGGACTGCGACAATGCCCGTGCTGTCTACAATTCTTACGTGCAAAGAACAAATATATCTGATTATGCAGTCGAAAAACTTATAGATGACTGTAAGTCAGATGTTTGGTATAAAGCTGGTAACGAAGAATTTGCCAAAGGCAATTATAACGAAGCTGTGAGTTTGTACCGCAAGGCCGCCGACAAGGGCTATGGCATTGCACAATTTACACTTGCAACATGTTACGAAAAAGGGATAGGCGTCAAACGCAATGGCGATGAGGCCATCAGGCTTTATCGTAGTGCCGCAGAACAGCAGATGGTTGAGGCCATGTATAGTTTAGGCAACTGCTTCTATCATGGCATAGGCGTAAATGCTGACAAATTCGAGGCAATGAAATGGTATCGTAAAGCAGCAGAACGTGGAATGCTCGAATCTCAGTATATACTTGGAAAAGCCTATTTCGAAGGCGACGGTGTCTATCACAATTATTCGGATGCCATGAAATGGTTCCGCAAGGCCGCCGATCAAGGTGACTCACGTTCCCAGTATTATCTTGGTATGTGCTATTACAAACGTTTGGGAGTTTCGCAAAATTACTACGAGGCTCTGAACTGGTTCCAGAAGGCATCGGAAAAGAATCATCCCAAGGCCATGTATTACACAGGATTATGTTTTTACGATGGAAATGGCGTTGCCCAAGACTACGAAGAGGCTTTCAAATGGTTCCAGAAATCAGAAGCCGCAGGCTGTGTCGAAGCACGGTATTATCTTGGATTGTGCTATTATGAGGGTAACGGCGTAGAGAAGGACTATGGCAAAGCGGTGGAATATCTCAACCAATCCGCCGAACAAGGTAACGCCGAATCGCAGTATATGCTCGGCATCTGCTATCTTGAGGGGAATGGTGTTGACAAAAACTATGGCACCGCAGTGAGATACTTTATGAAATCCGACGAAAACGGCTATGCCGCCGCCGCATATCAGATGGGATTGTGCCACTACAACGGCAAAGGTGTTGTCCATAGCACCAAAGAAGCCGTTACATGGTACCAAAGAGCAGCAGAGAAGAATTATGTCCCGGCACAATACGAATTAGCTCGTTGCTATTACTCCGGCGATGGCGTGGAAGAAAATCATGTCGAGGCGGCAAGATGGTATAGAAAAGCCGCTGAACAGGGCTACTATAAAGCACAATATAATCTTGCTCTTTGCTACGACCAGGGCGTTGGCTTGTCGAGAAACCCCTCCGAAGCCGCCAAATGGTATCGTCTTGCGGCGGAACAGGGCTATGCTCCTGCACAATACAACCTCGGCTCATGCTATGCCGCCGGCGAAGGAGTGACGGAAAATTATGCCGAGGCATTCTTGTGGTTCAAACGTGCTGCAGATCAGGGCGATGCCGATGCACAATTTAGTCTTGGACAATGTTATGACAAAGGCTATGGCGTTAGCAAAAACCGCTCTGAAGCCAAGAAATGGTATCGCAAAGCCGCCGAACAAGGTCATGCCGGCGCTCAGAAAAAAGTGAGATAGAGTAATCGATCTCGCCCGTTTTTTATATTCTTAAAACCTTACATTCAACGCAAGCCCCGTTTCGCAGTACTGTCCGCAGTAAGGCAGCAGCGACATCTCCACTTTTGTCGATTTCTTGTGCTTGAACCAGCTTTTCTCCCACGGCAGAAGCAGGTACGATAGGTTGGCGGCAAGCATTCCCACTCCCGCTCCGGCAACCACGTCGTTGAGCCAGTGACGCTCGTTGTACATACGCAAAAAGCCTATGCCCGCTGCCACGGTGTAGGCCCCCAAGCCCACGGCAGGACCGTAGGAGTGCCACACCAGCGTGGCGCCCATAAAGGCGGTGGCGGTGTGCCCCGAAGGGAAGGATGTGTGTGCTTTGGTGTCGGGACGCGGCTCCCCTACACCGAATTTTATGCCCTGCACAATGGCCGTGGTAAGTATGGCGGCGGTGGCGGTGAGCAAAATGCGCTCGTTGATGTTGTGTTTCGACGGAGTGCCGACGTAATCGCCCAACACGAAATAGGTTGCGGGGAGGTACTGCACGTAATCGTCAAAATGGAGGTAGTTGTCGCCGCGCAGGTCGCAGAGGTTGCGGTTCACGTCCTCCTTGAAATCGCACAAAGTGGTGTTGTAAACTCCTATGAATCCAAGTGTTACGAAAGTAGCCGGCACTGCGTAGTCGTACCAATTCTGCTGGGCTTTCAATGGTTTGAAAATCAGCAATATACACAATGCGAGTAACGCAGTTGTACGGATATGCCGTCCTGTGCTCGTAATATGTTGGTTTTTAACCTTTTCCACAATACGATGGATGTGGTTTATTTTTTGAAGTTGGCGAGACCTTCGTTCAGCCAGTCGACGAATTTCTGCACGTCGCGGTCGTACTTGTAGTTCTCTTTGGTAAGCACTTTGCCGTCGGAGTTGATGACAACGTAGTAAGGTTGTGCGTTCATATTGAATTGGCTGCGTTGGAGGTATCCGTTGCGGCGGCCAAGCGTTTTGAGAGTTCTGCCTCTGTCATCGGTAACCCATTCGCTTTCAGGAAGGTCGATGGTGTTTTCGTCTGTAAAGAGGGAAACAATGATGAACTCGTTGGTAAGTAGTTCCTTCACCTTGGGTTCCGGCCATATATAGTGTTCCATTTCACGGCAGTTGCCACAGTTTTTGCCTGTAAAGTCGATGAAAACAGGCTTGCCTTGCTCGCGTGCGTATGCCTTGGCCTCTTCGAGGTCGTAGAATGCCTCAAAGCCCATAGGGGTGTGCTCAGACAGACGGTCGGCATATTTGCGGTCGGAGGGTAGGCTTCCCTTATCGTTGTTGCTGAATTCTTTAACCACTTTTTGTATGGAAAATTCCTGGCTGTTAAACGGAGGAACTAATCCGGACAAAGCTTTGAGTTCGGCACCCCAAAGGCCTGGAATCATATAAACCACAAATGCGAGGTCGAGGATGGCGAGCATCAGGCGGCCAATGCCTATATGTTTCATTTCTTCATCGCCTTTGAAACGTATTTTGCCAAGAAGGTATAATCCCCATAATCCAAAGATGACAATCCATAGGGCGAGGTATATGTCGCGGGGTAGCAATCCCCAGTTGCGGTCTATGTCGGCCATTTGCAAAAATTTCAATCCAAAGGCCAGCTCGATGAAAGCGAACGATACTTTGACGGTGTTGAGCCAGCTGCCCGACTTCATGTTTTTGAGGAACTGGGGAAAGAAAGCCAGTAGTGTGAAAGGTGCGGCAAAACCGATGCCAAATCCCAGCATTACGAGCAACGACACCCAACGGTTTGCAGTCTCTGCATCGGCACCTGCTGTTGTAGTGAGACCGACGAGAGCGCCACCGATGATAGGACCTGTGCAGCTAAAGGAGACAAGCACTGTGGTTAGGGCTATGAAGAAAGGTGCGAGCAAACCGCCCTTGTCGGCCTGCTTGTCGCTGCCGTTGATCCATTTTTCAGGCATCTTTATCTCGAAAAGTCCGAAGAAACTCAGTGCAAATACGAAGAAAATAGCAAAGAATATGAGATTGGGAATCCAGTTTGTGGCTATTGTGTTCAGTTCTTCAGGACCAAGCAGAGCAGACAAAACGCCTCCTATTACAGCAAAGATAAACACAATGCTGAAGCCAAAGAACCACGCCTGACGGCGGCCTTTACGCTTGTTTCCCGAATTGTGCATAAAGAAATTCACCGTCATAGGTATCATGGGGAACACGCAAGGGGTGAACATGGTGAGAATGCCGCCGCCTAAGGCAAGAAGGAAAATGATTAAGAGGGATTTTTCTTTATCTTTTTTCTCGTTGTCGGATTTGGTGTCGGCAACGGCGGTGACGGCCGCTGTGTCGGTGTTTTCGTCAGTGGTGGCAACGGTGTCGGTTACAGTGGTATCGGCAACAGCTACGGCGGTGGTGTCGGGCAGTTTGACTCCTTTTACGTTGAACGAGAAAGGCTCGTCGTCGGGCGGGATGCAGCTACCGTCGTTGCACAGCTGGTACGACATGGTGCCGGTAACTTTGAAATCCTTGTCAGTCAGCACTTTGATACGTTGGCGGAAGGTGACGCTTTTGTCGAACGAGCGTACCGTGCATTTGAACATATCGTCGAACTCCTCGTGAGCCTTGGGCTCTTTTACGTTGCTTAAACGCTTGTAGTCCTTCGAGTTATCGAACTGGAACGAGATGCCTATGGGACCGTTGGGGTCGGTGTGCTGCGAGTAGATATGCCAGCCGTTGTCAAGGGTGGCGGTGAACTGCAACTCCACTTCGTCGTCGGAGATGGTCTTGGTTTTCAGATTCCAGTGAGCGTGGCTCTCGAATTGTGCGAAACTCGTTGCTGCAAAGCAGAGCGCGAGCAGCAGGGCGGTAGCTTTTTTGCCGAAAAATGTTCTCATATAATTATATGTTAATGTCGTTGAAACGAACTGCAAATATACGATTTTTTTTTGAAACGTATAAATTTCTTAAATAATGACGCATTCTGTTGTTGTAGAGACGCACGGCCGTGCGTCTCTACAACTATGGGACATTTTCACCAAACGCCGTTGTTTGCAAGATTCGTGTTCAAAAAATCCCATCCACAATTCGATTTTTTTGCGTATTTTTGCAACTCGAAAAACTAATATCGATTTGTAATATGGCAACGGTAAAACAATGGTTTCTGGCGGTACGTCCGTGGTCGTTCCCGGCCTCCACAATGCCCGCTCTGGTGGCTGTGGCCTACATCTTTTTCTCACATATCGGCAATCTCGGCTCGGTGGATTGGCTCGTGGCTGTGGCTTGCGTGCTTGGCGCATTGATTTTCCATTTCTCGGGCAACCTTGTAAGCGACTATTTCGACTACAAGAAAGGGGTGGACAGCGAGAATAATATCGGACAGACCAACCTGCTGATTATCAACGGGGTATTCAAGCCCAAGACCATACTTTGGTACGGCATCGTGCTGGGACTTGTGGGCGTGGCGCTCGGCATCTGGATAGTGTGTCGCACCAACCTCGGAGTGCTGTACGTGGGCATGGCCGGCTTTGTGCTGACGTTCCTTTATTCCTTTTTGAAATACAACGCTTTAGGCGATTTGGACGTATTCCTTATCTTCGGCGTGCTGATACCCCTCGGCACCTCGTTTGCCGTGCTCGGTGGTGTTGACGTGCCACTGCTGCTTGTGGCGTGTCCCGTTGGTTTTCAGGTGGTTGGCATACTGCACGCCAACAACACCCGCGACCGCGAGATAGACCGTGCCGCCGGCACACGCACCTTTGCCATGTGCATCGGCCTGAAAGCGAGCAAAGTGTATTACGCAGTGCTGGAGCTTCTGCCGTATATGTTTGTAATTGTGTTAGTTATAACAAAGGTCCTGCCGTGGCCCGCTTTGGCGGTGCTGCTGTCGTTGCCCATAGCGTTGAAAAACATCAAAACGATGAAAGCGGGCGAAAAGCCTGAGGATATAGCCACCCTTGACGGCGATTCGGCCAAGCTGGTGCTGCTGTGCTCCCTGCTGCTCGCCATTTCGTTGGTAATCTCCGCATTTGTCATCTGAAACATATATTTTTGAATACTAATCACACGAAGCTAACAAATTGATTTGAACACACAAAAAAAACAGATTGCCATCTGTTTGATTAAAAACATCGAAAAACACTAAAAAACAAAAAACTTTAGTTTTTTTTCGCGGTTTTAGATGTTACAACTAATATAACGAATCGTTAGAATAATGAAAAAGCTTGTCATTGCGATAGTTACGGCCTTTGTGCTTTGGTTTTTGATGTTCTCGCCACTAACGGCGGGCTACATCAATTTCTGGCTTGCGATGAGCCTTGCGGCAATAGTGCTTACGGTAATGGCGTTGGCAATGCGTGGTAAGCTGATAATCAGTGGTATGCGTTTTTTATGGAGGGATTTGGCCATCGGTGTTGGCTCGGCGGCGGTGCTGTGGGGAGTGTTCTGGCTGGGCAATTTCCTATCGGTGCGGATGTTCGATTTTGCGCAGGGACAGGTGGCCAACGTGTACGCCATGAAAACGGGTGAAAACCAGTTGATTATAGGCGTGCTGCTGCTGTTTGTGATAGGTCCTGCCGAGGAGATTTTCTGGCACGGACTGGTGCAGAGCGAGCTGACGAAGAAAATCGCCTCGCCGTGGGTGATAATCGTTACAACTCTGATATACAGTTTGGTACATCTGCCGTCGCTGAATTTTATGCTCATCATGGCCGCCTTTGTGTGCGGACTTTTCTGGAGCGCAATCTATTACTACAACCGCAACTTGCTAACGGTGCTGGTGTCGCACGCCCTGTGGGATGTTTCGGTATTTGTTTTATTTCCAATAAGTTAAAAGATGTTCAAAAAAAGAAGTTACACACCGTTCTACAACTTTTCCAAGACCTCGTTTGTGCGAGGCATACAGTGTCGGAAAATCCTGTTTCTCGACAAATACAAATCTTCGCTCAAGACTCCGCCCGACGCCGAGACCCGTGCGCGTTTCGCCTCCGGTATTGAGTTCGAAGCCCGTTACAAAAGTACTTTCCCCGGTGCTGTGAATATGAAAGAAAGGTTCAAATACACCTCGCCCGAATATGTCGAAGCCACATCGCAACTGCTTGGCAACGAGGGAGAAGTGACGGTTTTCGAGGCGGCAATCATGTTCAAGGACGTGCTGGTGCTTACCGACGTGCTGCGCAAGAACGCCGACGGCACTTACGACATTTTCGAGGTGAAGCATTCCGACAAGGTCAATTCTGCCATCGAGTGGGATTTGAGCGTGCAGTACTACGTCTGCAAGAACGCTTTGCGCAACATACGTACTTTCAACCTTGTGAACAGGGTGGGGGAGGCCGATTTCGCCGTTACCGACTACAAGGCTTTCGCCGAAGAGCGATTGCCCGAAGTGGAGCGTTGTCTGGCCGAATTCCGCGACGTGTTGCAAGGCTTGGAACCCGAGGTGGAGATGGGTCCGCAGTGCGAAGAACCTTACAAATGCGATTTTCAGGATTACTGCAAAAAACTCCGCTGAGAAAGTTGAAAATTGAAAGTTGAAAGTTGAAAGTTGAAATCCCTGCAACCGCCATCAATCACTTTCTTACATTCTACAAAAAATCCTTATCTTTGCAAAATAATCAAAAAAATAATAAAACGCATAAAATGAAGAAAATCTTTACTTTAGTGGCTGTGATTAGCCTTGCTTTGACCGCCATTTCGCAGAACATCACGCTCACTTTTACCGGCTCAAGGCCAAATCCTGGAGGCTATCAAAATATGCTCTATGTGCAATTGGACTCTGTGAAAGTACAGAATATCAACCGCTTGTGGACAGAGACCCTTGTCTATCCCGACACCGTGCTTACATTTGCCCAGACAGGTATTGCCGAGACACAAGGCTCTGCCGCCGAAATTACTTCGTACCCCAATCCTTTCAATGGAACTACCAACGTGGCCGTAACTATGCCCCAAAGCGGAGAGGCAACCTTGCAGGTGTATAACCTTGCCGGACAGAAAGTCGCTGAACGCTCGATGGCACTTGCGGCAGGGAACAACCTTTTCGAGGTGCATCTGCAAAATCCTCAGGTGTACCTGCTTGCCGTTACCACCTCGCAGGGACGTAGCACCGTTAAACTGCTCAACCGCGGCCAAGGTGCCGAAAATGCCATTTTCCACCATGGGACAAGCACTGTGGATAAACGACAATCCGCCAATCCTTTTCAGAGCGGCGACGCCTTGAAGATAGTTGGCTATATTACACATAACGATTCGGTTTACGCCAGTCAGGAGATATTGCAACCGCAAACAGCAAGCCAAAATCTTACATTGTATTTCTTCAATTTGGTGGATTTTCTGCCCACCGTTACCACCGACACCGTTAGAAATATCACCGACAGCTCTGCGGTATGCGGCGGCAATGTTACCAACGACGGCGGAGATCTTGTTTTCGCCCGTGGTGTGTGCTGGAGTACAACTTCCAACCCAACCATAAGCGACAACCACACTTCCGACAGCATAGGCACAGGCCATTTTACAAGCAATATCACAGGCTTGACACCCGGAACGACCTACTATATCCGAGCCTATGCCACCAACTATCTTGGAACGGCCTACGGCAATGAGGACACCATTACAACATTGACAATACCTACCGTAACCACCGACACTGTTAGTAATATTACCGACAGCACTGCGGTATGCGGCGGCAATGTTACCAGCGACGGAGGCGCTGCTGTTACAGCCCGCGGCGTGTGCTGGAGCACATCGCAAAATCCTACGGCTAGAGGTAGCCACACCACCGATAGCTCAGGCACAGGCAGCTTTACAAGCCGCATAACAGGTCTTTCCGCAGGAACTACCTACTATGTTCGTGCCTACGCCATAAACTCCGTAGATACGTCCTACGGCAACCAGATTACCTTTACCACACCGGCTGTTGCTCCCACAGTAACAACAACTTCCGCCAGCGGCATAACTTCTACCACAGCTACAAGTGGCGGCAATGTTACCAGCGATGGTGGAGATTCTGTTACCGCTCGTGGCGTGTGCTGGAGCACCTCGCAGAATCCGACATTGAGCAACAGCC
>DBXF01000085.1:14690-14812 GCA_002309295.1 Bacteroidales bacterium UBA1219 | reverse complement strand
ATGATGCTTTTGTGCTTGATGGGAAGCGTGCGGAAGATGGGCAGCCGGTAGTCGGCCATGGCCTGATTCTCCACGGTGCAGCCCACCATGACGTTGGGGTAGCCGTCGCCCCAGTCGTCGGG
>DBXF01000085.1:0-14554 GCA_002309295.1 Bacteroidales bacterium UBA1219 | reverse complement strand
CTCTCAATCTTCCACGACTTGTCGCGACGACGTTTCACGGGGAGGTCGAAATTGGCCGTCTTGCGGCACTGGCTGCTCGAAATCTCGCTGCCGTACATCTCGTCCTGCCGATACACATAGCAGTACTTGCAGCCGGGACTTATCTTGGTGCAGCCGTGCCACGGGTTCCAGTCGGCGTAAATCTCCCAGTGTTCTGACATAGCGGTTTGTTTGACTTACTTATTTGGGTAACAGTTGTTTAGCTAATTCGGCTATTTCGTTTTCTGATTTCGAATTTGGGATAAAAATGGCGATAAACACGCATCTTCCGTCGGGCAGGATGACGACTCCGGCGTCGTTCATGTCCTGAGTGCCATCTCCATTAGGGAACCCGGTGCCTGTTTTGTGAACGATGGTGGCCCCTTCGGGAATTGCCGCCGGTATGCGTTTCAAACCTGTCGAACAATTGGCCATGGTGTTCCAAACGAATGTAAGATATTGATTATCATCTTTATGTCTGAAGAGCCATTGGAACAGACTAACCATTTCATAAGGTGTGGAGCTGTTCTTAATAGCCTTTGCCGGATTTTTGTGCAATTGCCTCTCCGTAAATCGGATATGGATCTCGCGAAATCCGTGATTGTGCAGAAATTTCGTTACCGCTTTAGGCTTGCCGCAATGCTTAAAAAGGATGTCGCACGCATTGTTATCGCTCTGAGCGAGCGAAAGTTCCAACAATTCGGCATACGAAAAAGCCCTCCTGCCTTCGAACATTTTCAGCATCGGGGACCAAGTGTCCTGCATCAGTTTAGCCTTGTCCACGACAATGGTGTCGGTTAGCGCCAGCCCGTTTCTGTTCAGATAATCAGCCACATATATGGCCTGCGGGAATTTCATGACGCTGTGCAGGGCGAAACTCTCGTGGTGATTGAAAATAACGGCTGTGTCGTTAAACAAAACGCAAGCCCCATATCTCTCCGTCTTTGGCTGGGCAAAAAGCAGTGCGGGCAAAAGCATTATCAGTATCAGAAGTTTACGTTTCATTTTTTCTCCATATAAATCCAAGTCAGATTGGGGTTTTCGTTCAGTATTCCGGTGGGTTTGAACCCTTGGCGGAGATAGAAATTGTAGGTGGCGGACATCTGCAGACAGGCCCAGAACCACGCCCGCCGATGGGGCATGAGTCGCTGCAGCTCGTCGAACATAAACCTGCCGATGCCTTGTCCCTGATAGTCGGGGTGTACCATCATGCGCCCCATCCACAGGGAGCCGTCGGCGACGTTGCCACGGATGGAGCCAATTATCTGTCCCTCCGCATTTTGCACTTTGTAGATGGTGCAACGGCGGAACTCTTGGCAGAGATGTTCCAACGTCTCGTCAAGCGGCGACTCGTCGGTCCAGTCCAGACTGTCGAAATCGGGGGCGTAGGCCTTGCGCTGCAGCTCCAGCAGCTCGGGCATGTCGTCCAACGTGGCAACTATCATTTCCATCATGCTAACGCTCCTAGGGTTTATTTCTTCCAGCGTTTCAGCTGTGGGAAGTACTGCCGCATCATCTGTTTGTATTCCTCTTTGGTCATGGGTTTGGGCATGTTTTTGTTCACCTCGTCAACAAACTGGGCGCAGAAGTCGATCATCTCGTCCATGGTGCAGTTGTTGGTGAAAGCCCCGTCCTTGAAGCAATAGAGGCAGTAATCCTCGTTGCGGCTTCCGTCGGCGTTGGTGCCGAACATCCCTTCGGTGAGCGGCATTCCGCAGCTCTGACAAAATTTTGGTTCCATGTTACGGTTGGTTTTATCTGTTGTTTTGTAAACGTTATTTTCGTTGAATTATTGCGATTATTTTTGGCTGGAAATGGCATAAAAGTGCGGTTAGCCTAAAAAATATATTTGCAAAGCACTTCTTCAATGCAATAACCATTGGCTATATGTAAAAGTTTTCAAGGTTGTTGATATTCCACCAAAAAAATCGTATCTTTGCAAGACAAAAAAAACTACATTGCCATGGAAAACGAAGAAAACAACACCTTTTCGGCCACAAGACGCGTGATAGGCATCGGCGAGACGGTGCTGGATATCCTTTTCAAGGACGACCAGCCGCAGAAAGCCGTACCGGGCGGCTCCACATTCAACAGCATCGTTTCGCTCGGCCGTGCCGGTGTGCCGTGCATCATGGTTACGGAGGCCGGCGGCGACCATATCGGCGAAATTATCTGCCGATTTCTGCGCAAAAACGGCGTGTCGTCGGAGTACGTATGCATTCACCAGCATGCCAAGTCGCATGTTTCGCTGGCTTTTCTCGACGAGAACAACGACGCCCAATACCTGTTCTACAAGGACCACGCCTCGGTCTCGCTCGACGGACCGCTGCCCGAGATTAACGGCAACGACGTGGTGCTTTTCGGGTCGTTTTTCGCCGTCAATCCTGCCATACGTCCCGTTGTGGGCGGTTTGTTGCGTGATGCTCGCAAAGCCGGTGCTTGGCTGTATTACGATGTCAATTTCCGCAAAAACCATATCGCCGACTTGCCTGACGTTGCGGCCAGTATCGAGGAGAACATGGCATTGAGCGACGTGGTGCGCGGCTCGATGGACGATTTCGGCTATCTGTACGGCCTGCACGACGGCGATGCCATCTACCGACGGGTGAGTCTGATGTGCAACACGCTGATACTCACCGACGGAGCGCGGCCGATACGTGTTTATTCGCCACACGGCTGCGACACTTATCCGGTGAAAACAATAGAGACGGTGAGCACCGTGGGTGCCGGCGACAATTTCAATGCCGGATATATCTACGCCATGCTGCAGGGCATAGGCGACAATGCTTCGCGCATAGCCATGGCACAACGCTGGAGCCAGGATGTGTGCCGGCAGCTGGGCAACAATATCAGCGACGAATTGGTACGGGAACTGAAAGGCTGCACACCAAAAGAGTACCGTAAAAATCAGTGATTAGAGTCTCAAAAAAACGACTTTATGCCCGGTTAACACTCCAACCCGCAGGCCTATTTCGAGATCAACTTGAAGAACTATTAGCCTTTACAGAGGCAAACTTCAAATATTTTCAGTTCGATTCAATGACCTATTTCCACCAAGGGAATTGTATCGTATGTTTTACTGTCTAAATATCGAACAATAATGGAACCATTGTTTGTGGTGTGGTCCAAAATAGTGTATGGTTCAGCCTGATTATCAAAGAGACCTATTTCATATAGTGGTCCGCACTCATCCTTTGTCCATAGTAACATCCAGTATAGTCCTGTAATATCCTTAAAAGATAACCAAACCCATTCGCTGTTATCAATCAACAAATGTTTTACGCTACTTAGATAACAGCTATCGTTGCTTAACAGAAATTTTGGAAAAAACTCACATTCAGTGACAAGATAAACCGAACTGTCTTCGTCCCATTCCACATGCAGAGGAAGTCCCGAAGCTCTCAATGCAATGTCAATACTGTCGTAGGGCGTATGACAATCAAACGACACTTTTTTCAGTATCGTAGCATCAGTATTAAGAGAATCATTCTCGTTTGTCTTTCCGTTCCTGCATCCTGCCATTACTGCGACGACAAACACAGCCGCGAATATTGCCAATAAATTCCTCATAGTCCTTATTTTTTTCTTATCAACTCAGAAAGAGAATCGTTTTGTGCCTCATCATACTGTTCACCATTGCTCAAATGGTAAAAAACAGTGGTGTGGTAAACGCTGTCACTTTCAAACGGTGAAACATCTGCCTCTTCCTTCATCAGGTCAAAATCTTCATACATCGTATAGTCTGCGTTTTTCACTTGCCACCCATCAACACTAAAAATAAACAACCTTCTGTCTATAAGACCGTCTCTTTTATAAAGGACAAACAAGCTGGGATCAACGAAGCCGCCGTATTCATCCCACACAACATACTCATTATTGCTCCATTTTTTTCTGTCATCACGAATGCCTGCATAAAGTAGAATGACACCGCAAACGAGCAAAAGGAACACACATCCTAACCATTCCAATATTTTTATTGTCCAATGCCTACCTTTGATAGTACGAATGGTTGACATTACAGCATAAACCGCTGTCAGCACAGAGGCAACTATCAGAGCCCAATTGTCCAATTGCCACACCAGCCTGTCTCCGGCAGGCAGGATGAGTTGCGGTACAATAAAAATAAACCAGCACACCAATGCCACAATCCCTATCGTTCTGCGTATGATTCTATCTTTTGTCATATCCGTTTTGTTGCTGATTTAACGCAAAAAACGTTTATTTATTGCCAATGAAATTGATTTTCGGAAGAAGAAAAGCACAGGGGCCAACAAACAACAAGCGGAGGCCGAAAGGTATCCGCTTTTGGTTTAATAATCAACACACTCTTCTATGCGTCCATTCGCATCGGTATAACAAGTTATATGGAACGGCCCACGGTCGCCACCGTCATTTGATATAATTATCGTGTCATTTTCAGGAAGTTTTGAAAGTTCAAACGGTTTGTCCGTATAATCAAAAAAAGTGTCCAGAACAACTTCGCTGCGAGACATTACAGTTACGTATTTCAGACTGCTTTCTGGCACAATCTCCTGTTTTTCCAAATCAACACGAAACTCGTTTGATGACGAACATCCCGCAAACAATGTCGTAATTACCGCAACAACCGCCACCACCACGAATATTACCAAGAGTCTCTTCATAGTTCTTACTTTTTCTTCTGAATTAAATAGATATTGCCTTCGCTGTCGTCGGTTTCGTACACACCGGCAACATCGGCGCAGGTGAGAGAGTTCGTCAATCAATTGAAACCGTGGCCGTTCCACTTCAGCGTCTGCTTTTTGGTGGTGCCGTTGCTGTTCCAGCGTGTTACGGTGATGTCCTTGCCCGAACGCGGAAGGGCGTAGGAGATATTGCTATACTCCACTTCGATGCCCGCCTCGCAGATTGTCATTTTCTTGGTGGCGTTGTCGTAGCGGTAGAAAACGAGGCCGTCGTACTGGCCGGGTTCGGGACGTTTGCCGTTGATAAACGACTCCGTCTTGTAGGCAAAGAGTTTGTGTTTGCCGTCGGCTTCGTTCCAGTAGCACATCTCCACCTGCAAGGTGTATTCGCCGTCCTTGGACTCGTAGCGCACGTAGCCGTTTTTCTCGTCGATGGTGAGGGTTACGCCTTTCTCTTGCGCCAGGCCTTTCTGGTGCCGTATCCACGCCTGTTTCACGGCATTGCGCGATTCGTCGAAATCGACCTCTTCGGAATTGTCGTCGTACGAAAGCACCGCCCAAGCGAAATCGCTGACGGTGGGTTTTGCACCTTTGTAGTTTACTTTGATTGTTCCCTGAGCCGACAGCGCAAGTGTGCTACAGGCTAGGATTAATGCTAAAATTGTTCTTTTCATGACGTCGGAGTTTTGATTTCTGCAAAGTTACACAAAAAATTTGACATTTGTCAAAATGATTAGGATTTTTTATGTTAATCCAATCATATTACTGCCTCTCACAGCTCGGAGGTAAAAAGTCTCTCTTTTGAAATAAAACGGTCGTAGAGGAAAAGGCACACATCGACCGCCAGCAGCACGACAATGCCGGCAAGTCCTGCCCCGCCCAAAAGCAGGTCGTTGTACGGCGTTACAAAAATGATGCTGACTCCCACCACAGCGTTGAAAGTGCCGTGCATAATGGCCGGAACCACCACTGAGCCGGATTTCCGACGGAAATACAACAGCATCGGCGTGAGCGCGAGGCACACCAGCACCATCATAAACACCCCTGCCACGGGATGTTCGGGATAGTTGTGGCCGTTGAGGATAAGCGGGAAATGCCACAAACCCCAGATGACACCGATAATCATCGCCACAACGAGGAACTTCCTGCCTTTCAGCTCCTTGACGAGAAATCCGCGCCAGGCTATCTCTTCGCCGAAAGCGAAAACGGCGTTAATGGTTACGCCCGACAGTAAGCCGCTTGCCAAGGTTATGGCAATGATGCCCCACGGACCTACCCCTGGCATCTGCTGCATGGCGGCTTCGACGGCTTCGCCCTCAGCGGTCCACTGCACGCCGGGCATAAGCAGCGACATGCCAAGCACCGCCAACGCCACGATGGGCATCAGCAGCCATCCTATCCACCACCAACGGTTGATTTTGAAGGAGATGCCGAGACCTCTAAGCACCGGATCCTTGAAGATGAGTTGCGTAAAAACCACCGCTAGCAGCGGTATCAGCATGGCGCCGGCACCGAAAAGGAAGCCAGTAAGTTTGGCGGTGGGGTCGGTTTCCTCGATACTGGTAGTGCCGCCACAGTAATGCATCAGAAGTCCCACGCCCATCATCGGCAGGAAGGCGAAAAGAAGGAATGTTATCAGTTTTTTGCGGTTCATGGTGCTATTACATTGTGTGGATGTTATTCGCTTTTGCAAAACGTAAAAAGAGGTTTTTTATTGCATGGAACCGATTTTCGGATTTTCAGACATTCGGATTTTCGGATTTTTTCTGTGGCTTCGACAGGCTCAGCCACCGAAAAAAAAGACGCACGTCAGTGCATCTCTACTGGTCGGCCTCACGGCCTCAAAATTACAAGAAAATTGAACCAAAAAATTACAAGAAAATGATTTTTCTATAATTTTGAACCAATTTTTTCTACAATTTTGAGCGCAGCGACCATGGAACCGATTTTCAGATTTTCAGATGTTCGGATTTTCGGATGGAATGCTATTGTGGAGACGTTTCATGAAACGTCTCCACAATTGTAAATTGTTAATTCTTAATTCTTAACTGTTTTTCCCTATCCTTATAAAATGCCCCTCCTGCACGGCGGCGAAGGTGGCAAGGGAGGCCGTAACGACCATTGGCACAAGTGTTTCCAAAAACATTGTCAGAGGCACCGTCACGAAAAGCAGAAGTCCCGTGGCTTTGTTGGCAAAGGTGTGGGGGAAGCAAATCTTCTTGTACATCACTAGGGCCGAAATTTGGTTTATCACCTTTACCACGACTATCGCTCCGGCCCAAATCCACAGCCAGAAAGGGAGATTCAGCACCGGAATCAGCTTGACGCAGCAGCAGGCCACAAAAGCCAAATCCGCCACGCTGTCGAGCAATGCCCCTGCCTTGCTTTCGCAACGGAGTTTGCGTGCCAGAAAACCGTCAAGAATGTCGCTCAAACCGCAGACGAGATAGAGCGTCCAAAAGAGCGAACCTCGGACATCGAAAAAAAGCAGGCCGAAGGCTCCGACAATCCTCAACGCAGTTATGATGTTGGGAATATGTTTCATGCGATTGTTCAATCCAAAGGGATTTCGGGGTGCGGCACGGAGAGTGGCCGGCCTTTCTGCGAGAGGTAGAACATGTCGAGCACCACGGGCACCTTGCCGCGGTTTTCGCCGTGATGGACGGTGCCGACCATCTCCACCACCGCCTCGCCTTCGCGGACGGTCTTTTCTTTCCCGTCGACGGTGATGATGGTGAGTTCGCCTTGTTGCACCACGCCGAAGTTCATCACATCGTGATGGTGCCAGTCCAGCTTCTGTCCGGGAGGGAAATGGTATCGTATGGCCACCAGCTCGGGGCGTCCGGCGGGATAGTCGGGCAACTCGGCTCCGTCCCAGCTCTGCGAGGTGCGCAGGAGTTCGGTGGTCCGCACTTCGGTATCGTTGTCGTGTTTTTGTGCCATGGTATTATATTGATTTCTAATAATTTGCATTATTCATAATCATGCTTGCATGATAATCCACAAAATCAATCCGTTAAATCTGTGTAATCTGTGGTCGAAAGAAAAAATCAAGTCCGTTATCCTTTCAAAAATTGCAATTCGCGATAGCAAAAGAGAATTCGAATCAACTGTGTTTCAGTGGTTTCAAATCTTTTCTATCGTTTTCTGCAAGGCCTCCAGAAAGCGTGCCGCATCGCCGCCGTCCATCATCACATGGTGGAACTGGAAGGAGACTGGCAGTGTGGTTTTGAGCCAGCCTTTGCGGTATTTCCCCCACATCACCATGGGGTTGAGGAACTTGTCGGTGTATTGGTTGGTGATGCAGTCGAGTTCGGTTTGTATCATTGCCGAAGTGCCGACAATCATATATCCTTCGTGGAAAGAGCTTTCGCATTGCTCTGCCACCTTGGCTGTCGATTGCAGGTAGTCGCGGTTGAACTGCTGTATGTCGTTGGAAAACGGGATGTCGCACGAGTTGATGCCGCCCTTGCGGTTGCGCACCACCACGTTGATGGCGATACTGTCGTAGCGGTACAGTTTGCCGTTTTCGGGCAGGAGATAGAACTCCTTGGTCTCGCTGGCGGTCTTGCCGATGCACCAGCACATCAATGTGTTGAACTTTATGTCGTGCCTCCTGCCAAGTCGCAGCAAACGACTGACGTTCAGTGTTTTCACCAATGTCACCATCGGCATGGGGGCGTTGAGCCACATCTCGAAGGCGTAAGCACGGTTGGTCTCTTTCGGGTTGATTTCCTGTTTCATATAATGTGTTATTTCTCTAAAAACAATTTGTATCGATTCCATTCCTCCTGCACGGCGTCGTCGTGTTCTCCGATGAAGAACGAGGTGCGGCAGTCGTCGCTGAAAGGTGCCCAGTTGCCGCAGATAATGCCGTCGCGGGCGATGACAGGCTGGAAAATGCCGCTGTTGTTGTGCGCCTTGTGGCGGAATTCCGGCGAAAGCACTATGTCGCGGCTCTTGTAGCCGATAAGATATTCGTCGTAGGGCGGGATGAAAAGGCACCTACCTTTGCGGAAACCGCGTGTGCGACAGTCGTCGGTGAAATAGAATTCGCGTCGTTGTGCAGAGGGTGTACGCATCGTCTCTACATGCAAATAATCTCCCAGCAATTCGATAGCCCTTCGGCAGTCGCCGATGTTCAGTCCCGACCACCAGACGAAATCCTCAAGCGTGGCGGGCTGGCGACTGCGGAAATACTTGCGTACCAGCATCATAAGCACTTCGTCGCGGTCCATACGCACGTGGTTTTTCACCTTGTCGGTGGCAAGGGCGTAGGTGGCTTTCATGGGCAGGAGGTCGCCGCTGCAGAGCGTGCCGGAGAGCTCGGCATAGCGTATGTGGTACGAAAGTCGGTGGTCGTCCATGCGGATGTCGTGTTCCGCCAAGGCCTGCACAAAATCCTCCTTAGTGACGCTGCCTTTGTCGGCGGCCGTCCTGACAAGGATTTCGCGGACACGCGCCACCTCGTCGTCGGGGAGGCTGATTTTGTTGCTACGCATCCACCCGTTGATGACC
The DNA here is from genome assembly GCA_002309295.1 of Bacteroidales bacterium UBA1219. Classification (GTDB taxonomy): domain Bacteria; phylum Bacteroidota; class Bacteroidia; order Bacteroidales; family P3; genus UBA1219. The sequence continues at coordinate 5,354 of DBXF01000085.1, read as the reverse complement.
GTCAGAGCCTTGGGGGCGCAGAGGTCCAGCAGGGGCCAGTAGTCGTCGGCGGAGACGAGCTGCCATGTGCCGCGCATAAGGTGCAGACGCACTATCTGTCCGCTGTCGAAAGCCTTTTTGAAAGCCTTCGCCGACGGCTTGCTGGTACGCATGGCCACAGCCCAGCGCATCATACGGTATTCCTGCGCCTGCATGGCACCCATGTATTCCACCACCTCGGCGGGAGTGCCGAACTGCGGACAGACAAGCTGCTGGTTGAGAAGTCGTTGGACAATGGGGGACATGGGCGTCGTTTTTACTTCAATAATTTATGTGTTTTCGTGATTTATAACTCAAATCATATAATTAACGCACAAGTAACAAATTTATTAGTAACAACTTTGTTACTAACAAACTTGTTACAAATATAATGAATTGTAATACAATAAATTAAACCATTTTGTAGTGCAAAATTTGCAAGCGTTTTTGGTGTGATTTAACTATAATTTAACGATTAACTTGTGACAATTAGTTGAAAGGTGATAATATTTCCCTCTCGCACAATAAAATTTCGGAAAGCACGTTATAATAATTGTTCATCAACCACCGCTACAACATGAAGAAAACTCTCTTGATATCCATAGCTGTTATTTCTCTCGCTGCAATGACGTTGTCCTGCACAAAAATCAGAACAACGATAGCCGATTGGTTAACCGAAGGTGTAAAGGAGGATGTTGCAATCGGTTCGCTATATCCCGACCTAGATGATCCGACTTGCTGTGGAATAAGAGCTGACGGCATCCTATTCGATGAATATTGGTTCCGTTACAAAGCTACGCCTTCCAAGGTCGAATCTGCATTATTTGCCAAACCATGCGAATATACGGAGATAGTGCCCGACACCGCCTTGGTGCCATGCAGCAGAGACTATGCCATCGACAACTTTAAATTTGGTTCAGAAGAATATTTCTGTGTGTTTGTTGAGTGGAAGACTGCTCCGGAAACCAATCTCTTGTACTATCGCTGCATAAGGACACCACTGGATCACTTAATGATATTTGATACTATTTCAGGTGAAGCATACCATTACATAAGCGAATTCCGAGAATAGCCCTTTCTAACAATAAAATTCTGGGAAACACGTTATAATAATTGTTCATCAACCACCGCTACAACATGAAGAAAATCATTCTTATATGTCTGGCAACGCTCGTCATTACCTCCATTACCAGCTGCGTAGGTTGGAAGGAAATCAATTTGTCCGACGAACCTTTTTGCAAAACGCCAATTGTCAGAGCCGAAATAAAATTCCGTATAGACTCCGCCAACTACATTATAGGATGGACTGAGCCGGAACCGTATGATTTCCAGCCATTCGTTGATTATTTGTGCCACTGTCGTGTATTACAGGAACCGATAAAATTTGCGCCTTCAACATGGGTTAAACTATACGACAGCGACAATAACGAATATAACTTAGGATTCTCGAAAAACGGTGGCATATTAAAAAAAAGTGGCGGGTACACATACCGGATTTCAGAACTTGACGCTCGTAAAATCAAAGAGCTATTGACAAAAGGGCGCAACGATGACTGAAACCACGAATTCTGGCATGGTCGAAATCTGCAAATAAGTGCTTCTATACTCAAACACTCCCATTGCTACTTGGTAATGGGAGTGTTTTTATTACTTTTTCCCTTTCTCTCCCAGCACGCACCAGCGCACCACCGGAATGCGACGGATTATCTCGTAAAGCAACGGCGTTACCGTGAAAACCGCCACCGTGAGTATCAGATAGATAGCCACGGGAGGCAGTGCTGTATAGACTTTCATCATATAGCCGAGACTTGCAACCACAAGATAATGAAGCACGTACAGTCCGAAACTGGAACGTGTCATATAGGTGGCGAACTTTCCCGTGCTGTCGAAACGGGCTTTGAACCACCCCATCATCGCCAGGCACATAAGCCAGCCGTAGAGGCAGTTGAGCGGACTGCCGAGGTACTGCGGCGTGGTGTTGTCCTGTCCGAAAGTGATGATAATTAGCGCTATGCCGGAAGCCACGGCGGCACACAACAATGGAATCCACGCCTTGCCAAGGGTTTCGTGCACCTTGTCGTGATTGAACACGAAATAGCCCATCAGAAAAAGGATGAAGTAGAACAGTGGCTTGTACAAGTTGTAAAGTCCGTCGGGAGATTCGGGACGCGGATTTTTGATGATCAGCTGTTCGCCGGCCCAGAACAGCACTCCCAGCAGCAAAATCCACACTATGCCTGCCTTGCCGTCGGCGATTTTCCCGCACCAGCGGTGGAGACGCCCTTTGCCGTCGATTTTGTGCACCAGCAGGAGCAGCAGCGAAAACAGCCACAGGTCCTGAATGAACCACAGCGGCCCCGTGCCACTGACAGCCCACAGGAAATACTTGCCAACTGCGGGCACGCCTGCGGTAAGGTCCTTGCCTTGGACAAAAGCCGTAACGGCCGTGTTGAAATAGCCCGTCATCCATTGGAACACCAGCAGTCCGATGGTGGCAGGCACCAGCAGCTTGCGTGTCCGCGAACGGAACCACTGTCCCGCCGGACGGCTCTCCAGCGCGTAACGGGCACTCACGCCCGCCAGCAGGAACAGCAGCGGCATAAACCACGGGTAAAGGATGTACATCACCACATCCTGATACTGAGGCACTTCGGGATAAAGACCAAAGCCGCCTATGCCGCCGAAAACACCTTTATTGTTGAAGAAATAAATGACGTGGTACAGCAGCACCGAAAGCACAGTGACCCAGCGCAGGTTGTCTATCCAATGTTTTCTCATTTCGGAAGGCCCTCCATCGCCTGGTCTATGGCTTGTTGGAACACTTCGGGCTTGACGAGCGCCATCCCTTTCTGGTCGCCTAGCACCAGCAACGTCTCCCCGGCTTTGATGCCGTAAATCTCGCGGGCCTCCTTGGGAATGACAATCTGTCCCCTTTCGCCCACTTTCACCACTCCGAAAATGTATTTATCGTTATGTTTTTCCATAATTTATATGATTTGCATGAATTTTCATATTTTTCTGCAAAGATACACTTTTTTAGTGAACTGTGAGCAGTGAACTGTGAAAAAGATTGTAAGTGGTTGGTGTTCAGTGGATAGTATTCAGTTGTCAGGGGGCAGTGATGTGAAGATGTTAAGATGTTCAGACGTGAAGATGTGAACACCACGAATGGCATTTTGAACAAAAAAAGGGTGTGGCGTTACGCCCCGCAGATTGTTGAAATAGGCAAGTGGGGACAGCATAATATAAAATTCATTTTATACTGTCTTTTAGTTTTTGAATCTTGATACACAAGAATAAGCATTAACAATTATTTGGCTTTTTTGTCGCTTTCTGCATTGTTGTAAATTCGGTCCATAGCCTCATGTGTTAAAAAAACTGCTGAGTGGGTCTCGGCTTCGAATATTATAAAGCCGTCCAGGGCCGTACTCAAGACGTATGTCTGTTTCATTTCGCCACGATAAAGCAGAAAATTGCAAATATCTGTTGGGGTAATATATGGATTATCTTTTAGATGAGAATGAAACGTTGTCGCAACTGGATTGCCCGACTTGTCAATAGTGGGAATAGCTATCAGCGATTGGTGGTAGCGACGAAAGGCTTTGACATTGCCCTCGTTATCGAAATCAATGCTGTAATCGTTTCCAAAAGGAATAATATTAGGACGTTCTACTCCCTGAAGTATATACATCCGTATAGTATTGGCATCTATGCGAACGAAGTCTAAATTGGGACTGCCATAATTGCTGTTGAATCTAAGACTGTCGGCGTAAAGAGATAAAGCGTTATTCAACATCTTATTTTTTAAATCATATTGAGTACGTTCAACCTCGGTAACTGTTCGGACATTGTACGAAATTGTATGTTTCCCGCTTTGAGCATAGTAACAGTATTCGAAGACACAATTTTTCAGTTCCTTGTCAAAAAACACAGCTTTCCAAGTGCTGTCTGTCGGTTGCCAAATAACACTGCCCCCAATATTATCAACATCACAATGTTTCAGTACTGAATCGGTTGAAATCCAGTTAATTCGCTCTGCAATATACAAGCTATACCCTTCTGCACATATACTGTCGAGCGCATCTTGAATCACTTCCGGTGCAGGTCTATTAACATGTTTTTGAGAAACGGACTTGTTAGTTGAACACGAAGCCATTCCGATTGCGACAGCAATGGCAATTATCAGTATTTTTGATTTTTTTTCCATTTATTTGAAAGTCTTAGATGTTTTTATATTATGGATATAAAGTTCATAGCGTTATTGTGGATAATGGGCACAATTCTTCTGCAAAGATACACTTTTTTAGTGAACTGTGAGCAGTGAACTGTGAAAAAGATCTCAAGTTGTTAGTATTCAGTGGTTAGTAATCAGTAATTAGTGGTCAGTGCTTGAAGTTCGCTATGGATAATTCCGTCAAAACTTTGTCATCTTTGTTAAAGAAATTGTCGTTCAAGTCGGTTTTTTCTTGTAAATTTGCAGAAACGAAATTTTTAGCCTTACACTCGTGGACATCTCTTTGTCAGGACATTACGGATACCGCAGGATAATGCGGTCGGTGCTGCCGAGCATCGGAATGGTGCTTATCACCTCCATCTACAGCATTGTGGACGGCTTTTTCGTGTCCAACTTCGCAGGCAAGAGTGGTTTTGCGGCCATCAACCTGCTGTGGCCGACCATTATGATTTTGGGGGCTGTGGGCCTTATGGTGGGCAGCGGTGGCGGCGCTTTGGTGGCCAAGGTCAAGGGCGAAGGCTATCCCGAAAAGGCCAACCGTATTTTCACCATGCTGATACGTTTCGCCACTCAGCTGGGCATAGTGATGGGGGTGCTGTTTGCAGTGTTCTGTCCCGCCATCTCGCGGTGGCTGGGCGCCGATGCCGATATGCTGGCCGAGTGCGTGCTGTACGGACGCATCTGCATGATAGGTCTGCCCGGATTTGTGTTGCAGATGGCTTTTCAGACTTTCTTTATGGCTGCCGAACGTCCGCAGTTGGGCACAATGATGTCGGTGGTGAGCGGCGTGTTGAACATCGCTTTCGACGCCCTGTTTGTATGGGCTCTGCGGTGGGGCGTGGCTGGAGCGGCGGCGGCAACGGCATTGGCACAGCTGGTGGGCGGCATCTACCCGCTTATATATTTCAGCTCGCCACGACTGAACAAAGGCAGTCTGCGTATGCTGCGGCACACACGTTTGATATGGACTTACATCGGGCGTGCACTCACCAACGGACTGAGCGAGTACGTGGGCAACATAGCCCTAAACATTGTGAGTATCTGTTACAACCTGCAGCTGATGCAACACCTCGGCGAGGACGGCGTGGCAGCCTACGGCATA
>DBXF01000062.1 GCA_002309295.1 Bacteroidales bacterium UBA1219 | reverse complement strand
GGCAAGCCTTTCTTCTATCTAATCAACTGATTATTACAAAGTACGCTTAACTTCTGTCTCCTCGTAAACCTCAATCACATCGCCAACCTTAATATCGTTGTACTTATCGATATTCAAGCCGCACTCCATACCGGTGAGCACCTCTTTGGCATCGTCTTTGAAGCGTTTGAGTGAGCCAAGTTCGCCTGTGTAAACCACAATACCGTCGCGGATAACGCGCACATTGGTGTTTTTGTTGATTTTTCCGTCGAGGCAAACACATCCGGCAATGGTTCCCACCTTGGAGATGCGGAAAGTCTCCTGCACTTCGAGGTTGGCCACCACTTTCTCCTGAATTTCGGGCGAAAGCATGCCTTCGATAGCGTCTTTCAGCTCGTTGATGGCGGTGTAGATGATGGAGTATAGGCGTATGTCGATTTGTTCGGCTTCGGCCAGCTTGCGTGCTGTAAGCGAAGGGCGCACCTGGAAACCGATGATGACGGCGTTGGAGGCTATGGCCAGCTGCACGTCCGATTCGGTGATTTGTCCCACGCCTTTGAGTATCACGTTCACCTGCACTTCGCTTGTGGAGAGTTTCAGCAGCGAGTCGGAGAGGGCTTCCACCGAGCCGTCCACGTCGCCTTTCACGATGAGGTTCAGCTCCTTGAAATCGCCGAGGGCTATGCGGCGGCCGATCTCGTCGAGGGTGATATGTGTCTGGGTACGAATGGTTTGCTCGCGTTGCAACTGGTGACGGCGTGTGGCAATCTCTTTGGCCTCTTTCTCGTTTTCCATCACGTTGAAAGTATCGCCGGCCTGCGGTGCGCCGTCGAGACCGAGCAGCAGCACGGGGGTCGAGGGGCCGGCCTCTTTCACTATCTGGTTACGTTCGTTGTACATGGCTTTTACACGTCCGAAATGGCTGCCTGCCACCACGGGGTCGCCTTGGCGTATGGTGCCGTCCTGCACCAGAATCTTGGCCACATATCCGCGGCCTTTGTCAAGCGACGACTCTATAATAGTACCTTTGGCGCGTTTGTTGGGATTGGCCTTGAGGTCGAGCATCTCGGCTTCGAGAAGCACTTTCTCCAACAGCTCGTCGATGTTGATACCTTTCTTGGCGGCGATGTCCTGACTTTGGTATTTTCCGCCCCATTCCTCAACGAGGTAATTCATATTGGCCAGTTCGGTCTTGATACGGTCGGGGTCAGCGCCGGGTTTATCTATCTTATTGATGGCAAACACTATAGGTACGTTGGCGGCCTGTGCGTGGTTGATAGCTTCGATGGTTTGCGGCATCACTTTGTCGTCGGCGGCTATCACAATGATAGCTATGTCGGTGATGCTGGCACCACGGGCACGCATGGCGGTGAAGGCTTCGTGACCGGGGGTGTCGAGGAAAGTTATCTTACGTCCGTCGGGCATCTCCACCTCGTAGGCACCTATGTGCTGGGTGATGCCACCGGCCTCACCGGCAATGACGTTGGTCTTGCGGATGTAGTCGAGCAGCGATGTCTTACCATGGTCCACGTGTCCCATAACGGTAACGATGGGGTTGCGGGGCTTGAGGTCTTCTTCGCTGTCGTGCTCCTCAATCTCGCTGATGGCATCCACGACTTCGGCGCTGACGAAGTTAATCTGGAAACCGAACTCCTCGGCGATGAGCTGTATGGTTTCGGCGCCCAGACGCTGGTTGATGGAGATAGGAATGCCCACCATGAAGCAGGTGGAGATAATTTCGTTCACCGGCTTGTTCATCATAGTGGCCAGGTCGTTGGCAGTAACAAATTCCGTTACCTTGAGCACATTCTGGCTCTCCATTTCCATTATCTGCTGGTCCTCTATCTGCTCGTGGATTTTCTTACGTTTCTCGCGACGGTGTTTCGAGGTCTTGGACTTGCCCATGGGGGCCAGACGGGCGAGGTTGTCGTGAATCTGTTTTTCGATCTCTTTCTCGTCTATCACCACAGCGGGTTTGGCTTTGGCCTTTTTGTCGCGTTTTTTGCCGCTGCCCTGAGCAGGGGCTTCGGATTGTTTCTCCTTTTTCTTGGGAGCGTTGCCGCCTTGGTTGCTCGGGTTGTTGATGTCCACCGGGCCTTCGCCTATGCGTTTACGTTTTTTCTTGCGTCCGCCCTCCTCTTTCTTGGATGGCTTGGTGCGTTGCTCGGGCGTCGGCAGGTCTATCTTGCCGAGAATCTTGGGGCCTTCGAGCTTTGGAGCCACAGCCTTTATGGTTTCGGGCTCTTTCTTGGGCTCGGGTTCCGGCTCGGGAGCAGTAGCTTCGGGCTGGGGAGTATCGGATTTGCGCTGTTCCTCGGCGGCTTTGGCTGCCATGGCCTCTACTATGGCGTCGGAGTTTTTCTTGCGCTCCTTGCGCTCCTTCTCTTTCTGCTCTTTAGTTTTCTTCGACGGGCGGTTTTTCTCGTTGATGGACTCGAGGTCTATCTTTTTCACCACCTTAACAGATAGATTGGAGTCGTCGGAGGTGATAACCTTGGGCTCGAAACTCTCCTCGGTTTCGGCAGGTTTTTCTTCCTCTGCGGGTGCCGGAGCCTCTTCCTTCTCTTTGGCGGGAGCGTCCTTGGTTTTCTTTTCGGTTTTCTTGGTTTTCTTCTCGGCGGGCTTGGCCGGTTCCTCGGATTTCTCCTGACTGGTTTCTTCGTTTTTGTTGAAGTTCTTGATGATGATTTCCGAGTCTTCCTTGGTGGCTTCGGTGTCGGCAGCAGCCGGTTTGTCCGCCTCCACTATGGATTTCTTCACAGGGGTGGAAATCTGGATTTTGTCGGCGTTTTCCTTTACAGCCCGCTCCGACTGGAAGTTCTTCGCAAGCAGGTCGTACAAATCTTCCGAAATCTTGGTGTTGGGATTATCGTCTATCTGATGTCCTTTTTTTCTGAGAAACTCAACGGCGGTGCTTACACCGATGTTGAATTCTTTTGCGGCTTTGCTTAGTCTTATACTTTTTGTTTCTTCTGACATTGTTCCTCCTTGCTTTAAAACTTACTATTTTTGTTCCTACACTTTTTATTTATCATTCATTTTTATTTTTCGAATTCTGCCTTGAGAATCTGGAGAACGTTGTTGATAGTCTCTTCTTCAAGGTCGGTGCGTTGCAGCAGCTCGTCAGGCTCTATGGCCAGCACGCTTTTAGCTGTGTCGCAGCCGATGCGTTTGAATTCGTCGATTATCCACTGTTCTATCTCGTCGGAGAATTCCTGCAGGTCCACGTCTTCCTCGTAGCCTTCGTCGTCGGCACGGTAAACGTTGATTTCGTAGCCGGTGAGCTTGCTGGCCAGCTTGATGTTGTGGCCGCCTTTACCGATGGCAAGCGACACATCTTCGGAGTGCATGAACACTTCGGCTTTTTTCTCGTCTTCGAGTATCTTGATGGAAGTAATCTTGGCGGGATTGAGGGCGCGTTGCACGTAAAGTTCGGGGTTGGTGGTGAAGTTGATCACGTCGATGTTTTCGTTGCGCAGCTCGCGCACTATGCCGTGTATACGTCCGCCTTTCATTCCCACGCAGGAGCCCACGGGGTCGATACGGTCATCGTACGATTCCACTGCCACTTTGGCTTTTTCGCCGGGCTCACGCACAATCTTGCGTATGGTGATGAGGCCGTCGTAGATTTCCGGCACTTCGGCTTCCATAAGACGTTCGAGGAATATGGGTGATGTACGTGAGATGGTGATGACGAGGTTGTTGTTCTTGGGTTCCACTTTGAGCACCACGGCGCGAATGGTGTCGCCTTTGCGGTAGTGGTCGGCGGGTATCTGTTCCGATTTGGGCAGCACGAGCTCTATCTTCTCTTCGTCCTGCACCAGTATCTCGCGGTTCCACACCTGGTACACTTCCCCAACGATTATCTGGCCTACTTTTTCCTTGTATTTCTGATAGATGGCTGTACGCTCGTAGTCCTGCACTTTGGCCACAAGGTTCTGACGAATGGCCAGTATGTCGCGGCGGCCGAAGTCTTTCATACTTATGCGTTCCGACAGCTCTTCGCCCACTTCGAAGTCGGCTTCTATCTTGATGGCTTCGGAGTAAGCTATCTGGGTTTTGTCGTCTTCCACCTTGCCGTCTTCAACAATTTCGCGGTTGCGGAATATCTCGAGGTCGCCCTTGTCCACGTTAACAATTATGTCGCAGTTCTCGTCGGTGCCGTAGCGTTTTATCAGGGCGCTGCGGAACACGTCTTCCAAAATGCGCATCAACGTCTCGCGGTCGATGTTCTTAAATTCTTTGAATTCGGAAAAAGAATCAATCAAGTTTGATGTTTCCATGATAATGTTTGGTATTAGAATTTTATTATTATTTTTGCTGTTTGAATGTCGTTGAAAAGTATTTTCTGCGTGTTGTCCTGTTCGGGGTCCTGTCTTTTCTTGCGCGGGGTGTTGTCGGGGAGTATGGTGATGTCGTCGTCGGTAACTTCGAGTAGTTCGCCGCAGATTTTTTCGCCGTCGTTGGTGGTTATTGCCAGCGAGCGGCCTATGTTTTTAACGTACTGGCGGTGCAGTTTCAAGGGATTGTCGAGTCCGGCCGAGGCCACGTTGAGCTCGAAATCCTCCTCGTCGCGGTTGAGGCTTTTTTCGATGTAGCGGCTCAGCTCTATGCAGTCGTCGATGGTTATGCCGTTGTCTCCGTCGATGGACACGTTGATACGGTTGTCGTTGGAGATGTGCATGTCCACAAGGAATTTGTCGGTTCCTTCCAGCTTGTCTTTTATCAGACCTAATATTGCTACTTTATCCATTTCGGTTGTGTTTTTTTATCAAAAAGAGGGGACAGATTGTCCCCTCCTTTGTATATCTTTGTTTTAACTCAGAAAGTTCTTTTGATTACCTCGAAATACTTTGCAAAGATACGAATTTTTTTTCTAAATCAGCGGTTTACGCACATTTTTTTTGAAAGCTTATATATATTATATTGGTAATCAATTTGTTATAAAATAGTTTTTATTACCCGCTTTTTGTCGAAAGAGGGGTAAAAACGTTTGTTTTTGTGGCAGTTAAGTTGGTTTTGATGGTTTTGTGGTAGGTTATATCATGCCGAATTACTCGTCCTTGGGACGGAGTTTGAGGTCTTTCACATTGAGTTGCAATTCAGTCTTTCCATTCCAAAAGTTTTCTTCTATGTGGTAGCAGATGTCAAAAGATTTTTCGTTTTTCAAAGCTTCGTAGTACTCACCCAATCCGAAGCCTATAGCTGGATATATTTTTGTTTGGCTGTTGTCGAGTTCTATAGGATAAAATTTTAGATGTTTTACTTCTGCGTTTCCTACTTGTCGCGGATTATACTTATCATCTTTGGGATCGGTTGGATTTTTATATTGAACCATATTGTTGGTTCGGAAAACGGGCAGCATATTACCTGGTCCAAATGGAGCAAATTTTTTGAGATCATCAAGGAATCCGTCGTTTTGTATGTCTTTGGCTAAACTCACTTCGGCATCTATCTCTATTTCTGGAATAGTTTGTTCGTCCAAAATGGAGTTGGACACCACTTCTTCGAATCTTTCGACAAATTTATCGTAGTTCTCTGGTTTCACGGCAAGGCCGGCGGCATATTTGTGTCCGCCAAAATGTTCCAGAAGGTCGCTGCACTGGCCGATGGCAGAGTGTATGTCGAACTCTTTCACCGAGCGTGCCGACCCTGTGTACAAGTCGTCGGATTTGGTGAATATGATGGTGGGTTTGTAGAATTCTTCAACCAGTCGCGAAGCCACTATGCCTATCACTCCTTTGTGCCAATTTTCGTCGAAAAGCACTATTGACTTTTTGTTTTGCAATTTGGGGTTGGAGTCTATCATGTGTGTGGCCTCTTCGGTTACCGCATGGTCGAGTTTTTTGCGTTCGGAGTTGTATTTGTTTATTTTTTCAGCCCACTGGTTGGCATTTTGCTCGTTGTCGCAAAGCAGCAGTTTCACCGAGTCTTTGGCGTCCTCTATGCGTCCGGCGGCGTTTATTCGTGGTCCCACAAGGAAAACGAGGTCGGAGATAGTTAGTTCTTTATTGAAATACTGATCTTTTAATCCGTCTTTTTTATGTACGATGTCACTGTAGAAGAGTATCTTCTCGATTCCGGGACGCGGGCGGTAGTTTATCATCCTGAGTCCGAAATATGCCAGTACACGATTTTCGCCAGTTATAGGAACTATGTCGGAGGCTATGCTCAGTACAGCGAGGTCGAGGTATCGGGCTAAGTTTTTTTTCAGTCGCTCTCCCACCCCCGTTTGTAGGTCTGGATTATCGCACATTTTTACACCGAGCTTTTTTTCGAGCATAGCTTCTACTATCTTGAAAGCTATGCCGCAGCCCGACAGCTCTTTGTAGGGATAATCGCATCCGTCGCGTTTGGGGTCGAGGATGGCATAGGCTGGTGGCAGTTCGTCGCCGGGCAAGTGGTGGTCGCCTACGATGACATCGATGCCGTGCTGGTTGGCGTAGGCTATCTGTTCGTTGGCGCGAATGCCGCAGTCTAGGGCAATAACGAGTTTCACCCCCGTCGACGCAGCGTAGTCCATGCCCTTGCGCGATATTCCGTAGCCTTCGGTATAGCGGTCGGGAACGTAGAAATCGATGTTGTCGTAATCTTTATGCAGGTAAGAGTAGAGAAGTGCCACGGCGGTGGTGCCGTCGGTGTCGTAGTCGCCGTAAACAAGGATGCGTTCGTTGTTGGAGATTGCTTTTTCGATACGGGGAATTACCTTGTCCATATCCCGCATCAGAAACGGGTCGTGCAGATGAGATAACTTTGGGGCGAAAAACTTGTCGCGTTCTTCGCTAGTAGTAATGCCACGCTCGGCAAGGAGTGTGGCGGTAAGCCAACTCTCACCCGATGCTTCGAGCCTCTTTACAGCTTCATCACGAACCTTCTTTTCGGCCTCAGTAGCATATTTTTCCCATAATTTCCATTCTTTTTCTTTCATCTGTTTCGAGTGTGCAAAGATACGAAAAAATATTGGCTTTTTTATATTATTTTCGTACTATTTTCAGTTTGCACGTTTAATATTTTCGATAACAGATTATTATGTGTTGATATTTTTTGGAGTGATTTTTTTGAGATGTTTTTTACAGATTATCGACTTTTTTCAGAGAAAACTTTCTATCACCATGGTGTACAGCTCGGAGGTGCTTATGCCCATAGCGCGAGCCTGTTTTGGCACTATGCTTTCCGCCGACTGTCCAGGTATAGTGTTGATTTCCAAGAAGTAGAGTTTTTCTTTCTTTTCGTTGTATATAAAATCGAAACGCACTATGCCGCGACAGTTGAGCATTTTGTACAGTTTCTTTGCGGTGTCCTGCATCAATTGCGAAACACGTGCATCCACTTCGGCGGGGGTTACTTCGTTAGAAAAACCGTGGTATTTGGCTTCGTAGTCGAAAAACTCGCGGCCAATGGGTATTATTTCGGTAACGGGGAAAGCTATCAGCTCGTCCTTAGTCTGTATCACACCGCAACCGAACTCGCGACCTTCGATAAATTCCTCCACCAGCACTTGGTCGTCCTCGTGCAGTGCGCGCTCGATGGCGGCGGGCAAGTCCTCGGGACGTTTCACCTTGGTCATGCCCACGCTGGAGCCTCCGGCGGCGGGTTTCACAAAAATTGGCAGCTCAAGCTCGGCAAGAATGGCGTCGGTATCCACCTGTCCGCGATATATGAGCCTCGACTTGGCCAGAGCTACAATGTCGAAACTGCGCACCAGCGGGTTGCAGTAGCCTTTGTTGAAGGTAAGCACCGAAGTGTAGAAATCGCAGGTAGTGTATTTTATGCCTATCATGTCGAAATAGCCCTGCAGACGTCCGTTTTCGCCCGGGTTGCCGTGGACAATCACAAAAGCGAGGTCGAAACGTACTTTCTGGCCATCGATAGTTACCGAGAAGTCGTTTTTGTCCAACGGGAGATGGGTGCCGTCGTCGGCAAGATAAAACCACTCGTTAGGTTCGACAACAATGCGGTAGGGCTCGTATTTCTCCCTGTCGAGGGCTTTGAAAACCTCGTTGCCACTGTTTATCGAAATGTCGTGTTCGCCCGAAAAGCCGCCCATCACAACGGCAATCTTTTTTTTCATCGTTGTTATAAGTTTTTGTGCTACAATCTGTTTTTGTTTAAAAACGTACCAAAAAACGCGAAAAAACGCTTTTGTGAAACGTTTTGCAAAGTTACAACAATTATTTGAATTTGGGACGTTTTGGCACGAAAAAAAACAATTTTTTTGACACAAAAGCGAAAAAATGCCGAAAATCCAAAAAAAAAGCGTATTTTAGCAGGTTGAATTATCGCCCCCAAAGAGCGATAGAATCGTATTTAAATTATTGGAAAACAATTATTTGTATAAAGAAACCCAAATATAAAAACACACGATGAAAAATTACAAGAAGGGACTATTTGTATTGGTTTTGGCCGTTTTGTACGCACTGTCGGGTTATTCGCAGACCAAAAGTGTAACCCAAAGAGCCGACGATCTTTTTAAGCAGAAGAAATACATCGAAGCCGCAGAGACATACGAATCGGCGTTCAAGTCGATAAAATCGAACCGCGCCGAGAAAAACCGCGTGCTGTTCCAGATGGCCGAATGCTACCGCTTTATGAACTATTACGACAAGGCAATACGCTACTACAAACGCCTTGTTACCAACAAATACTACACCTCGGAACCCAAGATTTACCTCTATCTGGCCGAGATGTACCGTTTTTCGGTGGTGGACAACAACATAGAGCTTGCCGACCAATACTACGACGAATATCTCAAACTTGTACCCGGCGATGAATACGGCACCGAACGCAAGGCGTCGCTAAAAATCATCGCCAAAATGCACCGCGAACGCACACGCCACGTAATCGACTCCGTGCCGCAGTGGAACACCAAATACAACGACTGGATGCTCAGCTTCTTCGGCAACGACACCAACTCCATAACATTCACCTCTTCGCGCATCGCCGACGAGGAAACCAAGAAGGATGAATGGACCGGCGAAGCTTTCTCGTCGATCTACTATCAGACAAAGGACCGCAAAGGCAACTGGATGGAACTAAAACTCATCGACGGCGATGAAAAAATCATCAACACCCACGCCAACGAAAGTGAAGCCTCCGCCACCGCCGACGGCAATACCGTGTTCTTCACCCGATGCAACGTTATCGAGCACCGCGACAACAACTGTCAGGTGTACGTTACCGTCCGCGTGCAGCCCGAACAGGATACCAAAGGCAAAAAGAAATCCAAAAAGGAAGAAAGCAACGAGCCTCAGCAAGAATGGTCAACTCCTAAACTCGTCGATTTGGGCGACACCACCTACAGCCACATGCACCCCTGCGTTTCCGCTGACGGCCTCACCCTGTATTTCTCGTCCGACATGCCCGACGGCTACGGCGACTACGACCTCTGGGTGGTACACCGCAATTCTTTGAACGAAGACTTCGGCGCTCCGCTGAACCTCGGCCCGAATGTAAACACCCCCGGTCGTGAGGTGTTCCCCACCATCAACCAAGACTCGGTGCTGTATTTCTCGTCCAACGGTCTGCCCGGACTTGGCGGCCTCGACCTTTTCCGCGTTACCCCTAAAGGCGCCTCATGGTCCAAAGCCGAGAACCTCGGAGTGCCTATCAACTCCTCGTTCGACGAAATGGGCATAATCTATTTCCCCAACACAGGCGTGGATTACAACGAACACGGATATTTCTCGTCGAACCGCTACCTTGCCGACCCACACAACAAAAACACCGAATTCAAAGGAAAACGTCTGCCCGACCTGCAATACGACATCTTCTCGTTCTACCTGCCCCCGCTGCTGTATAGCATCGAAGGCAATGTGCGCGACGAGAAATCTATGCAGCTGATGCGCGGCGTTAAAGTGCGTCTGGTGGGCTCCGACGGCAACGAATACGAGGAAATCACCGACAAAAACGGCGTTTACCGTTTCGGCACCGACAAGGTGAAACGCAACGTTATATACAAAATGTACCTCTCCAAAGTGGATTACTTCAGCGTGGAAGGCTCCGAAAGCACCTATGGCTACAACACCGACAAGGACATTGTCCACAATTTCCGTATGGAACCCGTTCCCAAGCAACCTGTAACGTTGCCCGAGATACGCTACGACCTTGCTAAATGGGACCTCAAAGAACAATATCAGGACTCGCTGATGGACCTCTACCTTATAATGACTAACAACCCCAACTTGGTTATCGAGATACGCTCGCACACCGACTGCCGTCCGTTTATCACCCTCACCAACGACACCTTGTCACAGCGCCGTGCTCAATCGGTGGTGGACTACCTTGTGTCGCGCGGAATTGAGAAAGACCGTCTTGTGGCCAAGGGCTACGGCGAACGCATACCGCGAGTGATGGAAAAAGACATGATGGTGAACGGATATTTGTTCAAAAAAGGCGTGGTGCTGGAATGCGAATACGTGAACCGTCTGCCGAAAGCACAGCAGGATGTGGCCCACCAGCTCAACCGCCGCACCGATTTCGTGATACTGCGTACCGATTTCGTTTCCAAAAAGCTTATCAACAACATGGCTGAGGAGGTGCAAACGGTGAAAGAGACCGAGGATGGCAAAATTATCGACCTTGTGAACAAACCCACCGAAGATCCCGACGAGGAGACTGTTCCTTTCATCATCCACGAAGAGGCTTCGGTGCCTGTTACCATGATTCAGTCCACCAAAGGCGAGATAAAAGCCATTGTTAACGGCGCCGCTGTAACGATGCTCATCGACGAGCGTTTCAACGAAGCATTGGCAATTTCGTGGGAAGAAGCCATGAACTTCCTCTACAAACGTCGTATCAACAAAGAAGACTTCCCCGAACGCGACAACTCCTTCGACCCCGAAGGCAATATCCTCGACAAAGCCATCGTGATACTGAAAAGCGTACAGATTGGCCAGCAACGTCTCGAAAAAGTGGAAGCCGTGGTGCTTAAAAACGCCCCAGGCAATTTCGTGATAAACCGCGTAGGACTCAACGAATTCGGCAAATACGAGTTCAACAAACAAAAAGCCCGTCTGACTTTCCTCGACGATTAGAGATGACAATAGATTGATTTTTTCATTTTCGACATCTTCGGTAGCAACACCGGAGATGTCGTTTTTTTTTACGACATGTTTCCACTAATAACCATACTCGGACCCACGGCCTGCGGCAAGACGCACATAGCCACCGAAACGGCCTACCGCCTCGGCGGCGAGATTATCAGCGCCGACTCGCGACAGGTGTTCCGAGGCATGGATATAGGCACCGGAAAAGACCTGCTCGAATACCGAATACACGACACCGACATCCCCTACCACCTGATAGACATACGCCAACCGGGCTACGAATACAGCGCTGGGGAGTTTTACCGCGACTTTTGGGTGGCATACGACCAAATCCAAAACCAAAACCACGTGCCTATATTGTGCGGTGGCACAGGACTTTACATCGAATCGGTGCTAAAACAGTATCCCTTCGCCCTTGTGCCTGAAAACACCGAACTACGCCAAACACTTGCATCGCAAACCGACGAAGAGCTGACACAGCTGCTTCAGACATATATTAAACTCCACAACCACACCGATACCGAAAGCCGCGAACGGATGCTACGCGCCATCGAGATACAGGAATACCAAAAAACACACCCTTTCGAGCAACGCACCGATTTTTCGAGCATAGTGTTCGGCATAGCCTACCCGCGACAAACCATAATGCAGCGCATACGCCAGCGTCTGGAACAGCGTCTGCAAGAAGGCATGGTGGACGAGGTGCAGAAACTTCTGGACAACGGCGTGCCGCCCGAACGCTTGCTGCGCTACGGTCTCGAATATCGCTACGTTACACTATATCTGCAAAAACAATTGTCGTACGACGAGATGGTGGAAAAACTGAACATCGCCATTCGGCAGTTTGCCAAACGCCAAATGACGTGGTTCCGCCGCATGGAGCGCAACGGCACGGAGATACTTTGGATTAATCCCGAATTCTCTTTCGACGAAAAAATCGATTTCGTGACAAAAACTTTCTTAAAAACCCAAAATTAACAAACAATTCCAACCTTTTTACAAAAAAAACGTATATTTGCAGAGATACTTTCAAGTTATTACAACATAACAAAAGCACATAAAACAAAGAAAATCAAAAAGTTAAACAAAAATTAAAAACAATGAAAAAGTTATTTTTTACAATGGCAGTTATCGCTGGAGCAATGATTTTTGCTTCCTGCGACGATGAAACCGTACAAGAAGTTATGGCCGAAATCACAGGCAAAGCCGCTGTAACTGTAGGTGAACAAACCGAAACCGGCGACGATGAGATTCATTTCTCCGCAAGTATGGCAATGACGAAAGAAGGAACCGAAAAAGCAAATCCTTACACAATTGGTTTAGCTATGTCGATGAGCATCAACGACTTACTCAACATCCGCGACTCCAACGCCATTATTTTCCCGATGATGGCCTACCGTTTGACCGGCCGTGTTTATGAGGGTGCTACCTACACAGTTGAAAACTACCTCACTGCCGAGGATGTTCTTGATTTCGACTACCGCTCGCTATTCAACGGAAAATTCGCCGGCGCTCAGCTCGTTGGCATTGCCGTTAGCAAAACCAAATTCTATGTGATGAAAACCGGTACCATCAACGTCACCGAGGTTACAACATCCAAAATTTGCGGTGATTTCACCGGCACAGCCTACACCATCGACCGCGAACAAGATCCTTCTATAGATGTTACCGCCAGCGTTCCTTTTGCAGGCTACTTCCAGAGCCGCTTGCACGGTATGATTCAATGGATTGAAGATATCCAGGATGAAGGAAATGGCCCTGAAGGTGAATAATATCTACTCACCGTTTAATCCTAAAAACCCCGCCACAATGTCGCGGGGTTTTTTTATTGAATAGTGCCAACAAAAGATGAAGCACCCTTGCAACGGATTAGATTCAAACTTTCAATTTTTTTTCGTATATTTGTAATTTGGTTTTTTTTCCACTATTTCTAACTAAGTTATTAAAAATCAAAATATCATGGATAGCGAACTCATAATATACAACACCCTTACGAGGCAGAAAGAGCTGTTCCGCCCGCTGAACGCCCCTTATGTTGGCATGTACGTGTGCGGTCCCACAGTCTATGGCGACGCACATCTGGGACACGCCCGTCCCGCCATCACTTTCGACGTGGTGTTCCGCTACCTGCGGCACCTCGGCTACAAAGTGCGTTACGTACGTAACATCACCGACGTGGGACACCTCGAACACGACGCTGACGAAGGCGAGGACAAGATTGCCAAGAAAGCCCGTCTCGAAAACCTCGAACCTATGGAGGTAGCCCAGCTCTACACCGACCGCTACCACGCCGCCATGGACCGTCTCAACGTGCTGCACCCCAGCATAGAGCCCCGCGCCTCGGGCCACATCATCGAGCAAATAGAGCTTGTGCAGAAGATCCTCGAGGCAGGTCTGGCCTACGAAAGCAACGGCTCCATCTATTTCGACATACGCAAATATCAGGAAAAAACCAAGAAATACGGCTGCCTTTCGGGACGCGCCATCGAAGACCAACTCTCGACCACCCGCGAGCTCGACGGACAGGACGACAAACACGCCTCCGCCGACTTCGCCCTCTGGAAAAAAGCGGCACCGGAACATATCATGCGCTGGAACTCGCCGTGGAGCGTGGGATTCCCCGGATGGCACACCGAATGTACCGCCATGGGAACCAAATACTTGGGCGAGACTTTCGACATACACGGCGGCGGAATGGACCTCATCTTCCCACACCACGAGTCGGAGATAGCACAGCAGACCGCCGTAACAGGTCACGGCCCCTGCAAATACTGGATGCACAACAATATGATTACCATCGACGGCAAGAAAATGGGCAAGTCGCTGGGCAACTTCATCACCCTCGACGAGTTTTTCAACGGCACCTCGCATAAGGATAAAGACGGCAAGGAACTGATAGAACAGGCCTACAGCCCGATGACCATACGTTTCTTCATCCTCCAGGCACACTACCGCAGCACCGTGGATTTCAGCAACGAAGCCTTGCGTGCCGCCGAAAAAGGCTACTCACGACTGATGCAGGCCTACAAAACCCTCGGCTCGCTGCAACCTTCCAAAACTTCGTCGGTGGACATCAGCAAATACAAACAAAACTGCTACGACGCAATCAACGACGACTTCAACACCCCCATTGTGATAGCCCATCTATTCGAAGCGGTTAAGACTATCAACAGCGTTAACGACAAGAAAGACACCCTTACACAAGCCGACATCGACGAGCTGAAAAACCTCTTCGATGTGTTCGCTTTCGACATTCTCGGTCTTACCGACGAGAGTGCCTCGGACAACGCCGCTGTGGTAAACGGACTGATGGACATGATACTGGACATCCGCGCCAAAGCCAAGGCCAACAAAGACTGGGCTACCAGCGACGCCATCCGCGACAAGCTGAAAGAGATTGGAATAACCGTCAAAGACGGCAAGGACGGAGCCACTTGGAACATCGAATAACACTACAATATGATACCTCGCGACACGATACAGAAAATTCTTGACGCCACTCATATCGAGGAGGTGATTTCTGATTTTGTGTCGTTGCACAAACGTGGCGCCAACTACTGGGGCTGCTGCCCTTTCCACAACGAAAAAACGCCGTCATTCTCGGTGTCACCGTCGAAAGGTATTTTCAAGTGTTTCGGCTGCGGCAAGGCCGGCAACGCCGTGCATTTCCTCATGGAGCACGAACATTTCTCCTACCCCGACGCCCTGCGCTATCTGGCCAACAAATACAATATCGAGATTAAGGAGAAAGAGCTTACTCCCGAAGAGCAAAAGGCACTGACCGAACGCGACACCCTTTTCCACGTAAGCGAGTTTGCCCAGAAAGACTTCGCCGACCTCCTTTACAACAACGAAGACGGCCGCAACATAGGCCTGGCGTATTTCTACGAACGTCAGCTCAGCGACGACGTGATAAAGAAATTCGGCCTCGGCTACTGTCTCGACGAATGGGAGGCTTTCACCAAACACGCACTTAACAGCGGCTACAGCGAGGACGCCATTGTAAAATCGGGACTCACCATTCGCAAGGACGACAACGGCACCACCAAGCTCTACGACCGTTTCCGCGGACGCGTGATGTTTCCCATCTTCAACGCCAGCGGCAGGGTGATCGGCTTCAGCGGCAGGGTACTCACTTCCGAAAAAACACAGGCCAAATACGTCAACTCGCCCGACTCCGAAATCTACAACAAAAGTCTAGCGCTTTACGGCATTTTCCAAGCCAAGAGCGCCATTACGCGGCAGGATCTGTGCTACCTTGTGGAAGGCAATATCGATGTGATATCCATGCACCAGGCGGGACTGGAGAACACCGTGGCATCGTGCGGCACCTCGCTGACCAAAGAGCAGATACGACTGATAAAACGCTACACATCCAACGTTACGCTGATGTACGACGGCGATGCGCCCGGCATAAAGGCCGCCATACGTGCCATCGACTTGCTGCTTACCGAAGGCATGAAAGTGCGCGTGGTACTTTTCCCCGACGACGACGACCCCGACAGCTACGCCAAAAAACACGGTTCAGAAGCTATTCAGAATTTTGTCAAGGACAACGCCACCGACTTTGTGCGTTTCAAAACCGGAATACTGCTGAAAGACGCCGGCAACGACCCTTTGCGACTTTCCGAAGTGGCAGCGGAAATGGTGAACACTATTGCCCTTGTGGGCGATATGATGGAACGTTCCGAGTTCATACGCGAATGCGCTTCGATAATGAAAGTCTCCGAAAAAGACCTGACACAAGGCGTGGCAAAAGCCATACTGCGTAACAAGGAAAAGGATTTCAAAGAATCGCAACGAGTCGCCCAGGAAAGCACAACGCCCGAACAGCAGGAAACTCAGCCCAGTACCGACGACGGCACCGCCCCTTCGGCTACCGACATAATTACTTCCACAACCGAAAAACACCAGTTCCTGCCGAGTTTCTTCCCCTGCGAGGAACAGGAAAAGAAAATAATTAGCCTGCTGATAAACAACGGCGACCAAACCATCACCATGCCGTCGAAGGACGAGGATGGAAACGAAATTTTCGAGGAATATTATGTGGAAGCCCTTGTGGTGGGAGATATACTTGGCGACAATATTAAATTCGACAACCCACTGTACCAACGCATTTTCAACGAATTTGCTGAGCAGCTGCAGCAGGGTAATCTGCTGTCGAGCCAATATTTTGTTAACCATCAGGAAGAAATAGTGCGCACCCTTGCCGCATCGATGCTGTCGCAACCCTACACCATATCCGACGAATGGTACAAAAAATATTTGATTTCCGTTCCCATGCCCGACGACAAAGCAGTGATTGCCAACGATTACCACGACTCTATGCTCAACCTAAAAATGAAAAAACTGGAACAGAAAATCACCGAAGCCAAGGAACAGCTGAAAGATGCCACCGACCCCGAAGACATAGCCATCAGGCTCGGCCAGATAAACCAATATGAAAAAATCAAATTGGCCATCGGCAAAGAGCTGAACCGCGTTATTTCGTAACACAAAACGTTGATAATTACCTCTATACGATATGAAAAAAATACTGAATTTCTTACTCAGCACATGGATTGAACCCGTTCTTTTTTTGTACGCCTTACTGCTGATTTTGCAGCCTGGGTATAAAAACATAATATATTTGGGTATTTTTGTATTATCTCTTGTAATTATTTGGTTTTTCGTTAAATACCACAACAAATCGGCAAAATTCGTCCTCGACCAGACCTTGGCCAAAGGTATATGGGGACAGCTGGGACTTGCTTTCAACGTTTTTCTGCTGGTGTTCGACATTGCCGCCACCTTCTACGCCTACAAACACCCCAACGGCGGCAGTATGGCTTTCGCCGATTTTGTAAGTCCCGTTACCATGCAAAAAAGTGCCTACGGCGGCGAAGTGGCAATTATTCCTATATTGATGTATCTGCTTGGTGTAGTGGTGTTTACAGGACTTGTGGTGGCCACCATCAACCGCATTGCCGCCACACGCGCCGACAACTACAAGCTCGGCCACAGCACCTACCGCAAAATCAAAGACCACTACATTATAATAGGCTACGGCGACACCTGCGTGCCTCTTATCAGCAACCTTAAAAAGCGTCACACCACCGGCAAAATGCCGTATATCATTATACTTACCAGCCAAAACGTGCCCGACATACGACGCGACATACAAACCCAGTTGCCCGACATAGAGAAGGACACCATCATATATTCGGGAAACCTCAACTCCGAAAGCCAGCTGCGACGTCTCAACATACACACCGCCCGCGAGGTATTCGTGCTCGGCGAGGGCTACGGCAGCGGCCGCGACTCCATGAACCTCGAGTGCGCCAAGAAGATAAAGGCCATCCGTCAGGAGCACAACTCCGACATACTGCGTGTAAACGTGCAGTTCGACAAAGCCATGTCGTACTCCACCATCAAACAGATAACCATTCCCAAGGAATACTACGCCCACAACGGCCGCGAAATAACATACCTGCGTCCGTTCAATTTTTTCGAAAACTGGGCACGTATGCTGTGGGGCACGTATGCATTGCCCAACTACCGTACCCTCGACCGCGGACAGATGACCGAACCTGACAAACACGTTCACCTCGTTATCATCGGATTGGACAATATGGGTGTGGCGTTGTTCCTCGAAGCGCTACGTCTATGCCACTACCCCAACTACGACGAACGCACCGGACACAACAAAACCATCATCACCGTGGTAGACAACCGTATGGACGAACTCTATCCCCTGCTCCGTTCGCGCTACCGCTACATAAACCAGATCTCCGATATAGAGATGCAGTTCCTGAACAACAGTGTGGAGGACCACGAGATACGCAAGATGCTCAAAGAGTCCGCCACCGACCCCAACACCATTCTCACCGTGGCCATCTGCCTCAGCGACCCCGACTTGAGTCTCTCCACCGCCCTCAGCCTCCCCGACTCGCTGTATTACAATTTTGTCCGCAACAGCCAAGGCTACGACGAGGTGGTGCACAACGAAAATGTGGAAATCCTTGTTCGGCAGGAGATGCAGACCGGCTTGGCCGAACTGCTTAGCAGCGAAAACGACAAATACCGCAACATCAAAGTGTTCGGCACCCTCGACAAAGGTATGGACGACGCCCTTGTCGATGACATTATGCCGATGATTATCAACGCTTTCTACAACTACAGCTACGGCGGAGGTTTTTCCATCGACACAAAGAAATACCCCACCTACTTCGAATACGCCAACGCCGAACCCGAACGCGCCCTCAACGACGCCTACCACCTGTGGATTCCGCTCAACGAGGACATGCGCTTTGCAAACCGCTATCAGATAGAGATTTACCGTACCTATATGGTTTACCGCGAAACTCTTGAACATAACCCCTCCATACTCTACCAGATGGAGCACCTGCGCTGGTCCGCCGACCGCTGCATTATCGGCTACCGCGACTCGCATGAGCTTGTAAACGCCGACGGCTCGCACGGCGTTAAAGACAAGAAACTGAAACTGCATTTCGACATCATCCCCTACTACGACCTCACCGAAGGCGAAAAGGACAAAGATAAAAACGTGGTGAAGAATATGGACAAGGTAAGGGAGCTGGCCAAAATATACCGCGAAAAATACGGCGACACTCTGCTTTCGGCAATACGATAGAAAACATAACAAAATCCCCCGCCATCAACACGACGACGGGGGATTTTTCTTTATCCTTTGCCCGAAGGCATATCATCGGCTACTTTTCGCCGCCTTGCCAGTTTATCTTTAGCGAGGCGAACATTATCACCGCAAGTATTATAAACAATCCTATTGAGCCAACAAGCAGCGACATGGTTTCGAGGCTGAGCAGCACATAGATGAAAGCGTAAAGGCATGTCAATATCAGACCAATTACAATGGCTGTTTTACGCTCTTTCAGCACTCCGGCAAGGAACACCGTTATCAGCCCTATAGTCATAATCGACGCTATGAGGTACGACCAGCCGAACAACATATATTCGCTGAACGAAAGCAACAGCACGTAGAACAGCATTATGGCAAAGCCTATCAGCAGATAATGCAGCCAATAGATGGGTGTGCGACGGCGGTTTTCGATGATAAACACCGTTACAAATGTCAGTACTACAATAAGAAACGAATATTTGACGGCACGGCTGTTCTGTGTGTATTGGTCAACGGAAACGATGAAATCCACGCCAAAGCTTTCGAGCCCATCATCATAACCGATCAACGGGCATTCCTCAGGATCTATGTTTTTGGCAAAAACAGTCCATTCGGATTTGAAGCCGTCGGCTGTTATTTCCCTTTCGTCGGGCAGATCGGTGCCTTGGAAACTCGGATTTGTGTAGTTGGAAGTTATATGTACTGTGGTGGGATTACCCAACGGCTGGAATCTCAGATGGTTGGAGCCTTTCAATGTTGCCTTTCCGGAAAAAGTTATGGTGTCGCCTTTCAGCAGACCCGACAAATCCACGGGGCATGACAAATAATCCGAATAACTACCGTCAAGTTTTAATTTCTGGTCTTTTCCATCGATGGACAATCTGGTCTTTTTGACCATTTTATCACGATCGCCCAATCTTATGGTAATTTTTGCCTTTTGAATATCGTATTCGTTTATATTGCTGGAATCCAGATAGTCGGGCAGCACAAAAGTTCCGCTCATATCAATATCCGAAGTGTAAACCACGGCTTTGTAAATGCTGCGGTGCAACTCTTTGGTGTCGATGTTACAATTGTAGTTAAGTTCGTCGGGGGTAATATAAATTTTGTCAGTTTCTCTTAATGGTGTATTGGGCTCCACTGCTACCGATACCTCTCCTTCAATTTTTTGTTCCTTAACCTGCGTTGCTTGTTTAACGGTAGGTTTCGCAGGTATTTCTATTACCAGTCCCGACACCAATTGTTCATCGCCCCAATTGGCGGTTATTTCTGATTTGGCCTCGCGGGCAGTATCTTCACGTTCATCGATAAGTACGCCGATAATGATGCGCGGGATTAGCATTGCCAAGCTAAGTCCTGCAATAAGCAGAAACTTAAGTCCTGTTTTCGGACTGTGGCTTTTTGGCGGCGTTGGCGGAGTGATTCGCTGCGGCGGCCTGTTGTCTGGCAGTGGATTTTGAGGCATAGCACCTTGGTTTTCCGTGGTTTCCATATAAAAATTTTTTAAGGGGTTATTGATTATTTACATTTTGAAAACGATAATTTGTTTTTTTTATTGCCGTGTTGCGATAAAAAATTTTTTCGTACCTTTGCACCACAAAAAAACGCACCAAAATGCAGATTATTACCGATTTTTCGTGGGTTGGAATTGCCGTGTGCATCGCGCTTGGAGCCGCATACGCCCTAGTGCTGTATGCCCTCGGCAAAAGGCACGAAATGTCAGCGAAAACACGTGCGGTGCTGGCAGTTTTGCGGTTTCTGGCTGTGTTTTTCATCAGCTTTCTGCTGCTCTCGCCCATGCTCAAAACCCATGTGGTGGAGACCGAAAAGCCTGTGGTGGTGCTTCTGCACGACAACTCGCAGTCCATCGTCCTCGGCAAGGACTCCGCCTACTACCGCAACGAGTACCTGCAAAGTTTCGAGCAACTGAAAAAAAAGCTTTCCAACGAATATCAGGTGGAGGTGTTCTCGTTCGGCGGCGCCCTGCAGCAAGGCTTCGACGGAGGTTTCGACCAGCCGTCGAGCGATATCTCCCTCGCTTTGGAAGAAATTTCGGACATATACAAAGGCCGCAACGTGGGGGCGGTGGTCCTCGCCTCCGACGGCATCTACAACGCCGGCCACACCCCGCAGGTGTCGGGCAGCAACGCCCCCTACCCTATCTACACCGTTGCCCTGGGCGACACCGCCATCCGCAAGGATGCCACACTCAACAACCTGAAATACAACCGAATAACCTATCTCAACAGCCGTTTTCCGGTGGAAATATCGGTGAAAGCCGACAAACTGCAGGGCCAGACCAAGCGACTGACCGTCGAAAACAATGGCAAAACACTGTTCTCCAAAGAGATACGTTACACCTCCGACCATTTTTTCACCACCGAGAACATACTGCTCAACGCCGCCAAGGCGGGAGTTCAGCTCTACACCGTGCGTCTGCAGACCTGCGATGGCGAGGCTTCGGTGTCGAACAACGTTCTTACCTTTGCCGTGGAGGTGCTCGACAGCCGTCGCCGCGTGGCCATTGTGGCTCAATCTCCCCATCCCGACCTCGGGGCTATGAAAAGGTATTTCGACGCTCGGGAGAGCTACGAGGCGGAGACTTTCATGGCCGACAAGTTCAATGGTAACCCGTTGGACTACAGTCTGTTTGTACTCCACCAGCTACCCGACAACAACGCCGCACACAACGCCTTGGTCGACAAGGTTTTAAAATCGCAAGTCCCCGCCCTGTTCGTGTTGGGACAGCAAACGGCCTACGAGCGTTTCGACCGCCTTCAGATGGGACTTACGCTTAACGCCAAAGGCTCCCGCACCGACGAGGCTACGGCCTCTGTCAACGGCAGTTTCGGCAGTTTCTCCACCGACGACGGTATACGCCAAGTGGAGGGTTTTCCGCCGTTGAAAGTTCCTTTCGGCAACATTGCCACGGCAACCTCCACACAAACACTGCTTTACGCCAAAATCGGCAATATCGTCACCAACCGTCCGCTTGTGGCTTTTGGGCAGAAAAACGGCATCCGCTACGGCTTTGTGGTGGGCGACGGACTGTGGCGGTGGCCTTTGGCCGACTACCAGCAAAACGGCTCCAGCGAGGCGTTCGGCACATTTTTGGACAAAACATGCACCTACCTCGCACAGCAGTCGGCAAAAGAGAAATTCGTGGTACGGGCCGAGGCCGCTTTCGCCGAGAACGAGGTGATAACCCTCGACGCTGAGCTGTACAACGACAATTTCGAACTGGTGAACAGTCCCGAAGTGTCGCTTTCCGTCGCCGACGAGAAAGGCACTAGTCGCAATTTTGCTTTCGCGCGCACGCAAAACGCCTACGCCGCCGCCATCGGCACATTGCCGCAAGGCCGCTACACATACACCGCAAAGACCTTTTTCAACGGAAAAAACTACCATAAAAACGGCACTTTCGCCGTCCAGAAAAACGACATCGAAGGCCACAACCTCACCGCCTACCACAGCCTCTTAAATACCCTTGCGCAAAACAGCGGCGGACAGATGCTCTATCCGCGACAACTTTCGCAGCTGCCAGAACTACTCAAAAACCGCGACGATATACGAAATGTGATGTTCAGCCGTTATAAGTATTCCGAGCTGATAAAACTGCCGTGGCTTTTCGTAGCCATTGTTCTGCTTCTGGCTATCGAATGGACGGCACGACGCTACAAAAACGACATTTAACACACTGTACAAAGCAATGAAAACCAATCCGTTATCGCTACTAAAATCGGAGTTTGCCAAAAATTCGCTTACTCTGGTCTCAAGCAGTTTTATCGGACAGGCCATTGCGTTGTTCATCTACCCACTTATAACACGTCTTTTCTCCCAGTCCGACTTAGGGTTATATGCCACCTGGCTCAGCATTGTGGATGTGCTAACCATTTTATCCACAGGAAAATACGAAGAGTCGGTGATGCTTGGCAAAGATAAAAGAGAGGCTGCGGCCACGGCACGTCTGGCAATGCGGGTAAACACGATGTTCTCGCTTGCTGCGGTGGCGGTGGTGGCGGTGATTTTCGCTCTTGGCAAAGCCGACTACACGGTGTTTCTCATCCCCCCGATGGTTTTCTTCTGCGGCACCACGCGGGTGTATCAGGCATTATTCAACTACGCCAAAGCCTTCGGACAGATGGCCTTTTCCAATATAGCCAACAGTGTGGCGGCGGCGGCGGCAAAGCTGGCTGCCGGTTTCGCACATCTCACCAACGGCACCCTGCCAGCAGGTAGCCTTGTGGGACAGATGGTCGGCAACATCAACTACCGCATTGCCCTGCACCGTCTGCAACTGCCCAAAACCACGTGGGCCGAGGCAAAGGAGATGGCCTCGCTGCGGCGCAATTTCCCGTTGTTCTCGATGCCGAGAGGCTTTGTCAACAGCTTTTCGTACAACCTGCCGTTCATCCTCCTCGCCTATTATTTCGACAACGCATATATCGGACTTTTCTCTCTGGCGATGACCTGCACCTTCCGGCCGGTGAGTTTCTTCTCGGGAGCTTTCCACAGCGTGCTTTACAAGAATTTTTCGGTACGTTTCCGCGAGCGGCAGTACTTAATCCCGAAAACGAACAAATTTATTGCGTTGAACGCACTTGTTTTCATTCCCCTCTTTGTTTTGGGAGGCGTTTTTGCCAAAGACATCATCGCACTGCTTTTCGGTAGCCAATGGACGGACTGCACGCCGTATCTGCTTATGGTTCTGCCGTGGATTTTCATCAGCCACCTCTCCTCATCGCTGTCGTTTCTGCCAAGCATTTTCTCCACCCAGCGCACCGATATGATACTCAATCTCGTGCTTTTCGTGCTGCGACTTGCGGCATTGATAATCGGTGTTGTATATGCTGATTTTGCTTTGGCAATAGCCCTTTTCGCGATAGTGAGCGCGGCAATGAGTCTGATCACCCTCGGCTGGTATTACAGCCTGGCATTACGTTATGATAAATCGATAAAATAAAAAAGGCCGGAGTTTTTCGACTTCGACCTTAGTTCCTCATTGTGTTTATCCCTTTATCAGTCATTCACAGGATTTGGAATCCAGGCCATTATTGTGAACGTCTGCTCCGAGTTGGCAGCTGTGGTGGCCACATTCATATACACTTTTGAGGTGTCGGTGGTAATTGAAACCATCCCGCTATAACTGGATGTGGTGTTGCTTATTACAATCTGCTGTGTTTGTGGACTATAGCTATCTACATTGAAATTCAGCACATTGGTTGTGTTGTAGGCAACATGCATCTGCCAGCCGGCATACTGGGTTTCCAGCCCGCCGGTTTCGCCTTCGAAACTTACGTGCAAATTGCCCGAAGCAAGGGCTTGGTTTATCATATTGGAAATGTATTCGTTCAGTCCGTCGTTCTGTATCTGGGTAATGGTCCATGTGTATGGCACGATGTTGAAATGAGTGTAAT
Organism: Bacteroidales bacterium UBA1219; assembly: GCA_002309295.1. Lineage (GTDB taxonomy): Bacteria > Bacteroidota > Bacteroidia > Bacteroidales > P3 > UBA1219. The sequence goes on along the minus strand of DBXF01000062.1, from coordinate 24,218 downwards.
CGGGCTCAGGATCGGGTTCGGGCTGCACGGGGGTGTTGGGTTTGTCATTATCTTCGGTTTTGTTGCACGACACAAAAGCGAGACTCATTGCCAAAACAACGGCTGCAAAAAGAATGAGGTGTTTTTTCATGGGTTTTATTATTTAATATTTAACAACTTTTTATTTATAACGTTAAAATGATTTTTTTATTATGCAGCTGTTTGAAAAAGTGACAAATGCGAGCCACAATTGCCTTGCTACACATTGTCAGCTATTTACCTCAAAAGTATAAGGCTTAAGGTTGGGCGAGGTGCGGAATTTTACGTTTCGACACCGCTGCTGCAAGGCATTTCTGTTTTTGCCATTATGTCCCACGGCGGCGTTGAGCTGCTGTTCCGGCACGGTGATAACAACTTCTCTGCCATGTATTTCGGTTTTGGCAAAAAGGTCGTGCCAGATTTCTGTCTGCACCAACTCCTTGAAAGCCACGTGGAAAGGTCCGGCCAGGTAGTCGGTGCCGCTGATGAAACCCTCGGTGGGGTGGAGTCCCACGCGCAACACGGTTATATTGTTGGTTTCGAAGAGGTAAAGTATATCTTTGCACTGATTTACAGCCTCTTGCAGGGTAAGCGGAGTGTAAAGTCCTTGCTCGTACCACCGTGCCAGCAGGGTGCGGGCCACCACAAGGGTGGGATAGATGCGGGTGTTGGTGGCGCCCAGTTCGATGATACGGCGGGCGGTGTGCAGAGCTTTCTCGGCAGTGTCGCCGGGCAGGCCCAGCATCATCTGCATACCCACTTCGATGTCGCGTTTCTGGATAATCGCCGCAGCACGCTCCACGGTCTCGGCGGTGTAGCCGCGACGAATGCGGGCAAGCACCTCGTCGTCGAGCGACTGCACGCCGAGTTCCACGGTGGTGACGCCGTTGTCTTTAAGGAAATCCACTTTGTCGTCGCTTAAGTAGTCGGGACGGGTGGATAGGCGTATGCCCTGCACTCCTATGCGCTGGCAGTACGGCCGCACAAGGTCGAACAGGCGTTGCTGCTCCGACATGGGGATACCGGTGAAATTGCCCCCGAAAAAAGCCAGCTCCACATGGGTGCCCTCCTCGAAAGTGGAGGAGTAACGCTCGATGGTGGCCGTAATCTCCTCGTCCGTAGGCATGTGCTGCTGACCGGAAATGACGCGCTGGTTGCAGTATATGCACTGGTTGGGACACGACACTTCGGGTACGAAGATGGGGATGGTGCGGTGCTTGAGTGGGGGCATGAGGGATTAGCTTTGTCGGTATTTATAAAAGAAATTAATTTTTAAGCAAAGTGCTTGCCTTTTACAGCTATGTTAAGTCGTTTTAAATTTGAGATATAGGTTGAGTCCTCGGCACCTTTGACCATACGGAGATAGTTGAGTTTCCCACGTGCTACATTAATTTCGTGTTTTGTGGGTATCTCTTTCAGTTTTATATTGTGTATAAGTGCTCTGAGGTTTTTTACATATTTGCGGCTAACGTTGGTTTTCTCGCACACCGTCAATCCTGTAACCTCTTGTTTTTCACCTTTTTTTAAAAGCCGAGTCTTTCGCGGATTAATCTTAAAATGACACTCTGAAATAATACGTTGTAGTTCCAGCATAAAATCGCCATTTTGTTGATATACATTATGATTGCTGCTGAAAGTAATATCATCGGCGTAGCGGGAATAATTGAGATGGAATCTCCTAGCCAATCCCGCCAAACGGTTATCTAAAGTCATAGCGCAAATGTTGGAAATAACCGGTGATGTGGGTGCGCCTTGAGGTACTATGTTAACAACACTGTGGTTTTTAAAAGAAGGATAGGTACATAGAGTGGCAACATTCCTTGCAACCAAGGGAGCAAAACCAAGTTTCACTATTCCTCTCTCAACCATATCGGCAGTAATGCTGGTGAAAAAATCGGAAAGGTCTATATTTAAAACATAGTTGTGTCCAATATGGCAAATTGCATTGTCAACAATAGATCTGCCACGAATAAATGACATCGCTTCCGATGTAGGAACATACAATTCGTCAAGGATAAAAGCCAATACGTACATTATTTCTTTCAGTTCGCCATATGGAGCAGTAATTGTTCTCTTACCGCCCGATTTTTTCGGAATATGAAATTGGCGATAAGAGTCTCTGCGAACTTTCACATCGGTATAATACCTAAGACGCAAAACCGACAGCTGATTTTCAACCGACAAACGTGATACATACGGACCCACATTGTTTATGGTGTTGCATAAACTCTCCAGTGTGTCGGTGTCAATGCTGTTACGCAATTCAATCCTTAAATCGTCGGTCATTATCTTGATATTAATCAGAAAAACACTCCGTGAGCGCCAGTACTACTTCTAAAAATGGATTCGAGTACGCGAGTATGGACGCAGTGCCTTTGCAGAAGCAAACGCAGTTTGCAATAGCAAAGGACAAGGGAATACGAGCGAGACGCAGAATCCAGTAACAAACATTGTTGTTGGACGGTAAAATACCGCCAACATCTGCCGATAACAGCAGACGTAGCAAGTTTTTGTCCTTGCAGTTCAAGTGTACTGGCTGACTCACAGTGTGTATGCATATATCTACAATTATTCAAATATTTAAGTACGTTTTATCTTTAAATATACAGAATAAACATCTGCAAATATACTACAAATTATTGAATGTGCCAAAATATTTTATCAAACTTCTTTACTCTGTAAAAAGTTGCGGTCACTGAGCCTGTCGAAGTGCCTCCACTAATAACTACAAACTCACCACTGCAAACTACAAACTAAAATCATTGTTCATTGTAAATTACTAATTCCTAAATCCGAATTAAACATTAAGGTAAACCATCAGGTTGTTGTAGTTGCGTTGCAGGTCCGACTCCTCTTTCTGGCTGTGGAAACGGCTGTACTCCACGCTGTAGCCGTGACGTTCGAGGCTCTGCACCACGGGAGCCACGTTGGCGGTGTCGAGTTTCACCATCACCGTGAGGTTGGTGGAGTTCTCGTCGGGTATCACGCTGAGACTGACAATATGCGCGCCGTTTTCCTCCACAATGTAGGCCATCTGACTCAGGTGCAGGTCGTTGCTGCTCACCTGATACCAAATTATGCCGTTCTGCTGGTTTTCGCCGCACACCGCTACGGCCTGCAGCAGGCTGCGCTCGGTAAGTACACCCATATAATTGTTCTCCTCGTCAACCACTGGCACTATGTCTATACCCTGTTCGAAAAGCACGTTGCAGGCGTCGAAGAGCGACTGTCCGGGCTGAACACTGTAGTCCTTGGCGTGATTACGCACGTCGAAAGGGGTTTCGGCGTCGGTCTGCAGCTCGAAAATGTCTTTTTCCTTTATCACTCCGAGATATTTGCCGTTTTCAACAACGGGCACCGAGCTGTAATCACAGCCGTCGAAAATGTCCAATATTTTGAAAATATCGAACTCGGGTTGGATGGTTACAAATTCTTTGTCTATATATTTTTCTATCAGCATTTTAACTTCAATTTTCCAAGGTTTTTCGCATCAAAAATGTTTCACGTGAAACATCACCACAACATATTATGTATCAAATATTTAATATTTCTGAATCGTGGCTTCAAAATTTTACGGTTTTCAACAATATCTTTCGGTTTTTCAACAGTGTTTTTGGCGGTTTTCAGTAAAGTTCCAGAAATTCGGTATGATTTCCACATAATTCGATGGTTTTCAACATATCTACCACCGAAATCACCAGCGAAGCACGGTTGTCGTTGGGGTGGAAGCTCACCTTTTCGCAATCGAGCAGGGTTTTGTCCATAAACAGAATCACCTCGTGGTTTGCATCGTTGAGCAGGGTGAAGAGCGACACCGAGCCGGGACGCACGCCGAGGTAGCGCTGCATCCGCTCTTCGGAGGCGAAACTGAGCTTGCCCTGGTGCAGACGGTGTTCCAAGTCGTGGATGTCGAGCTGGTAGCGGGAGTTGAGGATCACAAGGTAGTGCTTGTTGCCTTTGTGGTTGCGAAAAAAGAGGTTTTTGCACAGCGTGGTGCCTTCGCCGCGATAGTGCTGCGCCGCAATCTCGATGGTCGGAGCCTCGGGATGCTCGTAGTAGTCGAAAGGTATTTCGTTGTCTTTCAGAAATTTATATACTATCTCCTGCCCTATCATTGCTCCGAAGTTTTATGATAAACTAAACATCCCGCTTCCGACGGATGGTCGTACACCAAGGTGTCGGCGGACTCTTTGCGTAAGGCCCACACTATCATGATATCGCCGGCAGCGCCGGAAATCAGCGCAACGCCGACCAAAGTCCACAACAGACTGCCCACACAAATGCCAACTATCGTCGGGACTATCCCTAACAAAATCAGCGGCATCAGTGCACCAATCACATAATGGCGTTTTTTCATCGGCACGTCAATATGGCAATACACAGCGCCGGTCATCAAACCGAATTTCAGATGCCGGAAACCCTTGCGGGTGAGACCAATCCACGTAAGTCCGTGTATAAGTTCGTGAATTACAATGCCTATCAAGAAACACAACAGGAACCAAAACATCAGCGTGCTATTGAACCGCACATTTTCGCCGCCCCAAAGCAGGAACAGAGCCGCCACGCCCAACGCTCCGAAAACCACAAACAAAACTATTGCCAACATATTTGCCCACAATATGCTTATGGTCTTTTTCTGTGGCTCGTAACCCTCCACAACAGGCAGTTCCTCAGGCTGTTTCATAACAACAATTTCAACTTCCAATTTTCAATTTTCAACTTTCAACTTTCAATTTTCTAAATTATTCCCAGCTGTTTCGACATGTCAAGCATACGAATGATGGGGCGTTTGGCCTTTTCTATCATCTCGTCGCTCATCAAAATTTCAGGGGTCTCGTCTTTCAGACAGTTGTAGAGTTTCTCCAACGTGTTCATTTTCATGTAACTGCAGTCGGAGCAGGCGCAGCTGCCACCGTCGCCGAGGGTGATGAACTCCTTGTCGGGATTGTTTTTCTTCATTTCGTACAAAATGCCTGTCTCGGTTGCAACGATAAACTGTTTGCTGTCCGATTTTTCGATGTATTTCAGCATTGCCTTGGTGGATCCGATGAAATCGGCCACTTTCAGCAGGGCGCCGTTGCATTCGGGATGGGCTATCACCTTGGCCTGAGGGTATTTAACTTTCAGTTTAATGATTTCTTCGGCCTGCATTGCGTCGTGCACCATACACACTCCATTCCAGAGCACCATCTCGCGGCCAGTAACACTGTTGATGTATCCGCCGAGGTTTTTGTCGGGGGCGAAGATGATTTTTTGGTCCTTTGGCAGTGAGTTTACGAGTTTTTCGGCGTTGCCTGATGTGCAGATCAAGTCGGAAAGGGCTTTTATCTCGGCCGAGCAGTTGACATACGAAATCACCATGTTGTCGGGGTACTGGGCTTTGAACTTGGCAAAATCTTCGCCTTTGCACGACTCCGCCAACGAGCAGCTGGCCTCCATGTCGGGCAGCAGAACTTTTTTCGACGGATTGAGGATCTTTGCGGTCTCGGCCATAAAATGAACGCCGCAGAAAACGATGATGTCGCAGTCCACGTTCAGGGCCTTTTCGGCCAGCGCCAGACTGTCGCCTACATAGTCGGAAAGTTTCTGGATATCGTCAATTTGGTAGTAATGTCCCAAAATAACGGCGTTTTTTTCTTTTTTTAAACGCTGGATTTCTTCTTTTATTTCTTTCGTATTCATTTGATTTTTAGTATTTTAATTTATGTATAAATGATATTTATACATAAAAGACGATTATTTTTCAGTTGTCGTTTTCGTTTGCAAAAGTACGAATTATTTTGCTATGTCGTACAATCAAAAGTTTTGAACAGACATTTTATTTATTTATTCCTTATTTTTATTTTCAATTTAAATTTTAAAAAAAAGAAAGAAAGGTATATAGATGTTAATTTGGTGTAAAAAAAAATGACCGAAAATTTTTTATTTCGAAAAAAAGTGTTTTATCAATTTTTATCAATTTGTTTTGTTTTGAAATTCAGAATTTTCGTTGTTTATAAACAATGTGTTGATAACGCTTCTAACCGAATTTTGTTTATAAATAAAACTCAAAAAAATGTTCAAACCGATGTGTGTTTTTATTGATAAATGGCATTTTTTTCACAATTTCGAAAGAGTCGAAAAATTATTCACAGCTTATTTCGCTTTTTGCCAAAAATATGAACATTTATTTTGTTACTAACTTTTATTTTAATGAAAACCAACCGATTAAAAGTATTAAACTTTGGCACGTTGAAATCTATCTTTCTTTGATTCATAACAAATTACATAAAATTGTAATTTTGTAGATTGAAAAAATTTATCAACAATGGAACAAACCAACAAAACTATAGCCATCGCTTGCGACCATGCAGGCTTTGAACTTAAGGAAGAAGTAAAGAAATACTTAACTGAAAATCAGTTTATTGTAAAAGATTACGGAACCAATTCTCCCGATAGCGTTGACTATCCCGACATGGTTCATCCGCTCGGTCGCGATATAAACAACGGCACTTTCGAACGCGGCATTGTGATCTGCGGAACAGGAAACGGCGTGCAGATGACGGTGAACAAATACCCCAACGTGCGCTGCGCTCTCTGCTGGATTCCAGAAATTGCAGCCCTCGCCCGTCAGCATAACAACGCCAACATCTTGGCCATGCCTGCCCGCTTTATATCTAAGGACATCGCCCTTGAAATTGTAAAGACCTATCTCAACACCGATTTCGAAGGGGGCCGTCACGAACGTCGTGTGGAAAAAATAAACAAAACTCTGTAATTTATTAACAATCCGTTATTTATGAAAGGCTCATACTTCGACAACTTTCTGTCCGAAACGCGTGCTGCCGCCGAAAACAAAAGTTGGCAAAAGCAGGAGAACCCTGTTGTAGATACGGAGTTTTATTCCGACTATAATATCGCCAAACAGCGTCTTAGCCACAGCCTGCAGACTTCAGTGGAGGAGATGGACAAACTCCTCGTTTCGTTCGACAACAAATGGGTGCCTTCCAACGGGAAAAAATATTGGTTTACTAACTACGACGACCTTCTGCGCGGACTGCGCACTTTGGTTTGGGAGAAAAACGTCAAGACTTGCCACACCGACGACCCCGATAGCTATCTTTGGACGGAAATTGGCCTCGATGCCTTTTTGAAAAAGGAAAAGGTCAAAGCCAACAGCGATTCTCCCAACATTCAGTTTTTCGAAGTAAACAAAATTATCGCCGAAAGCAACACTTTCCTCATCCTCGGCAACGAAAATACTATCAAAATGCTGAACAACAACGCTATAAACGTTTTTGTTACGGGCATTGAGCAGATTATGAAAACCGCCGATGATATTGAGTTGTATCTTAAAGTACTGAAAGATAGTGATATAAAAAATAACAAAAAACTCTTCCCAATACTATACACCCCCACCTCGAAAAACAAAGACAACCTTTTCATTTTGGACAATATGCGGAGCAACGTGGTGAACTACGTTCCCCAACGCTCGGCACTTGCCTGCATCCACTGTGGACGCTGCAGTCAGGTTTGTCCCGTGTTCAAATGCGCCGGCCACAAAGCCTACGACAACATTTTTTCCGGACCCATTGCCAACATACTCCTCCCCCACCTCGAAACCATCGACGACTACAAGTTCGTCTCCTACGCCTGCATAATGTGCGGCAACTGCGAAAAAGTGTGTCCTATCTCGCTCCCGCTGCGCGAGATGATTATCGAAAACCGCCGTTTCTTCTACGAAAAAGGACACCTCTCCTACTCCGAAAAAAGCACCTTCAAAAAAATCGGCAAAGCTATTTCCAACAGGAAAAAGCTGAACAAGATAAAGTTTGTAAAAACTATCAAGTTCAGAAGTCTGATGTCCAAGGATTTGCGCCGACACCGCAAGTTTCCTCCATTCGAGAAATATTCTTTTAACCAACAGTATATCAAAAATTTAAAAGAAAAATTCAAATAATTATGATAGATTACAGCAAAATTAGTTTTCCTTTGAACGAAACTCAGATTGAAAAGGAGATTAATTCGATAATTTCCAACGAGTTGAGTGCCGAACAGCGTTCCGCAACACTTCGTCAGCTGCTCCACAGCATCGACAACACCACCCTCGAGGGCAGCGACACCGACGAGCACGTCATCGAGCTGTGCAACAAGTCGAAACGTTTCTGCAACCCAGACAAAAACATACTCCCCGTGGCTGCAGTGTGTGTCTATCCCACTTTCGTAAGTCTTGTAAAACAGCAACTTAAAGGCACGGGTATACATACCGCCTCCGTGGCAGGTGCCTTCCCTTCGGGACAGAGTCCGCTGCACGTAAAACTGGCCGAAATCGACTTCGCCATCGAGCAGGGCGCCGACGAGATAGACATGGTTATCAGTCGCGGAGCCATGCTGCAGGGCGACTACCAGCAGGTGTACGACGAAATCTGCGCCATCCGCGAGCTCTGCTGCGACGTGCATCTCAAAGTAATACTCGAAACCGGCGAGCTGCAAACCCCAGACATCATCTACCGTGCCTCCAAAATGGCCTTCGACGCCGGCGCCGACTTCATCAAAACCTCCACGGGCAAAATCTCCGTGGGTGCCACCTACCAGGCAGCCTATGTAATGCTTACCGCCATCGCCGAAAATCTCAAAGAAACCAAAAAAATGGTCGGTTTCAAGGCCGCCGGAGGTGTTTCAACAGTTGAACAGGCTATAGGTTACTCGCAGCTGTTCAAAAAAATTGTGGGCGAAAAATATTTTTCAAACCAATGGTTTAGGATTGGCACCAGCCGTCTGACGGAGAAAATTTACAACGAAATTTTGGTTATTTCATAATTTTTTCGTACTTTTGCACTTTATTTTAGACTTTTGTTTTTAACAAAGAGTGAGTACAAAAGCAGACCGACAGATGATGAAACCATTACGAAAAAAACTGTCCCGATACACGGCTCCACAAGAGGTGAAAGCCATGGGAGTGTACCCTTACTTCCGCGAGATTTCCAGCGATCAGGACGCCGTTGTTACAATGAACGGAAAGAAAGTGCTGATGCTCGGCTCCAACAGCTATCTGGGACTTACCAACCACCCCAAGATTAAAGAGGCCGCCAAAGCCGCCATCGACAAATACGGCACAGGCTGCGCCGGATCCCCTTTCCTCAACGGAACTTTGGATATCCATATAGAACTGGAGAACACCCTCGCCGAGTTCTTCGGCAAAGACGGCGTTATGCTCTTCTCCGCTGGTTTCCAGGCCAATAGCGGCACCATCCCCTGCATCCTCGGACGCAACGACTACCTTATCTACGACGCCACCGACCACGCCTCCATCCTCGAAGGACGCCGCATGACAATAGCCAACTGTCAGAAATACCGCCACAACGACATGGCCGACCTCGAACGCGTGTTGCAGAAATGCCCCGACGATGCCGCCAAACTCGTGGTTACCGACGGAGTGTTCAGCATGGAAGGCGAAGTGGCCAAACTGCCAGAAATCTCCGCCCTTTGCGAGAAACACAACGCCACCCTGATGGTCGACGAAGCCCACGGACTGGGCGTTTTCGGCAAAGAAGGACGCGGCACCTGCGACCATTTCGGCCTGCTCGACAAAACCGACATAGTGATGGGAACTTTCAGCAAGTCGCTGGCCTCCATAGGCGGTTTCATCGCTGCCGACGCCGAAACCATCAACTATATGAAACACGACGTGCGGCCCTATATCTTCACGGCAAGCATAGCCCCCGCCGCCACTGCCGCAGTGTTGGCAGCCCTTAAGATAATGCGCTCCGAACCCGAACGCCAGGAGAACCTCTGGCGTGTCACCAACCGCGCCCTCGACGGTTTCCGCAGCCTCGGATTCGAAATAGGAAACACCGAAACACCTATCATCCCGCTCTACGTGCGCGACAACGAAAAGACGTTTATGGTAACGAAAATGCTCCTCGACGAAGGCGTTTTCGTCAACCCCGTCGTTGCTCCCGCCGTGGCTCCGCAGGACACCCTCATACGTATCTCGTGGATGGCCACACATACCGTGGAACAGGTGGACTACGCCCTCGACAAGGTGTACAAATGTTTCAAAAAACTCGAACTTTTGTAATCAATGATTACTTTCCTTGTAAAAATGTGTCGGAGACACATAATCTTGATAACCCCACACAAGGAACGCAGTGTGGGGACTAAGGAAATATGCTGATACTCAGCATCTCGGAGAGATGCGACATGTGAATAGGTAAAAAATAGTCAATAATAAAATATCACTCAGATGGAAATAAAGGTAAAAGAGGTTACAAACCGCCGCGATCTGAAGAAATTCATTGTCTTCCCGAACAAACTTTTCAAAAACGTTCCCACCTACATACCCCCTCTCATACGCGACGAAGTAGCCCTGCTTACCGACAAGAACCCATCTCTGGAGCACTGCAGCCTCAAGATGTGGCTCGCCTATCGCGGCGACGAGATTGTGGGACGTGTGGCAGCCATCATCAACCGCACTGTAAACGAACATTGGAACAAAAAAGCAGTGCGTTTCGGCTGGTTCGACTTCATCGAAGATTTCGACGTGTGCAACACCTTGTTGGACAAGGTTATAGAATACGGCCGCGAACAAGGGATGACCAAAATCGAAGGTCCTTTCGGTTTCACCGACATGGACAAGGAGTGCTGGGTTATCGATGGTTTCGAGAACTATCAGAATATCAGCACTTTGTACAACCCAAAATATTATATTGACTATATCGAACGGCTGGGCTACAAGATAGAATGCCGCTGGCAGCAGTTCAAGATGCCGGCCTCGCAGCCCATCCCCGAAAAGGTGGGACGTATCAACGAGCTGATTCTCAAACGTTACAACCTCAAACTCCTGAAGTTCAAGAAACGCAGCGAGATAATGCCCTACGCACGTAAGTTCTTCCTTACCATCAACGCCTCGTTCAAGGACCTCTACGACTTTGTCCCCCTCACTGACAAGGAGATAGACTGCTATATCAAAGAATATTTCCCCTTTATCAACCTGCAGTTCGCCAATTTTGTGGTGGATCAGGATGACAACCTTGTGGCTTTCGGCCTCAGCATACCCAGTCTTACCAAGGCCTACCAGAAAGCAGGCGGCAAGCTGTTCCCCTTCGGCTGGTACCACATTTTGAAAGCTCTGCGCAAGTTCGACGAGATAGACCTGCTCCTCAACGGCGTGCATCCCGACTGGCAGAAACGCGGCGTGCACTCCATCTACTACGCCGAGATGAACCGCAACGCACAGCTCAACAAGGTGAAATGGGCCTACACCAACCCCCAGATTCTTGGCAACGAAGCCGAACGTGTGTGGGAAACCACCTACGACACCACCCCGCTGATGACCCGCGCCATTTTCTCAAAAAATATTTAGTGAACTGTGAACAGTGACCAGTGAACTGAAATGGCCGCTCGTCGTAGGTTCTTTGACCTTTGACTTTAGACCTTTGACCTATAAAGTTCCGAACTCCGCTCTCCGAATTCCGAACTAATTGTCAATTGTTAATTGTCAATTACTTCCTAACTGCAAACTCCACATTCCACACTCCAAACTGCAAACTAATTACTGACCACTAATTTTTAATTCTTTCCTAAATTCCGCCGGGGTTTGTCCTGTCTGTTTTTTGAAATAGCGTACTAGCGTAGATGCCGAGGAATAACCGAGTTTTACGGCAATCTGGTCCAACGGTAGGTTTTCGGCCGACTCCAGATGTTTTTTGATAAGCATTACATTTCTGTAATCAATCCAGTATTTGACGGTGTTTCCCGTAATATCCTTCACGGCAACGCTTAGATAGTTCTCCGTAACTTTCAGTTCTGAGGCGAACTCCTTGATTTTTTGGTAGTTAATATCTGGGTCTGTAATCATCTGCATAAACAGAGTGGCGCATTTCTGTTTTTCGTTTCTGAAAGTAATGGGGCGGCCGCCGTTTTGCTGGTTGTTTATGCTTACAATTCGCGACAACATCGAAAGCACAAGAAAATCGAAATCCCTTTTTGAGCCGCATGGCGACTGAAGCACCTGATACATAAGCTGGAAATAGCTGTCCATCCTTTTATCCTCGCTCGGTCCGAGACTCAGGTGAATATGGCTGAAACCTATAGGCGAAAGCATGTCGAAAGCTTCCGAAAAATTGAACGTAAGCACACGGGCTTTTAAATCCTTCGAAAAATCCTTCACGCAGATAATGAAATTTGCGGGAATAAATAGTAAATCCTTTTTTCGCGACGTACATTCGTTGTAATTGAGCGAGTGTTTCACCCAACCCTCCTTTACAAGCATTATACGGTGCTCCTTGGAACGTATGGGGTATTTGGGTATTAAGTTCTTTACAATTGGAGTGTTGTCCATTATCAAAGCGTAATCGTCCTCGACAATGTTCAAACCTATATTGTCGAATAGTTTCAATTCCTTTCTAATAGATTCGTCGATGTCCCTTACGTCGGGTTGTTTGGTTTTTGCCATAATGTACTGTTATTTAATACTGCAAAAATACGAAAAATAATTCAAATTCGGTATTTTTTTGCTTTTTTTGCAAAAAAATGAAGAAATTTCATCACCAAAATGTGCCGTTTCTTGTCGCACGATTTACTTGTATAAAACCAAGACAATCAATTGCTTATAAAGCTCAAAAAGTATAAAAATGGGCAATTATGTGCCGTTGCTTGTGGGTGCTCCAAGAAGGTGCAAATTTTTTCTAAGGATTGGCACATTTTAAGGATTTTTTATTCCGTAATTTTGCATTGTAACAAAAAACAACGACATGAACCGTAAAAACAACATAAACAACTGCAAATCAACTATAACCACCATTTTCATGTGGTTTAGTAGCTTGTTTGTTTATTTTTATGTAGTTCTGTACTGTGAAAGAATCGCTTTTATTGAGAACAATGTTTTTGTGAAATTGACTAACCCCACACCTTCAACCCACATAAAGTTTTTGCCGCCAGGCTGAGCAGGCCTTTGTCCGTGGTTTAAGGTGTTTTTCGTCGGACAAAGGCCCCCAACCCATAAAAATAACAAACTAAAAAACGAAAAACTCCCGTGATTATTGCCCTAACACGTAGAAAAATGGGAAATTTTTTCAAAAAATACATATACGTATGATAAATACAAATGTTAGTAAACAATATAAAAACACTTTAAAACACAACACAATGAAAAAACGTATCATATTAGCAACCATAGCCGTTGCCATTATTGCCGGCGTAAGCATTTTCGCCGCCTGCACAAAGGAAGAAAATAAAGAAAGTCAAACAACAGCTGCACAAAACAAAATAAGCGAGGCAGATTTGCAGGAAGTTGTAGTAGGTTATTTATACGCTGGAACAGCCGACATTAGTCTTACCGTAGATGTGGATGACTATCTTGCTCGTTTAGAGCAACTTTTGAATGATTCTTGCAGTTGGACAACAGACACTTATATAGCTGAAGATGTCCAAATGTGGGTGGACACAATAGATCCCGTAGCCAGTGTTTACAGTCCTGTTATGAAAGTGTCGTTTTACGACGCTACTATAGAGGAGGGTATAACCGTTTATATAGAACCTCGATTGGTTGCATCAACAACCAATACTGACATTTTTGACTTGGTTGTAGGCTTGGATGAGATTCATTCTGTTTGCGTAGGTATATGTCATAATCCTCGTGGTTGTTACTATACCCGAGATGCTGCAACAGGACAGATTATGGAGTGCTATTGTCCCGATCCTCATTGGCAGGGCGACTATTGCAAAATAAGTGTTTATCAAAATCTTTTCAAAACAGCGGTTTTGTGGAGTTTGCAATAAATCAATTATTAATATTTGGGATAGCTCGTCAGGGCTATCCATATTTTAATTAGAGACAATGAAAAACATACTATTATTTGCCCTAGAAGTGGCATTGGTAGTGCATTGTTTTGCACAAAATGCAACTGAGGCCAATGATTATTGGTTGAAAAATGTTGTGCCTAAAATCATGGGGAAGGATTATTTCAGCTACAAGTGCAGGATAACTTCACAAAAAACAAATTCAACCGATACTATCCATAATCCAGAATATATAGTGCAAATCACGCCCAATGGCAGATTTACATATTATGACAACTATTGGTTGTCGAAGACAAACGGCAATCTGTATATAGTGGATTTTGACGCCAAAGTGTTCAGTTATGGAACTTTCGGGCCAGACAAGTTCGGGTTTGATGTGGCTTTCGATAAAGAGAGTGCGGCATATTTTTCGACACAAACTTATATTCCGTTTTACTATGATACAAAAGACAGTTCTGCTTTCAACATGGAATTTATTTTAATAAAAGACACGCTTTGTGAAGGCAAAAAATATAAGGTGCTGCGAAGTGCCATGCAAAAATGGAGCACCTTTGATAGTGCTGGAAATAGATTGCCAGTATTCGACACAATCGACTATTATGTAAACTCACAATCTTTTATGGTAGAAAAAATGGTTATCCATAAGTATTGGGATGTGAATAGGTGTAAAAATTGCATATACTACAACGTTGAAACGTGCGAATATGGCGATTTTTCGTTTTCCGAATCCCAATTTGAAGAATACGAGGACAATCTTTTTAATGCTGATGTTGCATTGAAACATGGTTTTTCGGTGTACAATTTCAATAAGGAGATGCCACCGTCGTTTGGCAACGACCTTTCGAAGGGGGATTTTGACTATGAAGCACTTGACATACCTCTTATAGATATTGATAGCAACACAACATCGTTAAGGATAACATCAGGATGGAAACTTCTTTATTTTTGGATATATGCCTGCCGTCCATGTCTTAAAACTTATGAGCAATTTTCGGTAGAAAAAGAAACCATAGGCTTTCGATTTCTCGAAAAAAAAGGAATACGATTGTTCGCTTTGTATTCTGGTGGTTCTGTTACTGAAAAATTTAAAGACTACACGAAAAAATATGGCTTTTCAGACATCGCCTATTCTGCATTAGGCATTGCAAACCATATAAGGATAAACAGTTATCCATATTACATTTTGCTTTCGCCATCAAATGATGTCGTTTACAAAACATCCTCTCTCGGCGATTACAGTGAGCTGTTCAAAGCCAAACAGGAGTACGAACAAAAACACCAATCAAAATGAAAAAGACACTTATAATAAGCCTGTTGTCCTGCCTTTTGTTGGCAGGGACATCCTTGGCGCAAGGCAATAAAAGCGGTGCCAGAATAAAGTTTATCAAAACGGAGTACAATTTTGGCTCGGTAAAGCAGAACAACCCTGCAGAGTGCCGCTTTGTGTTCCAAAATACTGGCAATGAGCCGCTTGTGTTGGCAAGCGTGGGCACCACTTGCGGCTGCACCGTACCAGAATGGAGCAAAAAACCGGTGATGCCGGGCAAATACGGCATTGTGAAGGTGAGTTATAACACTTCGCACAAAGGCAGTTTCCGCAAAGTTGTGTCGGTTAAGAGCAACGCCGCCAACCAAAGTCCATACATACTGCGTATCAGCGGTAAAGTGGAGTAAATGCCTTGCCCGTTGTGAAATAACAGTGTTGTGATAATTGAAGTCAAACCGAAAAATCCCTCAATCAAGGACGTGTTTCAGATTTTCTGATTATCCGATTGTCTGAAAATCAGTGAATTGTGACCTGTGATCTGTGAACTGAAATGGTCGCAGGTCGTTAGTCATTGGTCCTTTGACTTTAGACCTTAGACCTTTCTCGTTCCGAACTCCGAGTCCCGAATTCCGAACTAAACCTTGTAGTAGTCCCTCAGAATTCCCACGAAGAAATTTCCCGTCACAACCCTCTTGAGCAGGACCGACAGTTTTTGCTCGAAATTAGCCACCACGTAGCGCAAACGGGGTTTCTTGGCATCAACTATCTTACAGATTTTTTTCGCGAGCACAGAGGGCTGTAAACCGCCGTTTTCCTCCTTCTCTATGATGGCCAGCGAGCGTGCGTAGCTCTCGCGGTAGTCCTCGTTTTGCATCGTGGCTTCGGAGTTGCGGCGGCTGGCGGTGAAATTAGTGGCAAAGTCGCCCGGCTCCACCAACGATACACGTATTCCGAACTGTTTCACCTCGGCGGCGAGGGCTTCGCTGTAGCCTTCTATTGCAAATTTCGAGGCGGAGTACCAGCCTTGGTACGGCAGTCCCATCACCCCGCCTATCGAGCTGATATTTATTATCTTACCGCTGCGTTGCTTGCGCATTACGGGCAGCACCTCGCGGCACACGTTGGCCATGCCGCGGAAATTGGTGCCCATCTGCAGCTGTATCTCCTCTTCGGTGGCAAGCTCTATGGCCCCGCCTATGCCCATGCCGGCGTTGTTTATCAGCACGTCGATACGGCCCTCTTTGGACATAATCTCCGCCACGGCCGCTTTTATGGTCTCGGGCTTGGTAACGTCCATCACAAGGTTGTTTATGTTGTTGTTTCGCAATATGTTACGACTTGTGCCGTAGATAATGTGTCCTTTGGAGCACAACAGTTCGGCGATGGCCTTGCCAAACCCCGACGAAACACCTGTTATAAGAATTACTTTCTGCATTTTCTTAAATATTGTTTTTGCAAAAGTACGATTTTTTTCGTGAATGGTGATTAGTGATTAGTGATTGGTTTAATATTTTTTCTTGAAATAATTACCCGTATTCCCCCAATATCCTATGTTTCAATTTTTTATTATTATACATAATCTTGTTATAATTCCGAAATCATAAATCCGAATTGGCTTCGCCGAGCTAAAGGTTCCGAATTAAAAAAATTCGTATCATTCCTCTAAAAAAAACACGAATTGCCATATATTTCCTATGATTTAATTAATGGTAAATTCGTGATAATTCGTGTTTAATGAGAATGTTTTTTATTGGTCTGTGTTTAATTCGAGAATTTTATGTAAATTTGCATCTGCAATCACAAAAAACATCAACAATGAACGAGCGTCATCGCAAAAAACGGCTTACGGCTTGGCGGTTTTTCCTCGCCCTGCCTCGCAGTCTGTGGTACAACCTGCGTCTGCTGCCTTTCCGACAGGCCATACGTATGCCAATACTTGTTTCGCATCGTACTGTGGTTCAGAATTTTTCGGGGAAAATCTGTATCCATACGCAAAAGCCTAAGATGGGTTTGGTGAAAATCGGTTTCGGCACCTGCCAATGTACCGATTTCAGGCACAACCGTACTATTTTGAACATCCGTGGCACGTTCGATATCCTTGGCGAGTGCTCCCTTGGTGCGGGCAGTGCGGTGGAGGTGGCCGAGAACGCTCTCCTCACAGTGGGCAACAACTTCAACCTCGGTCCCAAGTCGCTGATAATCTGCCACAAGGCCATGACTTTCGGCAACGACTTCCTCACTTCGTGGAACTGCACTCTTATGGACACCGACCAGCATAGCCTTGTCGATAGCGACGGCCAAATTACCAACCCCGACCGCGAAATTACTGTGGGCAACAACGTTTGGTTTGGCTGCAACTGCTTGGTTACCAAAGGCACAACCCTTGCAGACAGCGTCACCATCGCCGCCGGAAGCACCCTCCACGGCTCCTATCCCGAACCCCGCACCGTCTTGGCCGGCAACCCCGCCACCATTGTCAAAAGAGGAGTGGAGAGGGGTAATTACTAATTAGTAATGAGCAATGAGTAATTAGTAATGAGTAATTAGTAGTTAGTAATTAATTGCTAATCAACAATTAAACAGCTAAACAAATAAACAAATCAACATCTTCACATATCCCATTTCACTAATCTAATCACTCATCACCAATCACTATTCACTAAAATTCCGTATCTTTGTATTTTGCACCGAAAAACATAACATCGTGTCCGACAACGATTTAATAATAACCAAGATAGACGCTTTCATCCGAAAATACTACAAAAGCCGGATGATAAAGGGCGGAATTTGTGTTTCGGCGCTGCTGCTCACGGCTTTTCTTGTGGCCGTTTTGTCGGAAAATTTCGGCTATTTTTCAACCACGGTGCGTACCGTCATCTTTTGGCTATATATTGCTGTGGCGCTGTTCTTTGTGGCCTTTTACATTGCTGTGCCTTTGGCCAAGATGTATAGCATCGGCCCCCGTATCAGTCGCAAGCAGGCTGCCGCGATAATTGGTCGCCATTTTCCGGAAGTGGGGGATAAGTTGCTCAACCTGTTGCAGTTGCAGGATATGGCGCAGAGTTCCGATTCCGACCTGCTCCTTGCCAGCATAGAACAGAAAACCGCTGCCCTCTCCCCTATCCCCTTCCGCTCGGCGGTGGACTTGAAACAAAACCGCAAGTACCTCAAGTATCTTGCTATTCCGCTGACTGTCATAGCGTTACTTTTGCTCATTGCACCTTCGGTAATCACTGCGCCTTCCAAACGGTTGATAAATCACGGCACTTTCTACGAAAAGCCCGCACCTTTCGCCTTCGAGCTCCTCACCCACCCCCTGCAGGCCGTTAAACAGGAGGACTTCCCTTTGCAGGTTGAGATTGTTGGCAATTCCCTTCCCGACGAGGTTTTCGTGGTTGTCGGCAGGCAGTCGTACAAGATGCGTAAGGACGGCAAAACCACCTTCTCCTACCTTCTTAAGAACGTGCAGAAAACCATGCAGTTCCATTTCGAGGCGGTGGGAGTTCAGTCGCAAACCTTTGAGCTTGAAGTGTTTCCCAAGCCGCTGCTTCTGAATTTCGACGCCAAACTCGTCTATCCCGCCTACACCGGCCGACAGGCGGAGCTGCTATCCAACGTCGGGGATTTCACCGTGCCGGAGGGCACTGCGGTGCAATGGTCATTCCAGACGCAGTTTGCTGAAAAACTGTGCGTTATTTTCGACAGCACGTCGCAGAACCTAACCCCCGACCAAAACGGACGTCTCTCCTTTGCCAAACGTCTTTTCGCCTCGCAGCGATACGGTTTCTTTACCTCCAACAGTTATGTAAAATCTTCTGACACATTGCTTTACACCATCACCACCATTCCCGACGTGGCCCCTATGATTGCCGTGTCGGAGCTGCGCGACTCGCTGCGGTACGACCGTGTCTTTTTCCGCGGTCAGATAAAGGACGACTACGGTTTTTCCAAACTTACCTTCAACCTTGTTAAAACCGCCGCCGATTCGGCCTACAACATCGTGCGTTGCTACCCCTTGGCCCTCGACAAGGGACTTTCCTCGCAGGAATTCTATTATGCATTGAATGTGAGTGAGTTGGATTTGCAGATGGGCGAAAACATAACCTATTATTTCGAAGTTTGGGACAACGACGGCATACACGGACCTAAGTCGGCTCGCTCGCAGATGTTCGAGATTCGAATCCCTTCCGAACAAGAGGTTCAAAATCAGATAGATGCCAACAACGAAAGTATCCAAAATGCCGGCGAGCAGTCGATGTCGGAGATTAAAAAGACTCAGCAGGAGATTGACGAGCTGATGCGCAAACTCGTTGACAAAAAGGAACTTAACTGGCAGGACAAGAAGGACTTGGAACAGCTGGCCAAAAAACAGAAACAGCTGAAAGAGGACATAGCCCGAATGCAGGAGCAGATACGGCAGAACAACGCTTTCCAACAGCAGTTCCACGAGCAGACGCAGTCCATTCTTGAGAAGCAACGCCAGCTGGAACAGCTCTTCCAACAGCTTATGACCGACGAGATGAAAGAGCTGATGAAGGAGATAGATAAGTTACTGAACGACAGCGACAAAGCCAAACTTCAGGAGGCGTTGGAGAATATCAAACTGAAGAACGAGGACATTGAGAAACAGCTCGACCAGAACCTCGAACTGATGAAACGTCTCGAAGCCGAGAAGATGGTGGAAAACGCCATCCAGAAAGCCGAGGAGCTTGCCCAAAAGCAACGCGATTTGGCCAAGGAATCGGAAAAGGCCTCCAAGAAAGATGCCGAAAAGCTGTCGCAGAAACAGGAGCAGCTCGGCAAGGAGTTCAAGGAGCTACAACAGTCGCTCGACAAGGCTCAGGAGCAGTTCCGCCAGCTGGAGGACTCCCCCACCCTTCGACGCGACAAAAGCCTTGAAAAACAGATAGAAAGCCAGCAGAACAACGCCAAGGAAAACCTCGGAAAAGGCAAAAACAAAAACGCTTCGCAAAACCAAAAACAAGCTGCCGACGACCTCGACAAGCTCTCCAACCAGCTGGCCGAAAGCATGGTGGACATGGAGCAGGAGGACCTCGCCGAAGATGTTGAGACCATACGCCAGCTGCTTAAAAACATCGTTACCCTCTCCTTCAATCAGGAGGAACTTATCGACGACCTCAACAAGACTTACATCCAAGATGTTAAGTATCAAACCATTATCAACCGCCAAAACCGCGTGAAAAGCGACTTCGTAGCGGTGGAGGACTCCTTGCGGGCCATCGCCAAACGGCAGATAAAAGTGGCCCCGATGATCAGCAAAGAGGTGTCGGCCATCAACAGCAACATCTCCCGCTCGTTGCGCGACCTGTTGCGCCTCAACCAGAACTACTACGGCCAAAGCAAGAACACAGGAGCCTCACGCTCAATGCAATACGCTGTTACTTCGTTGAACAACCTCGCCCTTGTCCTTGCCGAATCCCTCGACCAAATGCAGCAGCAGATGCGGCAGAACAACCAGCAGAAAAAATCGGGCAGCTGCAAAAAATCCGGCACCTGCAACAACCCAAGTCAGGGCAATTCGGGCAAGAAACCCTCGCCCAAGACTATGAAACAGCTTCAGGATGCTTTGAACAAACAACTCGAAGCCCTTAAAAAACAGATAGATAGCAAAGGCAAGCAACAGGGCGGCAGCCGGCAGAACTCCGAGTTCAGCGAGCAGTTTGCCAAAATGGTGGCACAGCAGGAGCAGATACGCCGTATGATGCAGCAGTACGCCGACGAGCTGAAACAAAGCTCCGCAGGACAGGCCGGCAAAGAGCTGGACGACATAATGCAGAAAATGGAGCAGACCGAACACGACCTTGTCAACAAAACCATTACAGAACAGACACTTATGCGCCAGCAGCAGATAATGACACGACTGCTGGAGCACGAAAAGGCACAGATGCAGCGCGAAAAGGATGACCGCCGCCAGAGTACCGAAGCCAACGAAGTCCTGCAACTATCCAAACCCGACCTTGAGAAATACAAACAGTTGAAAGACAAATCTATAGAAACCCTCAACAACTCCCCCGCCCCCTTCACCAATTTCTACCGCAAGAAAGTGAACGACTATTTCTATAATACAGACAATAAATAGATTATGAGTATCGTTTCTAAAGTATTACAAATAAGCCCCAACTGGGAAAGGATTGCAAATCCTAATTTTCTTTTATTGCGGATTAAAAATACGCTACAAATAAATTCGAATACTTGTAGGTTGTCAAATATTTAGTATTATTAATTCGTCAATTAGTTGTTTGTAAAACGGAATCCAATTGTAAAAACTATCCCTATGTTTGACAATTTGTTCTTTTGAATATATTCCACACCATCGCCCCACGAAGGGTTGGTATCTGACTCCTCACCGAAAAATGTGGCAGATGAGAGTAATGGTAGTGAATATTGAGCGTTTACAGCCGCAAAAAATGTCTCATTGAAATAATATGTCATTCCAACTTTAAACATTACACCGAATCCAAAGCCAGATGAAACAAAATCATCATCGGAAAACCCTTCTATAGGATTGGGTGCTTCATCACCGTCCTCATCCACCGTTTCGAATTTCTCAGATGATGATAGTATAAAGTTTTCGTAAATATACCCTCCTGCATTTATTGCAATTTGTGGATTTGGAAGATATGACATATAAACACCTTCTTCGAACCGAATGTTTGGTGATTTAACCTTAGCAGTGGTAATATTATTGTTTGTGTCTTTAAATTCAACAGACCACCTATCTGCGCTATAGCCCAACGACCCGTCAAAACCAAAATGTAGATTGTCTGAATTTAGTTTACGTTCACGTCCGAAATACAGACTTATTATAGGAGATAATCCCCTTTTAAATGAACCTTCCACTTCGGTAAGCGAGCTATACTGTTGTGGTATGAACTGCATTGTACCGTTAATACCGTAACTTCCACCGGCACTTAACCCCATTCTATAATCACCTTTCCATAAATAAAGGTAATATGTCTGAGCATTCAATGTTGTAAATAATGTTGTAATAACAACGGCTAATAGAATAACTGCTTTTTTCATGGATATGATAATTTATTATGTTTTATACTTTGTGTTTTATTACCTTTTAATAGTTATTTAATTTCTTTTGTCGAATTCCGTTAAGCCAAAAGCGAATCAAACAACGATGCAAAGTTACATTTTTTTTCTTTTATAACAAATTGTTTTTCAATTTTTTAACTCTGGGGGGGGGTAACATTCTATAAATCAATAGTTTATAATATGCAAAAATAATGCTAAATTATATTGTTATTTGTTTATAATACTATATTTTTGATAGTAAATTAAGATAAAAATAATATTTTGTGGTATCACTTTTTTTAAAGATTATAGAAAACCAAATGAAAGTAATGTTGATTCATTTCACTGCAATTAAATATTAGGACTTGACCCCCTAATATCATAAAATTTCCACACCAAAAACGTTATTATAAACCCATTGTTGAAAGAAAAATTGCAATGGCATTTTGTATTTTGTACAAAAGTTTGTATCTTTGCTAATACGTTACAAAAAGTGTCTGATATGGAAACTATTAAAATTCAATCGGTTGAGGCCAATATACCGCAAGTTGAGGCTTATCTGGAATCGGTATGCTCCGATTTCAACTGCTATAATTATTTCGGCACCATCTCCGTTGCAGTGCTTCAAGCTGTTGAAAATGCGATAGTTCACGGCAATAAATGCAATCCCGACAAAACCGTTACCATCAAATACTCGCGTGCCAAGGGAGGTCTTGCCTTTGTGGTGGAGGACGAGGGCAACGGCTTCGACTACACCCAATACACCGACCTGCCCACCGACACCGAGCAGGGCACCGGCCTCTTCCTGATGAACGTCCTCTCCGACGAGTGCCAGTTCTCCAACAAGGGCCGCCGTGTGAAGATGCTCTTCAAAATCCAAGGCGTCGACCCCTCTATGTCCATTGAACGCGCCAACGTCTTCTCCACTTTCTTCCAAAAGAAACAAGTAACCGCTTGATTTTAAACCTATTACTTCCACACCAATACTTCGTTTCTTCGTTCTTTTGCCGAAGGCGAAACAAAATTTACAAGATTTACAAGATCTCGTGAGCCGAAGGCGAACAGGAGAACAACCAGTATTTAGTTTTTAGATATCAGTTAAACAACTAAACAATTCAACACTTTCACATCTTCACAAATCTAATCACTTATCACCAATCACTAATCACTAACACAATGAAACCCATCCTTAGCACACTGTTAAAAATTTTAGGTATTACCCTAGGACTTGCCGTTTGCATTCTTGCCACCCTCGGGGTTGCCATCGACGCAAAAATTATGCTCGTCCTCCTCGGTTCCGGAATCGTCTGTCTCGGCATCTCACTTTTCGACGAAAAATCCGACAGCGATAACTCCTCCGAGAGCGATTAACCCCCTACCCTAACCCGAAAAACCGCTTTTATCGCAACTAAAACGAGGAATAACACCGAAAATCACCATTTAAACAATTGAATACCAATAAAATAACTCATATTTCTCACAAAACGCAAAAACTTTGTAAAAACTGATTTGAACTAAAAAACGCTATGGCAATAACATTTTCGAACAACGAGATAAAATTTTTGTTGAAAGACAAGACCAAGCTCAAAAAATGGATCACCGAGGTGGTGGAAAAACAAAAAAAGAGGGTGGGGGACATCGGCTACCTTTTTTGTGACGATGAATATATTTTGCAAGTCAACCGCGAGTACCTCGACCATGACACCTACACCGACATCATCACTTTCGACTATGTGGAAGGCGACATCATTTCGGGCGACATCTTGATCAGCATCGACAGGGTAGGGGAGAACGCCAAGAATTTCGGCTGCACTTTCGAGCAGGAGCTTCACCGCGTCATCATCCACGGTGTGCTTCACCTTTTGGGCGGCAAGGACAAAACCCCCGCCGAAGCCGAAGCCATGCGAAAGAAAGAAAACCAAGCTCTGAAAATTTTGGAAAATTTTCAATGAACAATGTACAATGATTTATGAGTTGGTAATTAAACAAAGCGGCACTTCGACAGGCTCAGTGACCGCAAAACCCACCCGGTGGCTGAGCTTGTCGAAGCCACCATCACCAATTACTAATCACTAATCACTAATCACTAATCACCAATCACTATTCA
>DBXF01000046.1 GCA_002309295.1 Bacteroidales bacterium UBA1219 | reverse complement strand
GCCGTTTACATTTATGGCGTCGCCGGACTCCCATTTCACCTTGCGGCCGTCGGTTTCGTCGAGGTAGGCCTTGTCGGCACCCTGCGGGATGGCAGCCGAAGCGTTGATGGTGCGTTCTACGCCAGAGATGAGTTGAGCAACATCTTCGCGAAGATTGTCTTTTTTACACGAGGCAGCCATTACTATCATTGCACATATTGCAACGAGACTGCCGATAGTTCTGAAGTTATGTTTCATTGTTGGTCTAAGAATTTATTTGTTGTTATACTTTTATTATTTTCGAAAAAAAATGCAATCCGCTTTTGCGGATTGCCACATTAATGAAACGGATATGTGCAAACCTTAATGCACATATGTGTACCACATATTACTACTGGACACACACTTGAACCGTGCGCGTTATTTATTTGATTGTCAACATTTTTTAACATATTTACTTATTTTCTATTAGGTTTGCAAAAATATCATAAACGCCCCACTCCAAAGGCATTAATGCGTTTCCACTTTGGACACTGTGTCTAAATTGGATACAAATATTACATGTCCAGTGTTTCGGAGACATCTTTGAAAAAATCATGTTCCAACGCCATAGAGATACGGACAAGCAGTGCAATGTCGATATTTTCCTTGCCCAATATCTTGTGCATATTGGTTCGGGTGGTGTTGATTTTTTCGGCCAAATCGGTAACGGTTACCTCTTTGCTTTTCAACACCTCACGTATGCGTTGCCCTATATGTATTTTGATTTCTGCCAATTGTTTTCGTGTATGTATAAAAAAAGCGTGGATTTTTTCTTGCCTGACATCAAGGGTTACCACGCCCTCCCATCTAAACAAGTCATTCCACGCCGTAATACATACGACGTTCAATAACTAACCTCGATGGGAAACGTTCTCTTAAAAGAGAACGGTGGTAATTCTGATGTCAAGGATAGCCTAAAACGCTATACTAAAATATAATATATCAATTTCTTTTTCTAAATCATATTCTTTTATTTTGTTCAAACTTAATTCCGCGAGTACTCCTTGCGATTAGTTGTTTAAAATTGGACAAGTGATTGTTAATGAATAAGCTGACATCCACTTGCTCAAATCTTATATTTCTCGTATTTTTGTGATTGCCCAAAAAAACACACAGAAATATGAGTGCAAAGATAGAAAAAATATCTGACAAAATAGGAACTTTCGGCGGAATTTTTCAAACAATAGACTGTTTTCGCAATCTCGGGCTGGACAAGCTTGTCGACAACACGCTGAAAAACAGGCATAGGAACGCCACCTACATGCCGTCGGACCTTGTTGAAAACTTGCTGTCGGTGTACTGCACTGGCGGCAGCTGCATCGAGGACGTGAACATATTCCGCTCCGACGCATTCGGGCGCAATAGTGAATGCCGTTTCGCTACATTTTAGGAACGAAAGGGTGATCCTCTCTGCACAATTTTCAGTGCAGTTTTATCAAAAAACTGCACTTTTTTTAGTGCAACCACATCCCAAGTCCGCAAATTCATTAAAAATCAAGGATTTCAATTCTCATTTTTACCAAAAAAGCTGAGAAAAGACTTTTTACAGACAATAAAAGTCGCATGAGGCTGTTATTACGAATAATTCAAAATAATTGAAAAATGAATAATATAAACCTTGGTGACTGCTGGTACTTCTACGAAGGACTTTCGGCGGTATTTATAAATAACAAATGGGGGTTTATCGACCGGCAGGGAAATATTGCCATCGAGCCCCGCTTTGCCGATGCTTCGGGATTTTCTGACGGTCTGGCAGCGGTGAAAATCGGCAAACATTATGGTTTTATCGACAAAAGCGGCCGGGTAGTGATAGAGCCAAAATATGACTACGCCCTGGCTTTCACCGAAGGTCTGTCGCCAGTGTCAATCGACGACGATTTCGTTATCATCGATAAGAAGGGCAATGTGGTAGTAACTCTCGACGGTGAGGAGTTCTCCGATGTTTCCTGTTTCTCATGCGGACTTGCCGCTGTGGATATTGCCATCTCCGACGAGGAATGGAGAATGGGCTTTTTCGACCACACTGGCAAAATGGTCATAAAACCACAATTCGATTATGCAGGTCCGTTTGTGGACGGAATTGCACTTGTAGAGATTCCCGACGAAAACAAATACGGTTATATCGACACTGCAGGACGGTTTGTAATACAGCCCGAATACGAAGATGCTATGTATTTCTCCGAAGGAGTGGCACTAGTGCTTAAAGATGGCGAATGGCGTTTTATCGACCGCACTGGGGCCACTGTGGCCATCATCAGTGACAAATTCGACCATATCTATCCTATGAGCGAAGGCCGTTCCATAGTGAAAATTGGCGAAAAATACGGCGCCATCGACATTGCCGGAAATCTTATCATCGACACCCGTTTCGACGACATGTTTCTTTTTTCCGAGGGCCTAGCTTATGCAAGAATCGGTGACACTCACGGCTTCATCAACACTGCGGGCAACTTCCAAATTCAAAAGCCAGTAGGGAAACCGTCACTACTAGACATGCTTTTTGGAAGAACCGGACGCCTACGCTGGTAGCAATTCCCTCGCACAAACAAGTGAAGATGTGAAGACGTTAAGTTGTGAAGATGTGGCTTAAACGAGCTCAGCCACCGGGTAGGCTTTGTGGTCACTGAGCTTGTCGAAATGCGGTGGGTGAGCCTGTCGAACCCCCGCATTGTCTAACTGCCAATATGTGATCTGTCATTTGACCTTTGACTTTTGACCTTTGACAAATAACTACTAACTGCAAACTCAAAACTGCAAACTCAAAACTGCAAACTCAAAACTGCAAACTCAAAACTGCAAACTCAAAACTACAAACTGCAAACTAATCACTGCCCCCTGAATCCAGACCCCTGCCCCCTAACTCTTAACTTTTAACTCTTAATTCTTAACTCTCACCTGTTCCCCTTTTCTTGCGGTCGTAGTATTCGGCGGTGGCGGTGAAAAAGGCGTCGCCGCTCGAGTTTAGGGCAGTCTCCACCGAGTCCTGTACCACGCCCACGATGAATCCCACTGCCACGGCTTGCATGGCCACGTCGCTGGGGATGCCGAAAAACGAGCAAGCCATAGGTATCAGCAGCAGTGAACCGCCCGCCACCCCCGACGCGCCGCAGGCTCCCAAAGTAGCTATCACGCCGAGGAACAAAGCCGAGGCAAACGACACCTCGATGCCCAGGGTGTTGGCCACGGCAAGGGAGAAAACGGTGATTGTAACTGCAGCGCCGTCCATGTTGATGGTGGCTCCCAGCGGTATGCTCACCGAGTAGAACTCCTCCTCCAAGCCCAGCTTTTTGCACACTGCCATATTTATAGGGATATTGGCCGCCGACGAGCGTGTGAAAAACGCCTGCAAGCCACTCTCTTTCAAGCAGGTGAACAAAAGCGGGTAGGGATTTTTGCGTAGCATTATGAAAGAAATCAGCGGATTGAAAACGAAGGCGTTCACCAGCATGCACCCCACCAGCAGCAAAAGCAGATGTCCATAGGTGCCGAACACCGCCATGCCGTTTTCCGACACGGTGGTGAACACCAGTCCAAGTATGCCGAAGGGTGCGAACTGAATAACCCATTTCACCACGCGTGTAACCACATCCGAAAGGTCGTGCACCACGTTGATGGTGGCTTTGCTTGCCAAGGTCTTCAGCGAGATGCCGAGGATTATCGACCAGAAAAGTATGGCGATGTAGTTGGCGTTGGCCACGGCCGCCACTGGGTTGGCTACCATGCTCGTAAGTAGGTTGGTAAACACATCGGCTAGCGAGCCTGCCGACGACTCCACCTGTGCCACCTCGTTCAGTTCCAGCGTTACCGGAAACAGGAAACTCCCCACCACGGCGCACACGGCGGCGATGAAAGTGCTCAGCAGGTAGATGATTATCAACGAACGGAACCGCAGTCCCATGCCCTTGCTGGCTTTGGCGATGGACGACACCACCAGCACGGCTACCAGCACTGGCGCAATCCCCTTGAGGGCGCTAACAAACATCTTGCCAAGTATTCCTATGCCCGTCCACGAGGGGGCGAGCAATCCCAAAACTGCACCCACAGCCAGTCCGCACAGTATGCGCACAATAAGGCTCATTTCGGCCCATTTGTTCAGTAAGTGTTTCAACCACTGTATCATAAGCGTTTCTTTTTTGTCGTTTTCGAAGATGCAAAAATACGCTTTTTTTCCGACAGCGGCAAAATAAACATACCCCTTGAAAAAGCAAGGAAGGTAAGTTCCAATAAGAAACGCAACT
>DBXF01000057.1 GCA_002309295.1 Bacteroidales bacterium UBA1219 | reverse complement strand
ATCCTGCAATTTGACCTATAGACCGACTTTTCCCCAGTCGCAGCCGACGGAAAGACCCACATGTTTAAACGGGTAATAAGCCGCCGAAAGGCCGAGACTGTACTCCGTTTGCGGCGATATGTTGGGGCACCAGAATGCTCCCAGCGAGGTGTTCAGTGAGATATCCCATGCGTTCTGCTCCACGTTCATACATTGTAGAATATGCAGATGAGCTGCAACGCCCGCCCGGCCAGCAAACTCCCCACAGTAAAACGGACCGTTTTCGTCATAACTTTTATGCATAGACCTCTGTCCGCCAAGATACAGACCTCCGCTCAGATACCTGTTGAAACGAATAAAATCTGCACTGATGAACAAAGAACCGGCGGAAAAATAATCCGCGTAAGTGTCTTCGTATATTTCAAAAGTATTTCCCATATCTACGAAATTTCTGCCATAGCCGATTGTGATGCTCGGACGGAAATCGTTGTTTTGCGCTATTGCTGATACAGAGGCAATTGCCATCATTGTTGCAATAATAAATATTCTTTTCATATTGTAAAGTTTTAATACGTTATTAATCAATTTGTTTCGAGTTTTGTTTGTTTTTCAATTTATTTATATTAACTCTATGCCTATTTTGATAGGATAAACCTTTTTGTCGCTGTTGATAAACACTGGTAACAATGACGGTTGTATAAAGAAACTGATAAACTTCCATCCAAAAGATAACCGCATGTCCAATTTGTAAGGATTGATGAAGTTTTTGGTATTGTTGCGGAAATCTTTTGCTTCTGTATCGTTGTCTATTTGATACTTGAATCCGGTGTGTGTGCTGAGGTAATTCAATCCCGGTATTACAGTCATATCTACATACCATTCACTGTTTCCGAGTCTGCAACGAACAAATAAGGGCATTGTTATATATCGAGTTACAAGTCGGGTTTTGCAATCTCCGCTGTAGGGCGCGTCGCCGATTTCAAGGAATTTTACATTGTTTTTGGAATTTACGGTAACGTACGGATTGCTGAATTTATAGATGTCCGATTCGTATCCCAATGCGGCTCCAATAGTTATTCTGTGTGAAACCTTATATTTGAATCCTAATTCTAACTGGAAAGACGACGGTGTCGTTCTCAGCTCGTAGGCGTCATCCATTTTGGCAAGTCCACTCATCGGGGTACTGCCCCAGTTGTTGAATCCCCAAAGGAAATTGAAATCCCCTGAGAATCTGCTAGAAGATTTTGGAGGGTATTCCTTGTCGGGACAGCGGCTGCTCCAATGGCTTGGGCCTTCACATTCCCAGCCTTTCGAATAAACCGTCTCCAAACCGCCGCCCTGCCAGCCTCTTTTCTTGTCGCCCATCGAATAAACCTTGCGGAATTTAACACCATTATCGATGTCGTTTTCATCACAGTTGAGGCTTGCGCATTTAACAAGGTTAGTCTCAATGTTGGAGGCTTTGCGTGTGCTGAGGCTTATAGTGTCGGCCAGCAGTGGCGAGATGCAGTTTACAAAGGCACTGTCGGTGGTTTGGATGTTGATGTTGCCGCTGCGTATGGTGTCGCCCCAGCCTTTGGATACCACCACACGGCTGTGGCCCTTTGCGGAGATGCTTACATCGCCGTTCACAAGGCCGGTAACAAGTCCGTAGGAATGTCCCGAAAAGGCGATATTGGTGGTCTTGGCCGAGGAGTCGATATGGATGTAAAGAGTGGTCTTTACGGGGATGCCGTCGGTGTTGAGCCACAGGGTGTCGCCGTTGGTTACTGCGAAATCCTTGGCTTTGCCGAAATCGCGGACGTCGGACAGGTTGGAGAATTCCAGAAAACTGGCGTTGTCGCACACAATCACAGCTTTGGTGTTGCCCATAATCTTGAAAGCGGTTATGGATTTCGGGAAACTCTGGCGCAAGCTCGTCAGAGTGTCGTTGCCTTGGGCGTGGAGCAGTGCCGTGCCCACAAGCATTGTTGCAAGTAATAATGATATTTTTTTCATGACTATTTAAATTAAAGGGTTATTCTTTGGGTTGTTTTGTGGAAAAAAGAGTTATCAGCATAGAGCCGTCGCTTTCGCCGATACGTTCTTTGAGGTAGGCGATGCCGTTGCGGATTTCCATATAAGCCTGCACCGGTCCGAGGTTTATGACGAAATTCTCTAAACGGCTGGGCTCGGACACGGATTCGTCCTCATCCATCACAGCCACGTATGGCGAATAGGTTATCAGCTGGTTGGTGTAAACCACTTCTGTGGGAGTAGGGGTGTATAGTTCAAATCCTTGAAGTTCATTGTCTTGTGTCGGGGTATCGGTGCTTTCGGCAAGTTGTGCGGAGGGTTGCGAAAGTTTGTCGTTTTCGGTCTGTGTTTGGGCAAGTTGCTGTTGCTCAATGTGTTGAGAGGTTTGGTGTGTGTTTTTAGTTTGGACTGTAGGTTCTTTTGTAACTATCTGGGCAATAGGTTGTTGCAACGGTTGCTGAGGTGCGGGTGTCGTTTCGTCGGAGGATGTGGTGTCGGTTGTTTGCGGTTGGTTTTCTGCCACGACGGGGGTGTTGGGTTTTGTGCTTTCGCCATTGCGGAGCAGGAAGAAAGCCACCACGGCAGCGAGCAGCAGCACGGCGGCGGCGTAGCGCAGCACGGGCCACAAGGCGAAGGTGTTGTGTTTCAAAGCCGCTTTGCCTTCGTATTTCATCTTGGGCAGTCCCACCACGGTGAGCTTGGGGTCGTAGAGGGCGAACTCCTCGCGTATGTCGGGATGGGCATCGAGGAAAGCCTCCACCTCGCGGCGTTCGTCGTCGGAGAGCATGCCTTCGGCGTACTGGAACAGGTAGAGTTCGTAATTTTCTTCGGTTATTTTCATTGTATTTATCGGTTTTAGAATTTGTTGTCGTTCAGTTGTTTGCGCATGTTCAGCCTTGCTCGGTAGAGATATACCTGCACCTGTTTGTCGCTGATTTTCAGTATCTCGGCAATGTCCTTGTAGGAATAGCCGTCGATGTCGCGGAGCTGCAGTATTGCCTTCTGTATTTCTGGCAGGTTGCCCATTGCCAAAGTCAGTACTTCTTTGAGGTCGGAGTTGTCGGCGGGGGAGTAGGCGGTGTCGAAACTCGTTATTTGCTGTTGGTTTCTTGTTGCGGTCATTTTGTTTCGTATCATTTTCATTATCTGTCGGTAAGCTACGGAGAGCAGGTACGACTTGGCTTTTTCAAACCGCACGTCGTCACGGTTTTTCCACAAGGCGGCGTAGGCCTCCTGCACGGCATCTTCGCAGTCACGCACATCGCCATGGCAATGGTAGGCGAAACGGTAAACGTCGTCGGACCAGAGGTCCACACATTTGTTGTAGTCGTGCGTTGTCAAGTGGTAACGTGTTTTTGAACGGTTTTCAAATAATAATTCCAGATACAATATAAAATACTACAGCAGGAATGAAATTTTTTTCCGAAGAGTAGTTTCTTTTTCGACGGAGGTCAGTTCTGCTTTTCGAGAATGGCTATAATTGCATCCTCAACTTCTTTGAAATGTGACAGATATAGAGGCTTTTCGCTGTCCTGACAGCCTTTAGCCACTCCGCTTCGCATCATTCCCCAATACTCTTTCAGTTTGTTCGATTTCGACCTTTCGGGAATTCGCAGTTTGCCAATTTCTTCGCAAAGGTTTTGTATAAAGCTGACAATCAATGCATTGTCGCAAACGTCATCGTTTCTGCGTATTTTAATAGGCAGCAACGGGTCGGCCACGGTTCCACGACCAATCATAAAGTCCTGTATCTCAGGAAACTGCTCGTTGATTCTTCGAGAATCGGCAAGGGTGTTGATGTCGCCGTTGAAGATTACTTTGTGCTTGAGCAGCGGGATGACTTTTCTCAGGCAGTCCAAGTGCAGCTCTCCGCTGTACAGTTCGGTGCCTATGCGCGGATGTATGGTGACGTTGGCGAGAGGGAACCGGTTGAGGACGGGTATCAGGTCGAAAATGTCGTTTTCGGAACTGTAGCCCAGACGCATCTTTACCGACACTTTCATTGCGCTTCCCGAAAGTACCGCCCCCAGCACTTCCTCCACCTTTTCGGGGTGGGGCAGAAGTCCGCTCCCCCGCACTTTGCGCGCCACGCGCGGCATCGGGCAGCCGAGGTTCCAGTTAACTTCGCGGTACCCGATTTCGTGCAGACGATTGGCCAAGTCCACAAACTCTTGTTTCTCAGAGCCTAACACCTGCGGCACGACGGGCATCGAACCGATGTTGTTTTCGGGCAGGACGTCGTGGATTTTCTTGTCGGCCAGAGTGAGATTGCCGTGTGTGAGCGAAATAAAAGGACTTACGGCGTAGTCGAACACATCGCCGAAAGTGCGGTGGAAAGCCTTGCGGAAAGGCAGTCCGGTAAGTCCCTGCATGGGGGCGAGAACGAGCATCGTCAGCGTCGGTATTGCAAGGTGCGGATTATGGTGCGGATAGGCACTTCGTCCATCAGCTCGGTTTTGGAGGTCCAGTTGCCGTGTTCGTCGTAGTCGGTGTATTGGAACTGCGTGGACATCAGTACGTTGCCTTCGGTATCGTAGTCGATGCTCTCTGTCACCTCGTTATGCTCGTTGTAGGTGTAAACGGTGCGTTCCTCCGAGGTGAACTCCGATTTTTCGATGGTCTTTTCCTCCACTTTGTTGCCGCGCTCGTCGTAGGTGAAATAGTGGCGCACATGCACGCCGTTGGTGTAGAGGGTGGCTATCTCGGTGAGCTGCTTTTTGTCGTTGTGGAAATATGTGGTCTTGGCTATGTCGTTGCCGTTGCGTTTCACGGTCTCGCTTATAGGCAACTGATTTTCATCGTATTCCACGAAAGTGTGTTCGGAGCGTCCTCCCGGATTTTCCGTTATCTCCTCGGTTTTAAGCCCGAACTCATACACATATTCGGTGGTGATAAAGTCGCCGGAGGGCACAGTGATGGTCTGTTTTGTGATGTTGCCGTATTCGTTTATCTCAAATTCGGCTGTTAGCGAAGGTTCATCCTCGCGTTCGAACTTTGTCTCTTCCTCGTCGGAGAAAATGTTGTATGTGTTTTCGGTGAAGCGTTCCACATCACCGCCGATGTTCATCTTCTGCAGGTCGTTTTTCATTGTCATTCAGCTTGTTTTACGTTTTCGTTGATGGTTATCTCGTCGATGAACAGCCAGGGACGCAGACCTTTGGCCTCGTGCCACGAAGGAATCTTGCCGATGGAGGTGGCCACCACTTTGATGTATTTCACTTGGTTGATATTAACCAAAGAACGGAAGGTAACGACTTGGTTGTAAGCGTTTTCCTTTTCGTTGGCCATAAATTTGACGTCGGCTTTGATTTCGGGCGAGTAGGTCTTGCCGTCGGACGAAACGTACACCGAGAAGGCTTTGGGCGCAAACGCCCACGATTCGGGCGCATGCATAAACGTAGCCTCAACGCTTTGTATGTCAATGGGTTTTACCAAAGTGAGCACAGCCTCGAAATTGCTTCCCGAAAATCCCAGCCAGTCGTCGGAGAGGTTGGAGGTGCTGCCGTAAACTCCGTCGAACAGGGCGGTTTCGAGATTTTTGTTGTAAGGAGTGTTGGGCTGGTTGGTGTATTCTATCGACGAAACGTAGTTGTAGTTGAACACCTTTTTGCAGGTGAACGACGGCGAGAAGTCCTTGCCGAAGGCTTTGGCTTTCACCACAGTGGTATTGTCGATAACGAACGGTTTCTTGTATAGTGTCGATTTTTCGTTGGGCTCGGTGCCGTCGAGGGTGTAGCGAATCTCCACATCCTTGCGTTCCGATGCGAGGGTGATGGTCATCGGGGCGTCGAAATTGTCGAGGTCTTTGCTGATGGTGGGCATCGGCAGCACCTTAGTCTGAACCTTGGGCATTGCCACCATGCGTATGCCCGAAGGCGATTCGTCTTCGAGTTCGAAGGCTTTCAAACGCACAACGAAACTATATTTTTTGCCGTTGACAAGATATTTGCTGTCGACACCGTTGCCCGAACCGACGCCCGTATGGCGGTAATCCACGTTGACAACAGTAAAGGCGTTCTCTTTCAGCGATTTGTACGACTTGGCGTGGGCCATCTGCTCGTCGGTGTATTTCTGCAGACTGAAATCGAACAAAGTGTCGAGCATATCCACAAACAGCGATACATTGTCGCTTTCGAGCGATACCCAACGGGTGTCGGTGCGGTTGCCGCTGGCCTGCGGAAGGTTGTATTTCGGTGTCATAGCGGAGATCGGCGAACTGAAAACGCCCATCTTGCTGCCCGACAGACGGTCTTTGTACGATTCCTTTTCGCGGCCGAACCACTCCACTTTGTTGATGTCACCGTTTACGGCAAAGCTCATTCCCACGCGGGGCATGGTTTTCACTGCATCCGACACAAGCACCTGATTGTTGATAATTACGTCGCCGGTGCAATAGATGAGGTAGGTCTGCACCACGTCGAACAGTTCTTCGCCCGAGCCGTTCTGTATGCCGTAAAGTGCGTCGATGGTTACTCGGTTGGTGTCGTCCTGACGGCAGTTAACGCCCTTGACCACAGTCGATAAGCGGTCCAATCCAACACTCTGCCATGCTTTGAAGGCGTTTTCGTCGGCACGGTCGTTGACGGTGGGGGTGCGCCAGAAATTGAGCTTGGGAGCCGAGACAAGTATTTCTTTGTCGTTGATTTTCATCGAAGTTATTTCAACTTTGTCGGCATCGAAAAGCACTTCCATGTCTTCGTTGAAAACCTGCAGCATGCCTTTCACATTTTCCATTTCAACAAGAGGAGCGTTGGCGGGCTTTTTGGCGTTTTTGGCTGCTTTTTTGTTCTTAGGCTGTGGGGTTGCGGGTGTGGTGTCGCTCAAGTTGGTGAGGTACAGACGTTTACGCTCGTAAAAAGAGAGCGGTGTGCGTTCCATCTGCTTCATATCTATCTGTATCTCGCTGAAACCCAGTTCTGTGCCTTTGTCGATATAGTTCTTTTTCTCGCGCTGTTTTACGGTGAAACGGATGAAGAATTCCTCGCCGGCATAGCCCGTAATCTTGGGCAACATCAGTTTGAAATTCTTTGTCTCGCCGGGTTTCAGGCTCATATTTACGTCGCCGGAAACCACCAGCGGCTTGATGTTCGAGAAAATAGTGTAGTTCACCGAGAAGTCTTTCAGTTCCAGACAGTCTGCGGTGTTGGTGGCGCTGAATTCGCCGCCTTCCATACTCACGAGTTTTATCTTGATGGGACAATACATCTGTCGTAGCTCGTTGAGGGCGGGAGTGGCTTTGCCGTCGTCGGTAACAAGTCCCTCCAATTTCACGTGCTGGCCTGTGGCTTGGTCGAAAATTTCGGTGCTGTTCCAATAGGCAGCGAAACCGCCCATCACCTCACGGTTTTTCATGGCGTTGTCCCACAGCTCGCCGAGACCGCCGAAGGAATTGCCCTGCGTGGAGCCGTACTCCATCAGCAACAGCGGCCGCGACTGTTTCTTCGATACAAACTGTTTCAAAAACTCCATGCTGCAACCGCGTTTGGCCACAATGTCGGTGTTTTCGGCAAAGTCGGCGCCGGAGTAGATCACGGGACGGATTTTGTCTTTGTTTTTCAGAAAACGGTAGGCGTTTTCCATGCACACGCCGTTGTCGGCACTGTTGCCCAGCGACCAGGCGATGACGGAAGGATGGTTCTTGTCGCGCTCGTACATATTGCGCACACGTGCCACAAAGGCGGCCGAGTAGTCGAGGTCGGTGGCTATGCTTTTGGCAAGCGACGAGAAAGGCTGCAGGTTGGCCTCGTCAACGACATAGATGCCGTATTCGTCGGCAAGCTCGTAAAAATCAACTGGTTGTGGGGTGTGGTAGGTTGTCAGTACAGCGTTGATGTTGTTGGCACGCATCATCTTAAAGGCGTTTTGCCGCTCTTTGTACGATTTGCCGTAGTCGGTCCACACCACGCCGCGCAGCTTTATTGTGTTGCCGTTTAGCTGCAGTTTGCCGTTTTTCATCTCCAGATGACGGAAACCGAAGCGTGTGCCTGTGGTCTCTATGATTTGCAGTTTTTTGTCGCGGACACGCAGGATAAGCGTGTATAAGTCAGGAGTTTCCGACGACCACGGCTTCACGTCAAGCACTTCGCGGTCGAAAACTATGTCGATGGCGTTCTTCTTGTCGAAGATAACCCACTGTCCGTATTTGGCTACCTCTTTGCCGTCGGGGGCCCACAGCACGGCATCCACGTAGAACTCGCCTTTCTTGCTTTTATTCTCGATGGTGGCACTTATGTTGATGTTGCCGTTCTTGGTTTTCGGGCTGTAGTCGGCAATAACGGTATAGTCGGACACGTTGGCCTCGGCTTTGGAGTACATATACACCTCGCCGGTTATTCCCAGACGGTTTTTGGGGGCAGTCATCTCGAGCAGCGAGCCTGTGGAGGTGCTGAACACCTGCACCATGATGTCGTTGTCGTCGTCGGGTTTCACAAAGTTGGTGAGGTTGAACTCCGAGGGAGTGTACGAATCTTCGGCGTAGCCCACCATCTTGCCGTTGGCCCACACGTAATAGGCCGAGCCTGCCGACTCGAAATGGATGAAGATGTCGCGGTTTTTCCATCCTTTGGGGACGTAAACGCTTTTGTAGTAGGTTACTACGGCGTTGTGTGTCTCGGGGATGGGCAAGGGTTTCTTAAGGATGAGACCTTGGACTCCGCTCCAAGGCTTCGACCAGTCTTCGGGGATGGAAACGGTCTCCCAGTCCTTGGTGGAGAAGTGCTTGCGGTCGTTGAAATTCTTCTCGGTGGGACGCTCGTCGGCGTCCTTGGTTACTAGGTATTTCCATTTGCCACCAAGGTCGAGATAGTAGTCGGAGCCGTAGTAGGCAAGACGTTCCACGTCGTCGTCCTTGGCGTAGGGCAGCACGTTGGTGCGGGGATACACCTTTTTCTTTTCGAAAATGCCAATATCGCCCCATTCATTTGTGGTTTCTTCGTCGGTTTGGGCGTTAACGCCAAGTGCAAAAAGGGTGGCGCAGGCCAGCAAAAAATATTTTTTCAATGCCATATAACATTAGTTTCTTTAGTTATTACAATGACTTACAAAGCGTTATAAACACAACGCTCCGTCAAAGTCAAATTGTAAATATACGAAAAAAAAATGACTTTTCGGCCGAAAAGTAAAAAAGAACACGAATTTGGCGCTAGTTAGTAGTTATTATGACTGATGGCAATTTGAACTATGAACTATAAATATTCAATTATCAAAAATTCGATGCCATAGCGATGGTGAAAAATAAACCTATGCTTAATCCGATTATCGAGGTGATAAGTCCCGACGATGCTTTTCTGCTACTTATGTACATGGAAGGATTTGCCGCATATGTTTTTTTTGCTTTTATAGCAAAAATGATACCGAGAATTGCAAAAATGAATCCAAGAAACCAAAAAAATGCCAAGGAGCAAATTCCCATTGCATTTGCAGTTTCTGAATAAGGTAATATCTTTTTATCAGTCTGTCTATTTTGATTGTTTTGTTGTTCCAAGTATTGTCCTTTATTATGACAATCTCCGTTCTTGTAGATGAGATTTGCCAGTTCGAGGTCGAACTGTGTGGTGATTTTTATGTTCTCGCGGTTGCCGGGGGTTATCCGTATCTCTTTTTTCAGCACTGTCTCCACCACCGAGGCGTCGTCGGTGAAAAGCGGGTTGTAGTCGGCCCGGTAGGCCTCTTTTATTATCTCGGAGCGGAAACACTGCGGTGTCTGCACAAGAAACACTCTCCTTCTGTCGAAGGGTGCGGAGGTGTCGCCGTCGGCTATGCGCACGCTGTCGCTGCTTGGTAGGGCTGGCACGGCGCAGCCGTTGTTCTCGGCTTCGGCGAAAGCCTGCTCAATGGTGTCGTGGCTTGCGAAAGGCCGTACTCCGTCGTGGATGCCCACCACCACGCCGTCGGGGATATGGACGAGTGCGTTTTTCACCGAAAAGAAACGTTCCTCGCCGCCGTGCACCACCGTATGCGGTATGTCGAAACGGTATTTGTGGCACAGCTCCTGCCAGTAGTCGTGGTGCTGCTGGGGCAGGACGAGGGTTATGGGCATTTCGCTGTCGAAAGTGTGGAAACGTTCGATAGTCCGCATCAGCAACGGCTTTCCGCCGACGGGCAGAAACTGCTTGGGGATGTCGGAGCCCATACGCAGGCCTTTGCCCCCGGCCACTATTATAATATGGCGTTGCATAGTGCGGACTGTCGGTTTGCGGCGGCTACAGTATCAGCATGGCGTCGCCATAGGTGTAGAATTTGTATTTCTCTTTTATTGCCACGCGGTAGGCTTCCATCAGCAGGTCGTAGCCGGCAAAGGTGGCGGCCATTATCATCATCGATGTCATTGGCGGGTGGAAGTTGGTGATCATCATATCGGCGATGGAGAAATTGTAAGGGGCGTAGATGAATTTGTTGGTCCAGCCTGAGAAGGGGCTTACCACGCCGGGGACGGTGACGGCGGTCTCCACGGCTTTCATCGAGGTGGTGCCCACCACGCAGACTTTGTGTCCGGTGGCTTTGGCGGTGTTTATCAGGTTACAGGCTTTCTCGTCGATAATCATCTGCTCGGAGTCCATGCGGTGTTTGCTGAGGTCTTCCACTTCGAGGGGTTTGAAGTTGCTGAATCCTGCGTGGAGGGTTATCTCGGCCAGCTGTACGTCCTTGAGTTCGAGACGTTTGAGCAGCATCTTGCTGAAATGCAGTCCTGCTGCGGGGGCTGCCACGGCGCCTTCGTTGCGGGCGTATTCGGTCTGGTAGTATTCTTTGTCCTCGCGGTCTTCTTTTGGGTTGTTGCCGGTACGTGTCTGTTGCAGGAAATCTGGCAGTGGTGTCTTGCCGAGGCTGCGCACGAGGCTGATAAACTCGTCGTGGGTGCCGTCGAACATAAAACGCACCGTGCGTCCGCGCGAGGTGGTGTTGTCTATCACTTCGGCCACAAGGCTGTCGTTGCCGAAATAGAGTTTGTTGCCGATGCGTATCTTACGTGCGGGGTCCACAATCACGTCCCACAGAAGGGTTTCGGCGTTGAGCTCACGCAGCATGTAGACGGTGATTTTGGCATCGGTTTTTTCTTTCACACCTTCCAGAAGTGCGGGGAACACCTTGGTGTTGTTCACCACAAGCACGTCCTTGGGGTCGAGGTAGTTAATCAAATCTTTGAAAAGCTTGTGCTCTATCTTGCCGGTCTTGCGGTCCACCACCATCATACGTGCGTTCTCGCGTTCCTTGGTGGGATGTTCGGCAAACAAATCTTTGGGCAGAGTGTACTTGAAATCGTGTAACTTCATTATATTTTTACTTTGTTGTTTTTCTCTTAAAATTGTTGTTTCGACACTGATTTTTGACAAAGATACGAAAAAAAAGGCCCTTTGTCAAGCATTTTAACGTTTGCCGCGACGTAAAAGTTACATTATTAGCCTGTTGCGATTGAAAAATTTTTAACCTCTTAAAAAATGAGTATTTCGATAAATCTGTTTTTTTCTCTTGCTCGCCTACGGCTTGCGAATTGCGCAGCAATCGTGAACTCTGCTGAAATCAATCTAGTATTGTGAACATATCTTGTAAATCTTGTAGATGAAGAAAGGTCCTGTGGACCTTTCGATAGCGGAGCGTAGAACATTTTCGATTCTCTCATATTTATCGATTCTCATCGTGTCGCCCCTTCAGGGCTCATTGGTTGTGGGTTGCTCTTTATGCGGGGGCTAACGCCCCCGCCTATTGTCTGTCGCCCCTTCAGGGCTATATTGTTCTACAAAAAAATCTACAATATCAACTAGATCTCTGCCCGCAGGGCAAGGAGAATTATACTTTCAACTTTCAATTTTCAATTTTCAACTTTCAACTTTCAATTTTATTATGGCTCTTGCGATGTTGAGGTCGAAGTAGTCGTATTTGCCGCCGAAGTGGGCGACGATTTCAGAGCTTGGCTGGTCGGGGTGCTCGGCGAGGTATTGGGAGATGGTTTTGTAATCGATTTCGGAGATGAAGTCCTTGGGGTCGAGAATACCTTGTTTGATAAACCGAAAGATGTGGTTGTGTATGGTGTTTAATGTCAGCCTGCGCTCGGTGGCGATTTCTTCGGGCGACTTGCCGTCGTTCAGCATCTGCAGGGTGAGGTCGTAGGTCTCTCCTTTGGGCAGCTTTTTACGTATGTTGCGCGACTCGCAGAAATTGTTTACAAGTTCCAGAATCTCCTCTCCGAAGTCGTCGGCTTTCATGCCGAGCATTCCTTCGATGGCGGTGAGGTCGGCGAAGGTGCGGGGCAACGTGCGGGCTATCTCAACCATCTGGTTTTGAGTGAGTATGGAGTGCGGCGGACGACCTTTCAGCTCGAAGCTTTTCTCGCTGCGCCAGTCGTTGAGGATGTCGAAAAACTCGGTGGAGTTTTTGTTGAGCTTGGCGGTTACCGGCTTCTGTTCCTCTTTCGCTTCGGTGCCGTTGAGGATGTAGTTGGTTCTTGTGTTGGTGTAGCCCTCCACGGTGAAACCCGACTTGGCGTTGGCCAGCAGCGCTTTTTTCAGACCGATGGCCTGGCGGAATTTGTCGGTTACGTCGTTGTAGCGTTTTAGGGTTTCCTTGTTTTTGATGGTAAGCGAAAGGAAATCAGCCGATTCGCTGTCCAAGCCGTTGATTTTATCCAAAAAGTATGCCACGGCTTTGCCGATGCGGTCGTGGAGGTGGGGGTTGGAGGTGTCGTTGCCGCATTGCGCCTGTAGCTGGGCTATCTGGCGGTGGAATTTCTCGGCCACGGAGAAAACATCGTCGTAGAACGGCTGTGCAATGCGTTTGTCGAAAGAGGCGGCCTTTGCCGAGTATGCGGCGGCGAGTTCCACCATAAACAGCCGTTGCATCTGCTCGATGGCTTTCTGTAAGTCGCTGAAATCGAACAGTTCGCGCAGCTTGCCGTAGTAGAAGTTCATCTGGTCGGAGCTGTAGCGCTGACGTACTTCGTTTATGTCGGGGATGGCGCTGGTGAAGGAGTTCACATCCTTGTCGGTGAAGAGGTTGGCGGAGGTGATGGGAGTTTTCAGCACCAGACCTTCGAGGGTGCGGCAGCGGCTCAGTGCCACGTAGGTCTGCCCGAAGGCGAAGGCCCTGCCCGCGTCGATGATGGCATGGTCGAAGGTGAGTCCCTGACTTTTGTGGATGGTGATGGCCCACGCCAACCGCAGTGGCATCTGTTTGAAAGTGCCTTCCACCACGGCCTCTATCTCGTTGC
This sequence comes from Bacteroidales bacterium UBA1219, assembly GCA_002309295.1. Taxonomy (GTDB): domain Bacteria; phylum Bacteroidota; class Bacteroidia; order Bacteroidales; family P3; genus UBA1219. The sequence continues at coordinate 13,713 of DBXF01000057.1, read as the reverse complement.
TCTCCTCGTTGAGCAGGTATTTGGTGTTCTCCCACACGAGCGGCAGCACCTCGAAAGTGGTGTCGCCGTCGGTAACTTCGATATAGTTGTCGCCGATGTCGGAAATGGTTACTATCTTGCCGTTGAAATATTTCTTTTCGACGTCGGGATCGTTGCGGACGAACATCACCTGCGCGCCTTTCTTCAGCGTCAGGGTCTCGTCGGTGGGGTACATATAGTCGGGGAAAGTGCCGCCAATCTCAGCTTCGAAGGTAAAACTCTTGCCTTCAAGCTGTTGCAGTTTGCTGTCGTTTATCTGTGCGGCCTGTGCGTTGTGGGTGGTCAGACGGATGTAGCCTTCGCTGTTGTCGGGCTCGAAATCGGGTTTGTAGCGCGAGTTCAGACGTTCCAACACATTGTCGTTGGGCTGGCTGTTGCGTATGCTGTTGAGGATTTCCACAAACTCCGACTCGCTCTGGCGGTACACGTGGGTTAGCTCTATCGATATGTATTTCAGTTGTTTGAAAGCCTTGCTTTCGAAAAAGAAAGGCGAGGCGTACACCTGTTTCATATACTGCCATTCGTCTTCCTTCACCACGGGCGGCAGCTGGTACAGGTCGCCGACCATAAGCAGCTGCACCCCGCCGAAAGGCTTGTTGTTGTGGCGGTATTCCCGCAGACGGTCGTCGATGGCGTCGAGCAGGTCGGCACGTACCATGCTTATCTCGTCAATGATAAGTAAATCAAGACTTTGCAGAAGTTTAATCTTGTTTTTACGAAGGTTGTGGGCGTTCTGCGAAAGCGAGTATTCCGAATAGAAACCCTTCACCGAGGGCAGGTAGGCCGACGGCGGCAGCTGGAAAAACGAGTGAATGGTAACTCCCCCCGCGTTGATTGCCGCCACGCCCGTGGGTGCCACCACCACACGACGTTTGTTGCACGTTTCCACTATGTTACGCAGAAAAGTGGTCTTTCCCGTCCCGGCTTTTCCGGTAAGGAAAACAGATGTGTCGGTGTAGCGAACGTATTTTTCGGCAAGTTCGATGCTGGAGTTTCCCATAAAGAAGTGAGGTTTAGTTATTTGAGACGTATCCGCGGGTCAAGGGCGGCGTAAAGGATGTCAACGAGTATGTTAATGATTATCAGTATGATACAGATGAACGCTATGGCTCCCATCACCACGGGGAAGTCGTATTTCTCCAAACCGTCGACAATCACTATTCCCATGCCTTTCCAGTCGAAGATATATTCAACGAACACTGCTCCGGCCATCAGTCCCGCCAGCCATCCCGACGAGGCGGTGACTATGGGGTTGAGGGCGTTCTGCAGTGCGTGGTGCACTATCACCCTTTTCTTTTTCAGCCCTTTGGCGAAAGCGGTGCGTATGTAGTCCTGCCCCATCACCTCGAGCATGGAGCTTTTCGTGAGCTCTATTATCACCGCCAAGGGACGTATGCCGAGGGTGAAGGCGGGGAGAATCATGTTTTTCAGGTCGAGGTATTCCTCGCCAGTGAAGTTATCGACGGAGTAGAGGCTTCCGAACATGTTGAGTCCCGTGACGTTGGCAAGGACGTAGGCGAAAAGCCACGCTATCAGTATGGCGGCGAAGAACGACGGCAGCGACATGCCGAGCACGGAGAAAAACAGCGCCAGTTTGTCGAACAGCGAGTCCTTGTGCAGGGCCGACAAAATGCCTATGATGATGCCTACTACAAGCGCGAAAGCCATTGCTACGATGGCGAGTAGGGCGGTCTTGGGGAAAGCCTCGGCGAGAATGGCCGTCACCGGACGCTTGCTTTGGTACGAACGGCGAAGGTAGGGGTATTTCAGCACTATGCTGGTGGTGCCGAGTTTGGCAATCTGGGTGTAGGGGGCGTATTTGTCGGGGTTGAGGTAGAAATAGGAGTCGGTGTCGCAGTTGTTGTGGAACGAGATGGGTATCAGGTCGTTGAGGTAGTTGAGATATTGCAGCGGCATGGGTTTGTCGCGACCGAGGTCTTTGTTTATCAGGTCCACGCTCTCCTGGTCGGCGCGCTGGCCGAGCATCATACGGGCGGGGTCGCCGGGGAGTATGTTGAACAGGAAAAATACCAGCGTTATCACTCCCAGCATCACCAAAAGTCCGTACAAAAGGCGTTTTCTGATGTATTTGAACATTTTTTATCCGTGTTTTTCGTGGTGCAAAATTACACAAATTTTCTGACATTTGCACCGGCATACAAAAAACTTTTAAACACGGATGTCTTTATCGTGACGGGGTGTTTTGTACGCAATACCAAATTTCGGACGCACTCGGTGCGTCCCTACATACCACACACATATCCGTGGTCGTTTTTTTACGAAAATTACCATTATTTTTCCATTAATTTATTTATGGGTAATTCATGGCAATTTATGTTTAAAATGCTACATCCGAAATCCGAAATGGAATGTTTTGGGTGCAAAAAAAAAACGGAACTCGAATGAGTTCCGTTTTTTTTCTATGAATTGAAAATGGAATTATTCAGGGATGTTAGCTTCAGCCTGAGCCATTTCTTCTTCAGTGGGTTGGTCAGTAGCTTCTTCAGTGGGTTCTTCTGTTTCTTCAACAGCTTCGTCACCGCCGCCCATGCCTTCTTTGGTGTATTTTACTAACCATTTGCCGTCAACTTTCTGCATGTTCAGGTTCGACTTTTCAGCGTCTTTACCTTCTTCGTTTCTGGTGTAGTTAACAACAGCAGCTTCGCCATCGATTTTCACTTCGTCGATAGTGAAATTGCCTTTGCCTTTTTCTTGTTCACCAGCCATGCCAGCGAGGCTAGCCATAGCGTCGAGAGCTTCAGCGCTTTCAGGAGTAGCGTAAGCTTTTGCTCCAGCATAGTCCATGTTGTCTATAGCTTTCAGGAAGCCCATAGCGTTGTCTTTAATTTGATCTTCGTCGCTTTTTGCGCAAGAAGTTGCCATTGCAATGCCCAGAACGGCTACTGCCATGATTCTAAATACTTTTTTCATTTGTGTTTTTTTTTAATGGTTTTATAATTTATTAATTCGTTTTTATTTCCGTCAAGAAGGGCAAGCTACTTATATCGCACCGCTACAACCAAACACCCTTGCTGCATTCCTACCCTGGGGGATTCAATGGGAGCTGGTCGTACAAGACTTACCCGATTGCAAAAGTACTACTTTTTTTTCAATTACACGAAAAAAAAATGCCTTTTTTTGTTGCGTGTGTGTTATTTTATTGAAAATCAGTACTATATCTGGTTAAAAACTTTTAAATATTTTTCGAAAGTTTTTTTATTTTGCGATAAAAGTGTGCAAATGACGGAATTAAGTACCTGATTTTGGCATTATTTTTTTTCAAAAATACAATAAATTATACCATATTTGTGTTATATGTTTCTGAAACGATGATGAAACTGTTCGATACACGGTCTAACGCACTGACTATGTGGCAGAAAATAGAGTTCTGCATAGTCATGGCTTTTGCTTTTTCTGTGCCGATATCCTGGCGTTTTTCGATTATTTTGCTGATACTGTGGATAATCACGGCTGTAGTCCGTGCCCTCGTGGACCGCAAAAAGCCAGGAGGCAAGTCGCGCCGACGTTGGTGGTACCTGCTTTTCGCAATGTTCTACGTAATCCATTGTGTGAGTATGTTTTACACCGAAAATTTCGCCGAAGGATGGGCCACTCTGGAAAAACGGCTGTCGTTCCTGCTGCTGCCGCTGATATTCTTTATCTTCGATTTCTCGTATCTCGACAGGAATAACGTGCGTAAAGTGCTGTGGGCGTTCACGTTGGGCATCTTCGCCGTGCTCTGTGCCGATCTGCTTTCCGCCGCTTGGGACGTGGCTTTCCGCAGTGCCGGCGCCTCGCGTTTCTTCGATGTCAACCTGTCGTCGGAGCACCACACATATATATCCATGCACATCTGCGTGGGCATCATAGTCTGTTTTGTGGAGCTGGTGCGCATGGCCAAAGGCGGCAGACTGTGGCAAAAACTGCTGCTGGCTATCGCTTTGGTGCTGTTCACCGTGGCCACGGTGCTGCTCGAGTCGCGGGCGGGACTGCTGTGTATGGTGGCGGTGTATTTCTTCCTCTTCCTGTGGATGATTTTCGGACGAAAGATGTACCGTGCCGGACTGGTGACGGCAATAGTGGCCGTCGTGGCGGTGGGGGTGGCCGTTCTGGCAATGCCCAACGCCGTGACACGTGTGGCCGACACGGTGAAATCCGTCACCTCGTCGGAAAAGAGCGAGGATGTGCGTGTTACGATACTGCGTTCCACTCTGCCCGTGGCCCGCGAAAACTGGCTTACCGGCGTGGGCGTGGGCGACAAAATCGACGCATATATGGAGCAGTACCGCAAGGACAACAACCAGATACCCTTGGAACGGGAGTATAACTCTCACAACCAGTTTGTTGACACGACGACAGTTACGGGCATACTAGGCCTCGCCCTGCTGCTCTGCTTTTTCGTGGTGCCTGCCGTGCTCGCCATCCGCGACCGGCGTTTCGACGTGGTTTTCGCACTGTTTCTGTTCGTGATTTTTTTCAACGCTCTGTTCGAATCGGTGTTCGAAAAGCAGGCGGGCATAATGTTCTTCGTCCTCCTTTTTGTGACGATGTTCAACGGCAATTTCGAGGCGGAGAAAGGGACTACCGACATCTCGGATTAATGACACGGATTATTTGTGAAATTCGTTCAATTCGTGTTCAAATAAATATGTGTTTCCCACAAATTCATTTTTTTTCCGTATATTTGCAACTCGCAGAAAGCAATGGAGAATAACGTAAGATGCAAGAAAAGAACATTATAGAGATACGAAACAAACGTGCCACATACGAATACTTCCTTGTGGACACCTACACGGCAGGAATAGTGCTTACCGGCACGGAGATAAAATCTATCCGCGACGGCAAGGCCAACCTCACCGACTCGTACTGCACGTTCCGCGGTCACGAGCTGTTTGTCAACGAGATGCACGTGTCCGAATACCGTTTCGGCTCTTACCTTAACCATCCCGCCAAGCGCGACCGCAAGCTGCTGCTCACCAAACGCGAGTTGCACAAGCTCCAGAACAAGGTGAAGGAGAAGGGTTTCACCATCATCCCAGTGCTGCTTTTTGTGAATCCCAAAGGCTTGGCCAAGCTCAACATCGCCCTTGCCAAAGGTAAGAAATTCTACGACAAACGCGAATCTATCAAGGAACGCGACAACAAACGCGAACTCGAAAGATATAATAGATAATATTAACGATTTAATAATCATAAAGATATGAAAAGAAACCTTTTGCTGATAAGTAACTCCACCAACCGTGGTGAAGCCTATTTGGAATGGCCCAAAAGCCAGATAAACGATTTTCTGAAACGTCACAACGTTAAGTCGGTGCTGTTCATCCCCTTTGCCGGCGTTAGTCTCGCCGAAGGCGGCCTGAAAGCATCCTACAACGCGTACGAAGCCAAAGTGCAGAAAGTGTTCGCCGAATTTGGCGTGAAACTTACGAGCATCCACCACAAAAAATCGCCAATCGAGGCGGTGTATAACGCTGAATGCGTGGCAGTTGGCGGTGGTAACACCTTCCATCTGGTGAAAGAACTTCACCGTCAGGGACTTATGAAAGCCATCAGCGAACGCGCCAAAAACGGCATGCCTTACATGGGCTGGAGCGCCGGCAGCAACGTGGCAGGTCCTACTCTCTGCACCACCAACGACATGCCCATAGTGCAACCCGAGAGTTTCGACTGCATGAACCTCGTGCCGTTCCAGATCAACCCCCACTACACCGATTTCTTCGACCCCAAACACGGCGGCGAAACCCGCGACGACCGTCTTAAAGAATATATCATGCTGCACCCCGACATGTACGTGGCAGGTATACGCGAGGCCACTTCGCTGCTGCTCGAAAACGGCAAGCTGAAACTGATAGGACGTCCCAACAAAATGAAAGTGTTCAAGGCCAACCTCGCCAACACCAAGGAATACGGCCTCGACGACGATATCAACTTCCTGCTGAAATAGTTCGGCAGTGCAGTTCAGGACATAATTGTTTTAAGTCTTGGAATTTCCTGTTTTAGACAAAATAAACACCCCCGACGACCTTAAAAAGCTGTCGCCTAAAGAGTTGGAACAGCTCTGTTCCGATTTGCGGAGCTATATAGTGAAGGTTCTCTCCACCCATCCGGGGCATCTGGCTTCGGGACTCGGGGTGGTGGAACTTGCTGTGGCTCTGCATTATGTGTTCAACACTCCCGACGACAAACTGGTGTGGGACGTGGGCCATCAGGCCTATCCGCACAAGATACTCACGGGCCGCAAACGTCAGTTCGACACCATACGCTCCTACGGCGGCATCAGCGGTTTCCCGAAAATGGAGGAGAGCGAGTTCGACTCCTTCGGCACGGGACATTCCTCCACCTCCATCTCGGCGGCGTTGGGAATGGCTGTGGCGGCGCATCTGCAAGGCAACGACAGCCGCAACCACATAGCTGTAATCGGCGACGGCTCGATGACCGGCGGCATGGCTTTCGAAGCCCTCAACCACGCAGGTGAGGCTGGTGCCAACGTTCTGGTTATCCTCAACGACAACGGCATCTCCATCGACAAGAGCGTGGGGGCGCTGAGCCATTACCTCACCAAAATTACTTCGTCGCGGGCGTATAACCGTGTGAAAACCAAGATTTGGGACTGGTCGGGCGACAACGCCTTCGGTCAGCGCATACGCCGTTTTTTCCGCAATATACTGCTCAACCTCAAGGCCACGTTCTTCAAGCAGAGCAATATGTTCGAGGCTTTCGGCTTCCGCTATTTCGGTCCCATCGACGGCCACAACCTACCCGATCTGATAAAAATCCTCACCCGTCTGAGCACCATCAAAGGTCCGAAACTTCTGCACATCGTCACCCAGAAGGGTAGGGGCATGGAGATGGCCGTGCAGAACCCCGTCACCTACCACGCTCCCGGCGAATACGATGTGGACACCGGCGAACAGAAGAAATCCAACGACAAAGACCAGCCGCTTCGTTATCAGGAGGTGTTCGGAAATACCATCCTCGAACTTGCAAGGAAAAATCCCAAGATAGTGGGGATAACTCCCGCAATGCCAACAGGTTGCTCGCTTAACATAATGATGGAGGCCATGCCCGACCGTTGTTTCGACGTGGGTATCGCCGAGCAGCACGCCGTCACCTTCGCCGCAGGACTTGCCTCGCAGGGCATGGTGCCGTTCTGCAACATCTATTCTTCGTTTATGCAACGAGCCTACGACCAGGTGATCCACGATGTGGCGTTGCAGAAACTGCAGGTGGTGATGTGTCTCGACCGTGCCGGCCTTGTCGGCGAAGATGGTCCCACGCACCACGGCGCTTTCGACTACGCCTATTTCCGTCCCATCCCCAACCTCGTCATCGCCGCCCCGATGAACGAAAACGAGCTCCGTAATATGATGTACACCGCCCAGCTGCCCGACGGCGGCCCGATGGTGATACGCTATCCGCGCGGCAGGTCGGTGAACGCCGACTGGAAAAAGCCGTTCCAGACTGTGGAGATTGGCAAAGGACGCTGTCTGCGCAACGGCAAGGATGTGGCGATACTCTCCGTGGGACACATCGGCAACACCGCTATGCAGGCGGCAGAGCTACTCAGCACCCTCGGCATCGAGGTGGGTGTGTACGACATGCGTTTTGTGAAACCCCTCGACGAAAGTCTGCTCCACGAGGTGGCACGTACCTACACGCACATCGTCACCATCGAAGACGGCGTGCTGGAAGGCGGCTTCGGCTCGGCGGTGCTGGAGTTCTTGGCCGACAACGGCATAGAGCTGCCCGTGCACCGTTTGGGACTGCCCGACAGGTTCATAACCCACGGCAGCCTGCGCGAGCTGCACCGCGAGTGCCACATAGATGTCGATGCTGTGGTGGAGACGGTCAATGCTATCGTAAAAGACAGTAAATAAGGTTTTTACGACTGTCAGCTGTTACTTACATATTGGTGTTGAAAAGTGGAATCGAAAAGTTCACTTTTTAACTCTATTTTTGTGTAAATTTGCAAGATTATTTGTAAAAAGAAATTTGTGTAAACACCTATAAACTACTAAACTTGTGGATATATTAGACGAACTGAACGACGAACAGCGCCGTGCTGCCGAAGTTATCGACGGACCTGTGATGATTATTGCCGGCGCAGGCTCGGGCAAGACCCGCACTCTGACCTACCGCATTGCCCACCTGATCGACGAAGGGGTGGATTCCTTTAATATTCTGGCACTTACATTTACCAACAAGGCGGCCAAGGAGATGAAAGACCGTATCGAGACGCTTGTTGGCACCGAAGCCAAGAACATCTGGATGGGCACTTTCCACTCGGTGTTTGCCAAAATTCTGCGTATCGAGGCCGACAAACTCGGCTATGTCCACAATTTCACCATCTACGACACCGACGACAGCAAAAACGCTATCAAACAGGTAATCAAGCAACAGAACCTCGACCCCAAGACCTATAACCCCTCCTTTGTGGCCAGCCGTATCTCAGCCGCCAAAAGCGGTCTGATGGGGCCTGAGGACTACGCTTCCAATCCCGAAATCCAGCAGGCGGACATGCTCGCCAAAAAGCCGCTCATTGCACAAATCTACAAACTCTACAACCAGCGTCTGCGCAACGCCATGGCGATGGATTTCGATGACCTGTTGTTCAACACCAACGTGCTTCTGCGCGATTTCCCCGAAGTGTTACTCAAATATCAGGAACGTTTCCGCTACATCCTCGTGGATGAGTATCAGGACACTAACTTTGCCCAGTATCTGATAGTGAAGAAATTGGCTGCCCGCTACGAAAATATCTGCGTGGTCGGCGACGATGCCCAGAGTATCTACGCTTTCCGTGGAGCGAACATACAGAATATCCTCAATTTCAAACGCGACTACCCGTCGGCACAGCAGTTCAAGCTGGAGCAGAACTACCGTTCCACCCAGAATATCGTGAATGCCGCCAACAGCGTGATTTACAACAATAAAGAACAGATTTTCAAAAACGTGTGGACCAGCAACGCCGTGGGCGAACGCATCACCCTGCTCACCGCCGACGACGAGCGTGCCGAAGGTGCCATGATTGCCAATACCATACGCAACATCAAGGCCGATGACAACGCCGAGTTCCGTCATTTTGCCGTGCTTTACCGCAACAACGCACAGTCGCGTGCCATCGAGGACGCCCTTATCAAAAGCCGAATCCCGTACAAGGTCTATTCGGGCATCTCGTTCTATCGCCGCAAGGAACTGAAGGACACCCTTGCCTACCTGCGGCTGGTGGTGAACAACCACGACGACGAGGCACTGCTGCGTATCATCAACTACCCCAAGCGCGGCATTGGCGGAACCACGATGGAGAAAGTACAACTCGCCGCTTCCGACAACGAAATCTCCTGCTGGACGGTGATTGAGAATATCAACGATTTCGGACTGGACATCAATCAGGGGGCACTTGCCAAAATCAACGACTTTAAGTTGATGATACAGCTATTCACCTCGCAGCTCAACACCCTCAACGCCTACGATTTGGCCAAAGATGTTATCTACAAGTCGGGCGTGATTCGCGAACTGAAGTCCGACGACGACCCCGACAACGCCAACCGTTTGGACAACATTCAGGAGCTGCTCAACGGCATTCAGGAGTTCTGCGAAAAAGAGGATGTGATAACCCCCGGCGCTGACGAGGAGGAAGCGGCCATCACCGGCGTTTCCGGTTTGAAAACCCTCGATATGTATCTGCAACAGGTACTGTTACTTACCGAGGAGGAGAAGGACGACACCGAAGGCGACAAAGTGTCGCTGATGACCATCCATTCCGCCAAGGGACTGGAATTCCCGTATGTGTTTGTGGCTGGGATGGAGGAGAACCTGTTCCCCTCGCAGCTCTCGCTCACCGACCGCAAGGACTTGGAGGAGGAGCGCCGCCTGTTCTACGTGGCCGTGACGCGTGCCGAGAAACGGCTGGTGCTTTCCAACGCCCGTTTCCGTTACCAGTGGGGCAAGGCCTCCAATCAGGAGCTGAGCCGTTTCGTTACCGAGATCGATGATGCCTATATCGACATGCCGCGGCCGGAGTCGCTGTTCCCGAAAATCGGCGAGCTGCCGAGGCTCAAGCCACGTGAGATCAAGAAAACCATCAACACCCCCAAGCTGAAACGGGTGCAGTACGGTCCCACCGAAGGCAACAGTCCCGAAAAGCGCGACGGCATTCAGGTGGGGATGCGCGTAATGCATGCCAAATTCGGCGAAGGCAAGGTGCTGAGCATCGAAGGCGAAGGCTCCAACCGCGCCGCCATAGTCTTTTTCCAAGCCTTCGGACAAAAGAAAATGATGTTGCAATACGCGAAACTGGAAATTATTTGACAATTAACAATTGACAATGAACAATGGATTTAGTTTGCAGTTTGCAGTGGGGAGTTTGCAGTTAGAATATCAACAATTAAACGATTAAACAATCAACAGTTCAACAATAATGAAAATAGCTACTTACAATGTGAATGGAATTCGTGCGGCGATGGGCAAGGGTCTTGACGAATGGATTGAGGCCACAGCCCCCGACGTGCTGTGTCTGCAGGAGACCAAAGCGCAGTACGACCAGATTCCGGTGATGCAGTTCTCCGCCCTCGGCTACGAGACTTACGCCTTTTCCGCTCAGAAAAAAGGCTACAGCGGAGTGGCCATACTCACACGCCGTCATCCCGACAAGGTGGTGGAAGGCATCGGCAACCCGCTGTACGACAGCGAGGGACGTTTCCTCCGTGCCGACTACGGCGATGTGAGCGTTATCAGCGTGTACCACCCCTCCGGCACTTCGGGCGACGAGCGTCAGGATTTCAAGATGCAGTGGCTCAGCTATTTCCAGAATTATGTGACGGAGTTGCGGAAAGAACGTCCCAACCTCGTCATCTGCGGCGATTTCAATATCTGCCACCGTCCGATAGATATCCACGACCCGGTGCGCAACGCCACCTCGTCGGGGTTCCTGCCCGAAGAACGCGACTGGATGAGTGGCTTCCTCAACAGCGGTTTTATCGACACCTTCCGATTTTTCAACGAAAGTCCGCACCAATACACGTGGTGGAGTTTCCGCGCCAACGCCCGTGCCAACAACAAAGGCTGGCGTATCGACTATATCATGGCCTCCGAGCCATTGAAGGACAGACTTTTACGTTCTGTGATACTGCCCGACGCCCGTCATTCCGACCATTGCCCGATGATTACCGAAATAGATTTTTAACCATTTAAATACGAGATAGTTATGAAAAGACAATTTTTTCTGTTCCTTGCCATTGCGGTGACGCTCGCATCCTGCGTAAGCACCAAGAAATACAACGCTTTGGAAACCAGCAATAACAAACTGAGAAAAGAGTACAAAGTGGCTCAGGCCGAACTCGACGCCCTGAAAGATGAGAAAGACAACCTCCTTGCCGAAAACCAAGGTCTTAAAAACGAGGTGGTGGACCTGAACAAAAACAGGGCACAGCTGGAACAGCAGCTGCAGGACAAACGCAACGAGCTGGAAAATATGAAGTTGCGTTACGACACCACCATGGAGAACTACCTCCAGCAGGTGGGTGTGAAAAACCGCGCCCTCAACTCGGCCAACGCCATGCTCAAGGCCAAAGAGACCGAGCTGAACGAGAAAGAGAAGAACCTCGAAGCACTGCAGAAGGACTACGAGGCCAAGAACAAACGTCTGGAGGAGGTGAACAAAGCCCTCGCCGCCAAGGAGAAAGAGGTGAACGCCATCAAGACTAAGATTTCCGATGCACTTGTCGGGTTCCAGAACAAAGGTCTGCAGGTGGAGACCAAGGACGGCAAGGTGTATGTGTCGATGGAGGACAAGCTGATGTTCGCCTCGGGCAGCTGGGCAGTGAGCAAGGAAGGCTTGCAGGCTATCAAAGAGCTTGCCAAGATTTTGGAGGAGAACAAAGACCTGAACATCTCTGTGGAGGGCCACACCGACAATCTGGCCTACAACGGCAGCGGCAACGTTAAGGACAACTGGGACCTCAGCGTGATGCGTGCCACCGCCATAGTGAAAGAGATACTGAAAGCCGGCAAGATTGCCCCAGAACGCATCTCCGCCTCGGGCCGCGGCGAGTACGCCCCCAAAGCCCCCAACACCACCGCCGACAATCGTGCCAAGAACCGTCGCACCGAGATAATCCTCACACCCAAGCTCGGCGAGGTGATGGAACTGGTGAAGTGATGGAGGCATTGGTCAAAGGTCAAAGGTCGAAGGACTAGTGTCGGATAGACTAGTACTCAATAACTACACTTGATGGTGTGGTGGCAAAATATTTGCAATTCTAAGAAAAAAAACTTTTGGAGTACGATAAAAAGTTCCTCGGTAAAAAATTGGTTTCTCCCTTTGTATTTCTTTTTTCTCTTGAAATATGAAGAAACTGCCAGTGGCAGTTTCGATAGCGAAGCGGAGAACAAATAAACATTCTGTGAATGTTTCGATAGCGAAGCGGAGAACAAATAAACATTCTGTGAATGTTTCAATAGCGTAGCGGAGAACAGATAAACATTCTGTGAATGTTTCGATAGCGAAGCGGAGAACAAATAATCATTCAGTGAATGATTTGATAGCGTAGCGGAGAAAAAAACACATTCTCCGCCCTTGCGGGCTATCGAAAAGTCCACTGGACTTTTCTTCATCCCTATCCAGCGCACTTGCCCCCGCTTCCCGGGTAACTGTTCGGCCCACCGCGCACTCGATTTTCTGCGATAATCGTTAGGTTTAGAAAAACCGAATCTGAACCCAAGTGCGGCAGCCCAAAGGCATTGAGAAAAAAACGTTAAGAAAAACGCCGGAGAGCAGCGTTAAAAAGGCGTCAGTGTCTGAGCATAGAAACGGATAACGCTTGAAAAACGAAATTAGTTGTGAGATGTGGTTTCAGTCGTGAATTACGAATAAAGTGCGAGTTTGACGACTTTAGCGGAACGCAGGCGTTTTTTAGTTTTTTTGTCACAGCCTTGAATTTTTCTTTTGCTTCTTTTCTTTTGTTTCAAGACAAAAGAAAACGAAGGTTGTCGCTTAAAATCCACTGTTCTTTATGTGCGGCGTTTTTAGTTTTTTTTATAATCTACAATTTAGATAAAGGACAATATTACTTGTCATTCCGCTCAGCACAAAAAAGCCGGCGCTGAAAGCGCCGGCTGTCAAAAATTGTTCATTATGAAACAGTATTATTCCATCGGCCATACTGGCTGCAGGTTGCGGTCGCCGTAGGCGTCGTCGATCTTGCTGATGGTAGGCCAGTATTTGTCGTCGTGCGGCTGCGGGAAAGCGGCTTTCTCGCGGCTGTAAGGCATATCCCATTCGCTGGCGCAAACCACCTGCATGGTGTGGGGTGCGTTGTAGATGGGGTTGTTCTTCTCGTCGGCCTTGCCGTCCATAATGTCGCGTATCTCCTCTCTGATGGCGATGAAAGCGTCGCACAGACGGTCGAGTTCGCTAAGCGGCTCGCTCTCGGTGGGTTCCACCATAAGGGTGTTGTGCACGGGGAAAGCCACTGTGGGAGCGTGGAAACCGTAGTCCATCAGACGTTTGGCCACGTCGCCAACGGAGACTTTAAGGCTGAACTCGTTGAAATCAACTATCATCTCGTGGGCGCACATGCCCTGCTTGCCGGTGTACAGTATCTTGTAGTACTTGGCCAGACGTGCTTTGATGTAGTTGGCATTGAGTATGGCGTGTTTGGTGGCTTCGGTGAG
>DBXF01000060.1:10516-33637 GCA_002309295.1 Bacteroidales bacterium UBA1219 | reverse complement strand
GGTTTGAGTCCCTCCGGGGTCACGAAGAAAAGAAGCCGCAGGGCTTCTTTTTTTTATTCCGTTAGTTTTGCAAACAATACTACTGCTAATAATATCTTTAATTATTCACTGGCTGCTCAAATCCATCCTTTGTGCCAGATTTGCAATCCGCCACTTTCAGCACTGAGATTGTTACTTTTTTTTGGTGGTTTGAATTATTTTTTGTAATTTTGAAGTTCCGAAAAAAAAGTGGCATTTGTTCATGAGGACGGGTGTTTTCGTCTGTGAGAATGTCACTTTTCCTTTTTACCATTCTGGCAAATTCTTTGATATTGTGTATAGATAATAATTTCCGTCTTGGTGTAGCACTATATTTAAATACACATCTTCACCATTGGCTAATTGGGTTTTGAGATAATAATATTATTTAAATTTTCGTTTTAATCTTAAAGTGTGTCCTGTATTATGTGTTAAATCCACGTCTGCATCTTTTACAAAAACAGCTTTTTCAAAGTATGGAAACGGATTGTTCAAAATTTCATTTTTTAGCCAATATCTCATGTTTCCAATCATAGAGTAACTTGTTTCTGATATTCCCCAAAATTCAAAATGTATTTGTTGTTTTACGCCATTTATCTCACCAAAACATGTTTCCGATAAAAGTTCATTACTTTTACTGTTGTTTCGTATTACTTTATGTAATGAGTTTTGACACTTGAACTCAACTGCTTCTCTTTCTCTCCTGTTGTTTCCCGCCCTTCTGATATACGGGTGTGTGTCGGAGAATATTTCGCCTGTTGTGGCGGGGTTGCCGGTGAGTCCGGGTGCGGCTATGGTGTTGGCGGGGTTGCAATCCGCCACTTTCAGCACTGAGATTGTTACTTTTTTTTGGTGGTTTGAAATATTTTTCGTAATTTTGCAAATCGAAATAGGCGTGTGCCGCAAGGTTCATGCCGCTCTTAACCGCCGCAAGGCGGTTTCGTATTTTATGGCTGTCTGATGGTTTTATCTGAAGATGTAAAGAAGTAACATTTCCAGCCTTTTAATTTGATTTTATTTAGTTGCTGCCACGCTTCCGCATCCAGCGTTTTTATTTCGATTACAACAGCCTCTGCACCTTGTTCCTCGAATGCCTTGCGAGCATGTCGATAGATTTGTTTTGAACTATCCACTTTCTTTAATTCAGCAGGCACTCCATTTACAGTTACATCGTAGCTACCTTGCACAGACTCGCGATAGGTAACATTGAAGTTGTTAGAAGCAAGATTCTTACACATACTGTATTCTTTGCCAAATTTTTCTGTTTCCTGCTTGTTCATTTGCCCTTCCTTGATGCGTTCCCGGCTTGTCTGGAGAAATCCGCCGTCCAAATTGTAGTAATCGAGGCGGTATTTTTTCATGTCCACATCGAGCAGACTCTGAAGGCTCGGAAATTCTTTTCGTGTGGCATCACCAATATCAATATGCTTTGGTGCCCTCCGTATATACGGAGCCGTGTCGGAGAATATTTCGCCTGTTGCGGCGGGGTTGCCGGTAAGTCCGGGTGCGGCTATGGTGTTGGCGGGGTTGCCGGGGGTGGGGTATTCGTCGGTCTGCTGCCAGTCGCATTTGCCGTACAGCCTGCTGCCGCAAGCCTACCCGCAAGAATTTGAGCTGCGCAATGATATAGAAAAAGCAGCCTCTGGACATGGATGAAGCGTTGCTTCGAGGCTGTTTCCTCGGCGGAGAACCGTTGCATGAAGATTTGGACTATCTGCTTGGCATGGACGGACTTGTGGACCACATGCTGACCGTGAAAAAGGTTGAAGTGGGGGAAGCCTGACGGCCGCCTGCGGGACTCTGGACGACAACCCCGTGGGGTACATCGACACCATGCTGCAGTATTACCTGCACATCGACCCCTCCGAGCTGACCGACGCCCAATGGGCAGAAAAGTTCGCTCAAATAGCGGACATAAGGAAACGGGAGTCTGTAAAATGACGTGCTACCATAGATTGCGCCCTACCCAAGACACAATCTTCACTATTACTTTGAGTGTGATGTAGCCAATTCCTATTATGCAAATAATATCAAGTATCATTGTATAATTTTTCTGCAAAGATACAAAAAAAAACAATATGGCGGAAAAAAAAGTTGAATTTGAGATAGCAATAACAGGCAACGCCTCCGAAAAAATCAAACTGATTGTCGGCCAAACAGAAAAACTGAATACAGCCACAAAAAAAGTTAAGGCGAGTTTTTCTGAAATGGGTAAAGGATTCGTTATTCTTAACCAGACTTTGGATTTTTTCAAAAAACTGTCATCAGAAGTGCAGGCATTCACCGAGGCATACAACGCACAGATTGAGGCCGAGACAAAACTTGCCAAGGTGATGCGCAACACCATGGGCGCCGCACAGGCGCAGGTGGACAGCATTAAAGCCCTCACCGCCGCACAGCAGAAACTGGGTGTTATAGGCGACGAGGTGCAACTGGCCGGGGCACAGGAACTGGCTACGTACCTCTCCAAAACCGAGTCGCTCAAAACACTCATCCCCGTGATGAACGACATGCTGGCACAGCAGTACGGCCTCAACGCCTCGCAGGAACAAGCCACACAGATTGCCTCCATGCTGGGCAAAGTGATGGACGGGCAGGTGGGCGCACTGAGCCGCTACGGATACAAGTTCGACAAGGCGCAGGAAAAGATACTCAAGTTCGGCACCGCGGAACAGGCGACAACCAAATTTGAAAAGTTGGGCGATTTCAGCTTGCGTTTGAACAACATATACGCACCCGCTGAGGTTGTAATTTCAAACACCGCCTCACCTCGCTGCCCGGCGAAACGGACATACTCATCACGTCCAAGGTGGGCAGCCACGTGGTGCTGGGCACCGAAGTGAACTACAGCCAGAACGGCGGAAGCCGCAAAATATCTTTGGGAAGGAGGTTGTCGTGAAAGATTTAGTCGTCTATCCTAATGGTGGCGGTGGCGTGCCTGTCCCACGTAATGTCGTCTGGCAGTGCTTCGCCAAATTTTATAACAAAATCCTCGCCTTTCTCCACAAACCGGACGCTAAACTTTGCCTTTTCAGTAACGCCATCAACCCAATGCCAGTGTCCGCACTGGACAGCCTTGCGGTTTTTTCCCACAATGGAAACCAAAAGGTTATAGTCCTCACCCTTTTTGGCCACACGCACCTTGAAATCGGCCTTTTCCTTGGGATTGGTAACCTTTTTCACAGGACCGTAAAGGTGTATGTACTCACGGCTGATAACGCCTTCTTTGGCATCAAAACTTTCTTTGCTCAAGCACGAACAGTCGCTCTCGTCGATATTGTCATAAATGCGATAATGGGTCTGTGCCTGCACACTGGCAGAGATAAGCACAGCCAAAAACAGAAGCGTTTTTTTCATGATTAAACCATTTTGAAACAACGTTGCAAAGATACACAAAAAAACAATATGACGAATAATAAAGTTGTATTTGAGATAGCTGTAACAGGCAACGCCTCCGAAAAAAAAGCTGATTGTTGGGTCAGACCGAGAAATTAACTTCGTCGTCCGATAAAGTAAAAAAAGATTTTCTAATATCAGCAAGAGCCTTGTCATATTCAATCAGGCTTTAGAATTGGCGAAAAAACTTTTTTCGAAGGTTGTAGCGAAAAGGTGTCGGTGGTGTCTATTCTGATGTCTGATTCAAAAAACAAACAGAAACAAAAATTAAACAAATTACAGAAATGAAGAAAAAATATTTTTTGGTGGCAATGGCCACAACACTGCTTGCAGGCACAATGTATGCACAGATAACACGAGGAACCATAGGCAATGGCTCGTTTACCGACTATTCCGGATACACATCGCAGGCATACGGGATAGATTTCAACAACGACGGAAACATTGAGTTCAAAATCGCCGACGGTGACCTTGAAAAAAACTACATCACCTACGCTTGGTCCAATGGCGGAAATAACGTATGCGCTTCGTCTGAAGGATGGGACTATGCCGCTTTGCTCTCGAGAGGCACTTCCATAGGAGCCAGCAGCGCATGGGATGGCCAGGGCGACGCTATGATAAACGCCACTGGCAACGGCTACATCGCTTTCCGTATTAAACTCAACAACCAGGTACATTACGGCTGGGCCGAAATCAATATCTCGAGCACTGCAGTTACTTGGGTTAAAGCCTTTTATCAGGCCACGCCCAATCAGGCGATCAACGCAGGCGACGAAAGCTCCGCTAGCATCGCTACAGCACAGGCCGAATGGAATGTCCGTTCGCTTGGCGACAAAACCATCCGCATCACCGCCGACAACAACGAGGAATTACGTGTCTACGACCTTTCGGGCAGACTTGTAGAAAAATGTGTCGGCAACAAAGTGCTGAAACTCCCTAACAGAGGAACATACGTGGTGCGTGGCAACGAAAAAGTGTTGAAAATTATTGTATTTTAAGGTTTTAGATTAAACAGCAGAAGACGCCGCTTTATGTGGCGTCTTTTTTTTGTTTTGTAATGTCAATAAAAAAACGTAAATTTGCTTTTTTGAAAGAGAACATAGTATTAATTATAACTATTTGATAATGAAAAGAATAGCTATAAAAGTAGTTTCGGCTGTATTGATATTGTCTTTCATGGCCGGAACAAAAGTCGTTGCAAATCCTGTCGATACCAACACTGCAAAGATTGTGGCAAAGAATTTTTTGCAAAGACACGATGTTTCTGTGAAAAGTCTCAACAATTTGCGAATCTCCAACGTTTCTGCACAGAACGGCTTTTCTAAGATTTATATCGTGGAAAATATTACGGACAACGGTTTCGTTGTCGTTTCCGCCGACAACTGTGTGCAGCCCGTTTTGGCCTATTCCACAACAAGTGTCACTGGCCACCAAATTCCGTTGAATTTCCGCGAGTGGCTGCAAGGCTACAATATGGAAATCGAGTATTGTGTTGCCAACAATCTCCAGGCCACTGAGGAGATTATATCCGCATGGCGCGAATTGTCGTCAACCTCGTCCAACGGCCGCAGCGGCATTCAGGGAAGTGTACCCATGGATCCATTGCAGCCGCAGACTATCACTATCCCTGTCGTAGGACCCCTTTTGACTACAACATGGAACCAGACGGAATTGTACAACAACTACTGTCCCATTGATACCGTACGAAACAAACGTACCGTGGTGGGATGTGTGGCAATGGTTATGGCGCAGGTGATGAAATACTGGAACTATCCGGCCCACGGTATAGGTTCGAATAGTTATTTATGCGTCAACGACTCTTGCACTATTGGAACGCTTAGTGCGAATTTTGCCAACGCGACATACAATTATGCCAACATGCCCGATGCCCTGTCCACTACAAGTTCTGCGGCACAGATAGATGCTGTGGCAACGCTGATGTACCACTGTGGTGTTGCTGTGAATATGATTTACAACGTTTCGTCGGTAGGTAGCGAGGCTTTTACCAACGGCAATAACTATCCCACCGCCGAATATGCCCTTAAGACATACTTTGGTTTCAAGAACACTCTGGCTACTGCCGAGCGTGCCTATTTCACCGATGCACGATGGGATTCGCTGCTCCGTAGCGAGCTCAATGCCAACCGTCCTGTTATCTACGACGGTCGTGGTGGCGGTGGGGGACATGCGTTTATCTGCGACGGCTACGATAATGACGGATATTTCCACTTCAACTGGGGGTGGGGCGGAAACTACGACGGATATTACATAACAAACCGCTTGTCGCCTAGGGGCGGCGGCGTGGGAAGCAACAGTTCCAACAACTACAACTCCAGCCAGAAGATTATTTGCGGTGTTGAGCCCAACAGCAATGCCAATCTCGTGGTCCGTCCCGAAACCATGGCAATACCCGCTGTCGGCGGCACCCACACTATAGCAGTCCTTCCTGCATACTCCGACACCAACCGTTGGACAGCCACCACCGATGTGCCATGGATAGTGTTGCTTCAAAACAGTGGCGCCGGCTCCGGTACAGCGGCCAACGTTTCAATATTGGTGCAACAAAACAATACAGGCAACAATAGGAGAGGAACAATAACTTTTGTCCAGCACAACGACACAGCCATAGTAGATGTTGAACAAAGATATGGACAAAACAGTGTTTCTGGACTATACGGCAATGTGCAGCATAACTACACCAAAGCGGTGGTAAACGGCTCTACGATAGTTTTACGCCCCGAATGTTACGGACGATTCACTCCTGGCGACACGGTGAAAAGCGTATTTTTCACTTCTCATTACATCTCCGGCTACCCGCAATACGCCGATAGCGTGTTCACTATAAGGATTTACGAAAATCCTACATATACCACCGCACTGTCGCAAGGCAATTACGACTCTGCGTACAATGTGCTGGGGACACAGGTTTATACCCAAACCTATTACCAACACACGCAAGGCAATCAGATGGTGGATCTTACCACTCCCTATGTAGTGAATTCCAATAAGTTCTGGGTGTCCATAACAAGCGAGGGCCAAGCTTTCGTGCGTTATTTCAGGGATGTTGCAGTAGATTCCGTGCTTATTGCCAACTATCCTGTAGCTGACTCTATTACAGGCATGTATCTCGAAGGAAGAGGCAACAAAGTTCGTGCTGCTATAGATTATAAGGCCGCCACAACAAACGGTTATTATGTTCAATACAACAGCTGTTATGCTTTCGCGATAAAAGTGTCCACCTTCAATCCAGATCTTTTCATAACGGCCAAGCCCGACAGCGCCAACCATGGATATGTGCTTGGCGGTGGCCCACATAACCTGGGTGATACCATTATCCTGCAGGCATACAATCTGCCTGGCTTTACTTTCAACCGTTGGGGCGATGGCGTCCTTGCCAATCCACGTACATTTGTCGCTGATACGAACTTTTATCCCAACTTTGTGGCTGTTTACAATGCTCGCACATCTTACACCCTCTCCGTTACATCGTCCAATTCCCAACTGGGAACGACATCAGGAAGCGGCACTTATTTTGCCGGCGACACCGCTGTGGCCGTTGCTATCCCGGCCGACAGCACCAAATATTTCTTGCGTTGGAACGACAATAACACCACCAATCCGCGTTCTGTTGTAATGAACGCCAACGCTCAGCTTGCGGCAACATTTGCCTCTCTTTCAACATCAACTATTGCTGTCCACGACACTATCCACGACACCATCTATATCAACGTGGCGGTACACGACACCGTCCACGACACAGCATATATCAACCTGCCTCAGCACAATTTCAACATCTCCTCCGCCAACAGCGCACAGGGCGTTACCGTTGGCACCGGCACTTACCCGCAGGGCTTGCGCATAGGCATCGCCGCCGTTCCCAACGATGGTTACCGTTTCAGTCACTGGAGCGACAACAGCACCGACAACCCGCGTCATTTCACCGTTTCGGGTGACGTGACGCTGACTGCCCATTTCACCACCGGCAGTCAGGCTGTCCCTGCTCCCGACAAGAGTGCCGCCATCGACATCTATTCAAATCCAACAACGGGATTCATCACATTCTCGCAGTTCGCCGAAAAGGTGGAAATCCTCGACTCATGGGGTCGTGTTGTGACTGTAGCCGAAAACGTGATAAATATGGACCTCTCGGATCTCGCCGAGGGCACTTATACGCTGCGTATCAGCACACAAGGCACTGTGGTTCTGAAAAAAGTTGTCAAACGATAATGTTTTTTAAATAAATCGATAATAATATTTAAAATTTTGATAATGAAAAAATTAGTTTTAAAAATTGTTGCTGCGTCATTGATGATTGTGGCAGCCACATGCATTGAAGCCAATGCATCACCCGTGGATACCAACATGGTTAAGGTTGTGGCAAAGAATTTTTTGCAGAAACACGACCAATCGGTGAAAAGTGCGGAAATTTTCAGAATTTCCTCAGCAGCAAGGGCCAACGGCCTTTCTAACTTGTACATAGTTGAACGTACCGACAAGGCTGGATTCGTAGTAATCTCCGCCGACGACTGCGTTCAGCCCGTGTTGGCCTATTCCACAACAAACGTTGCTGGAGATGAAATTCCGGTAAATGCTTTGGATTGGTTCCGTGGTTACGACGGCGAAATCGCTTACTGTGTAGCCAACAACGTTCAGAGCACCGAAGAGGTCCGTGTTGCTTGGGAAGAGCTGAAAGGCACCAAGTCAAATGCCGCTCCCAAACAGCTGAATCCAGGCGCTGGCATAAGCCTTCCAACACAGCCCTTGTATGGTACTCCTGTTGTTGGACCTCTGTTGACAACGACTTGGAACCAAGCCCCGCTCTACAACAACTATTGTCCCTATGACAATGTTCGTGGCGCACGTACAGTAGTAGGATGTGTTGCTACTGCTATGGCACAAATCATGAAATATTGGAACTATCCGACCCGTGGTGTCGGTTCTAATTCATACTACGACACAGTTGGTGGAACATTGTCGGTGAATTTTGGCAATACCACCTACGATTGGGCCAATATGCCTAACGCTCTTGTTCAATCAAGTACTGCAGCACAGATTCATGCAGTGGCAACATTGTCGTATCACTGCGGAGTGGCTGTTAATATGGATTACGGTGTGTCGGCAGTTGGCGGAAGTGGAGCCTATACAACTGGCAATTACTATACGACAGCCGAATATGCACTGAAGACATTTTTTGGTTATAAGAACACTTTGGCAAGTGACTACCGTTATTATTATTCCGATGCCCAGTGGAATGCCCTGTTGCGTAGCGAACTCAATGCCAACCGTCCTCTTTTGCACAGCGGTCGCGGAACTGGTGGCGGACACGCCTTTGTTTGCGACGGCTACGACAGCGACGGTCTGTTCCACTATAACTGGGGATGGGCTGGTAGTTACGATGGATTCTTCGCTTCTAACAACCTTGCTCCAGGAGGTGGCGGTATAGGATCAAATCAATCCAACACATTTAACCAAAACCAAGCGGTGGTTTATGGTATAGAACCGGACAACAGCAGTCTTGTTATACGTCCTGAATTGCTGACAGTATCTCCTATGGGAGGAAACGAAATAGTATCTGTCCGTACGGCGAATTCCGACACAAACCGTTGGAGGGCAATTAACAATTACCCATGGATGACTCTTTCGGCAAACAGCGGCGTAGGTTCGGGTAATGTAGCCAATGTTACTGTAACAGTTGAGCCTAACCTGACAGGTTACAACCGACAGGGCTCAATTACATTCATACAGAACACCGACACAGTTGTTTTGCCAGTAGTACAAACTTATGGCAACAATAGTTCTTCGGGTCAGTATGGCAACACAGCCGCCAACTATCTCACTTTGGTGGATTCTGGCTATTTTGTAGCTATGCGTCCTGAACGCTTTGGTAATTTCAATGCAGGAGATACCATAAAAAGCATTTATTACCGCACTTATGACCATAGTCAATATCCTGATTATATGGATAGCAACTTTGTGATAAGGATTTATGAAAATCCTGTGTTCACCAGTGCTCTGGCGCAAGGTTCAAGCGACAACTTTGCAAATGTTTTTGGAAATCCTGTTTATACGCAGTCGTATGTTCAGTCGCGTCCTGGCGAACAAGAGGTGAAACTTACAACACCGTATGTCATAAACTCCAATAATTTTTGGATCACATTCACCAGTGTCGGCAAATCACAACTGTTGTGGTCACCAATTTTTATGGAGGATTCTGTTCTTGAATCTAATTTCCCCCTTGTGGATTCTATCGACGGAAAATATCTTCATGGATATTATAATATGTATGTAAGACCTAGTTACAGCGGTATTTATGCCGATGATACCAATTATTTATACCAATACAATAGCCATTATGTGTTTGGATTCAGTGTAAAAACTGGTTCACAAACTCTTGTAAGCGCCAGACCCGACACCGCTGGCCACGGCTATGTGCTTGGCGGCGGGGCTTACAATGTTGGCGACACCGTAACTTTGCAGGCTTTCGCATTGCCGGGCTATTCGTTCGTCCGCTGGAGCGACAGCGTGTCAACATCTACACGTACTTTCGTGATTCAGCCCAACACATATTACCCTGAATTTGTGGCTGTTTACAACACGCGCGCATCGTACACTCTCTCCGTTACTACGGCCACCCCCCAACTGGGAACAACAACCGGTAGCGGCAGATACTACGCTGGCGACACTGTGTCGGCTATAGCAATTCCTGTTGATTCCACCCGCTATTTCGTCCGTTGGAACGACAACAACACCTCCAACCCGCGTCGTTTTGCTATCAATGCCAACACTCAGCTCGTAGCCACCTTCGCCACACGTGCAACATCAACTATTACTGTCCACGACACAATTCGCGACACCACCTATATCAACGTGGCTGTTCACGACACCGTCCACGACACTGCCTATATCAACCTGCCGCAGCATAACTTCAACATCAACTCCGCCAACAGTGCGCAGGGCGTTACCGTGGGCAGCGGCACCTACCCGCAGGGCTTGCGCATAGGCATCGCCGCCGTTCCCGCCGAGGGCTACCGTTTCAGTCACTGGAGCGACAACAACACCGACAACCCGCGTCATTTCACCGTTTCCGGAGCTGTTACGCTGACTGCCCATTTCACCGCCAGCGCTCAGGGTGTCCACACTCCCGACAAGAGTGTTGCGGTCGACATCTATCCCAATCCTACAACGGGATTCATCACTCTCTCTCAGTTCGCCGAAAGGGTGGAAGTCCTCGACACTTGGGGCCGTCTGGTGGCTGTGGCAGAAAATGTGATAAACATGGACCTTTCAGACCTCGCCGATGGCACTTACACACTGCGTATCAGCACACAAGGCACGGTGGTGCTGAAAAAAGTTGTCAAAAGATAACATTCTAAAAATACTATAGACGAAAATCCGTCCGCAAGGGCGGATTTTTTTTGTCTTTTTTCGATGTGAAACACCGACACGACATAAGAAAAGCCGTCGTTTTGTTTACTAATTCAATAAAGTTGGATTTTTGCCACAAAAAATTGAAATTAAAATCGTATCTTTGCAAATTCAAAACACGGTGGAAAAATTAACGTAAGCCTTTTACAAAACAAGAATATGCCTAACTTACAGGACATAAGGGAACCCATAAAGCACTCTTTCGACGCTTTCGAAAAGGTCTATGCCTCATATACCGGAAGCACCGTGGCATACGTCGATTACTGTCTGTCGAAGTTGGGCGCCGACAACGGCAAACGTGTGCGGCCCCTGCTTTTGCTGCTCTCTTCGGGACTTTTCGGAAAACCCGACGAAAAGGCCGTGAAACTCGCCGCCGCTATGGAAATCCTGCACATCACCTCCCTTGTCCACGACGATATTGTGGATGAATCCAACGTGCGTCACGGATGCAGGACTCTCAATGCCTTGGAAGGCAATAAGTTGGCTGTGCTCACCGGCGACTACCTCTTTTCGCAGGTGCTGCGTCTCTGTTCCGAAACGGGCGACATCGCCGTGGTGGACGACATAGCGCATTTGGCGCAGAACATGGGCGAAGGCGAGCTTATACAGCAGTACGTCACCAACAAACGCATAGCCGACGAAAAGGATTATTTCACCGTAATTGAGAAAAAAACCGCCGTTTTTATGTCGCACTGCTGCCGAATCGGAGCCTATTGCGCCGGCGCCGACGGTCAGTCGCAGTCGGCACTGGCACAGTTCGGACTCTCCATCGGCATGGCGTTCCAGATAAAGGACGACGTTCTCGACTATATCGGCACGGAGACCGGCAAGCCTGTGGGCAACGACCTTCGCGAGCACAAAACCACCCTGCCGTTGCTCTATCTTCTGCGCAACTCAGCCAACACTGAGGCGGTGAAAAATCGTCTTTCCAACGACATCCTCTCCGACGACGATGTGGATTTCATCGTGGCCGAAGTGCTTAAAAGCGGCGGCATCGAGTATTCGTTGCGGAAAATCGAAGAATACGCCAAAGAGGCAAAGAAACATCTCGAAACTCTGCCCGACAACGCTTGCAGGCATTCGTTGCAACGGCTGTCGGAATTTATAGTAAACAGAAATTATTAATATACAAAAACTTACAGTAATGAAAAAGTCACTTTCCTTTATCGCTGCAATGCTGATTTTCTCGGTGGCCGTATTGGCACAGGAAAAGACCTACAGCACCATGCCCGCCAACATCACCATCAAGAACGTCGACGGACAGAATGTGCAGACTTCCGTAATCCAGAACGACGGCAAGCCCATGATTATCAGTTTCTGGGCCACTTGGTGCAAGCCCTGTCTGCGTGAGCTCAACACCATCAAAGAGGTGTATGCCGACTGGCAGGAGGAAACCGGCGTCAAACTCGTGGCCGTATCCATCGACGACGCACGCACCTCGGCACGCGTGAAAACCCTTGCCGAGAGCAGCTCGTGGGACTACGAGGTGTATATCGACCAGAATCAGGACCTCAAACGTGCCATGAACGTGGTCAACGTGCCGCACACCTTCATCATCGACGGCAAAGGCAACATAGTGTGGCAGCACACAGCCTTTGTGGAAGGCAGCGAGGAAGAGGTGATAGAGCTTATTCGCCGTTTGAACAAAGGCGAGGATATTTCCGAATAATATTTTGAAGATGAGAAAGATAACACTTGTCGGGATTGCGGTGGCGCTGTGTGCCGCTCTCCCGCTGAAAGCCCAGAACATCCTCGGCGGACACGTTACGGGCAACGTGCAGATCGACGCACAGGTGTCGCGCGAGGACACAGCCATAGGTGCCGCCGACGTGCCGGAGAAATTCCTCTCCAACGTGTTCGGCAACATACTTTACACCAACGGCAATTTCACGGCGGGACTGCGTTTCGAGTCGTACCTCAACCCCATGCTCGGCTTCGACGAACAGTACAAAGGTTACGGCTTCGCCAACAAATTCCTGTCGTTCCAGAACGAGAAATACGAGTTCACCGTCGGCAATTTCTACGAACAATACGGCAGCGGACTTATCTTTCGCAGCTACGAGGACCGCAACCTCGGCCTCGACAACGCCATGATGGGTGTTAACGTGAAATTCCGTCCCTACAAGGGCATCACCCTCAAGGGGATGGTGGGAAAACAGCGTTACTACTGGGACTACGGCCCCGGTATCGTGCGCGGCTTGGACGGAGAGATTGCCCTCAACAGTCTGATTTCCAAATGGGAAGAGGCTAAAACTCGCGTAACCCTCGGCGCAGGCTTTGTAAGCAAATACGAAGCCGACGAAACTATCCTCGACGTGGCCAACAGCGAGTACAAGCTCAACCTGCCGCTCAACGTGGGAGCCGCCTCGTTCCGCTTCGACCTCAGCCATGGACGCTGGAACCTGCAAACCGAGTACGCTTTCAAAGGTCAGGACCCCAATGCCACCAACGGCTACATCTACAAAGGCGGCAACGCCCTGCTGGTGTCGGCGTCGTACGCACAGCGCGGTCTGGGTATCAACCTGCAGGCCAAACGTGTGGACAATATGGGATTCAAATCGAAACGATCCGAAACAGGCGAGATGCTGTATATCAACTATTTGCCGGCAATGACCCGTCAGCACACATACGCACTGATGAACATCTATCCCTATGCCACGCAGGTGAACGGTGAGATGGGCCTGCAGGCCGACATCGCCTACAACATTAAGAAAGGCACCTGGCTTGGCGGCAAATACGGCACCGACGTGAAAGTGAACTACGCACGTCTGCAGTCCATCGACAAACAGCAGATCAGCGACACCGTCCCAATCGGCAAGATGGGCACCGACGGCTACAAGTCAGACTTCTTCGCCGTGGGCGACGAGCTTTATTACGAGGATTTCAACGTGGAGATAAGCAAAAAACTCTCGTCGAAGATGAAACTCAACCTGATGTACGCCTATATCAGCTTCAACCCCGTGGTGGAAGGCCATCCGGGCGATATGCACTACAACAACGTACTGGTTGGCGACCTCACCTACAAGATAAACAGCAAGAACGTGATCCGTGGCGAGCTGCAGTGGCTTAAGACCAACATCGCCTACACCTCCGACGACAAGCGTAGCGGTGACTGGGCCATGGCTCTGGTGGAATACAACTTTACGTCGAAATTCTTTGTGTCGCTCTCCGACCAGTACAACTACAACGGCGGCGGACAGCACTATTTCAACATTTCGGCGGGCTACACCCACAAGACTACCCGTTTGCAGATAGGCTACGGCAAACAGCGCGAAGGCCTGCTGTGCATCGGCGGCGTGTGCCGTCAGGTGCCGGCCTCCAACGGATTGACACTTTCACTTACAAGCAGTTTCTAAACATCAGCAAGCAATGAAAAAGATATTTTTGATGATAGCAGCCACGGCTTTGTTTTTCGCCGCCTGCGACAAGATAGAAGAAGACCAGTACCTGATTTACTCCGGCAGCACCGCCACATGGCAGGACGGCAGCCATATAGCCTCGCCTGTCAACAGCGTGTTTTTGGAGAAATACACCGGCATGCGCTGCAGCAACTGTCCGCAGGCCGACACCGTTATTGCCGCCCTGCAAGCCACCTACGGCAACAGTCTCGTAGTGGTGGCCGTACATGCTTTGGACGCTTTCGCGAAACCCTATTCCGGCAACGAGGATCTGCGTACCGAGGTGGGCAACGCATGGGTTAGCAATTTCGGCATCACCAGTCTGCCCAAGATACTGATAAACCGCAACAGCGGACAGCTCTCCGCCGATGCGGCAGCCACGGCCATCGAAGCCGAGCTGGCACAGCAGCAGACGGTGGCTATGGAGCTGAACACCAACTATAACGCATCCACACGCAAAGTGGAGATAACCCCCAACATCGAGTTTTTGCAGGATGTGGAAGGACAGCTTGCACTTACGCTGATAGTTACCGAGGACTCCATTGTAGGGAAACAGCTGGCGGGCACCACGCATATCGAAAACTACGTTTACAACCACGTTTTGCGCACCGCCATCACCGACCTGTGGGGCACCGACATCGAGGCCGAGGGCAGGGCAGGGGAGTGCCGCAAAGGTACTTTCAAATACACCCTTCCCGAAGCGTGGGACAACGGCAAGGAGGTGGCTCCGGCAAAATGCCATATCGTGGCCTTCGTCTCCGACAAGGAATCGAAACGGATTTTGCAGTGCGCCCAAAGCCGACTGGTGCAATAGTTTTTTTTGAAAGTTTCGGGGTGAAAATTGGTAAAAATTGCCTTCCGGAAACCGAAAAAAAAGCTTCGGAGACGTAAAAACGGCACTTTTTTGGTGTTTTGATATTGTTGAAAATCAATATATTGTAAAGAATTTAGAAAAAAAAGTAGAAAAAAGATTGCAGATTGAAAAAAAAATAGTATTTTTGCAATCCCAAATTTAAAGAAAAATGGCAAAGAAAAATAAAGACGCAAGAGTTCAGGTTATACTTGAATGCACCGAGCAAAAGGCAAGTGGTGTGCCCGGTATGTCACGTTACGTTACCACCAAAAACAAGAAAAATACCCCGGGCCGTTTGGAATTGAAGAAATACAATCCCTATCTGAAAAAAGTAACTGTACACAAAGAAATTAAATAGTAAAGAGTTATGGCAAAGAAAGTAGTTGCAACACTGAAGACATCCTCGGGCAAGGATTACGCAAAGGTTATCAGAACAGAACGTTCTCCCAAAACCGGCGCTTACATTTTCAAAGAAACCATTGTGCCCAGCGACCAAGTGAAAGAATTCTTAGCAAAGAAATAAATTTTTTTCATACGCTTTTGTTTTTAGCCTCTCTGATGAAAATCGGGGAGGTTTTTCTTTTTATTTGAACATGAATTGCCGTGAATTTTTCATTAATTGGTAGATGAGGCTCTTCTACGGTTTTTGGACTGCCTTTTTATGAAAGTGTGGTATGTTTCGGAAATTTTTCGTACTTTTGCAGTGTCGAACATTGTTTAGAAAACAAGATTATTTTTGATTTATGGAGGACCTCAATATGTCTATAAAAAGAATAACAGCAATAATGATAGTAATTGTATGCGTTGTTTCCTGTTCGAAAAAAGAAACTGGGTGCGACGATGCTTATTATTATTATGACGACGAGACAAATAACGTTATTTTTTATTTGAATAATGATTATGTGTCATACTATTCTGAAAGCAAAAAAGTGAAAGATACCGCATGCAAGACATACGATTTTCGAAGCGACTTTGAAAGTGGCAATTATGTAAAACATAATTTTATCTCGACGGCTTCGAATTTCGACACGGTTGAACTTGCAAATTGCTTATATCTGGATAAACTTTTTATTTCTTTGATATACAACCTTCGCATAGTTGGAGATGTGTGGACGGTTTCAATCTATTTCCCTTCAGATAATTGCGATTTCATTGTCTGGAACAAGGCCCCGCAACCATTTAAGGGAACTTATAAATTCAGAGTCGGTAAATATGAAAACATTGCATTTAATGGATGCTTGAACGAATTGAAAGATGAATTAAAGTCGGATTATTATCCGATGTATGATACCAATGGATATTTGGAACCAAGGCCCGCATTGTATTTGAGATTGATAAATGGACGGGAGCAAGCAGAATGTTTCGCTTCCCGATTTGACTTGGAGAATTGTCTTGTGCAAAATAAGATATCGGTATTTGGACAGATAATTGATGTTATATTGATAAGACATTTACTTCTTGAGAATTCCTCTGAAAAAATCTGTGATGATATTACGCTTTTGGATATAAGGGATAGATTCAATTCGTTTTTGGGGAAGGACTCATTCACTGGTTTTCTCATTGAGGACTTTGATTCGATTCTGCCACCGCCAGAGCCAACGGATAATAAATGATAATCTCTTCGAAAATGATTCCGAAATTAACGTGTCTTTGCTTTTTTAGACACGAATTGCCGTGAATTATTCATTAATTGGTAGATGAGGCTTCTGCAGTTTGGTGCTGTTTTTTTTTATGAAAGAGTGGCGTGTTTTGGAAATTTTTCGTACTTTTGCAGTGACGAACATTGCTTGGGAAACAAGGATTTATTGAAACATGAAAACAGCAAAAATATTAGCACTTATCGGTTGTCTTTTGATTGCGTCGTGCGGCATTAAAAACGGAAAGGGCGAGACGGAGGGTGAATTAATTTCGTGCCAAGACTTCGATACGTTTTTCTTTGAATGGGAGAGTGGAACAAACGAAATAATATCTGTAATCCACACACCCGATTCCACATGCTTATACCCACCCGAAGAGTTCCATCCGAAACCATATTCGGAAACCGAATTTATAAAGGAAACTCTTATTAATACACGTGAAACTGTGATGCGTCCGCTGTTGCCGGTATTGCTGAACACGAGGGACTCCGTGCTGGTTGCCGAAAGATATTATGCTGAGTATGACGAAATTGCGGTCTGCGGCGCAGGAACGGAATACATATATCGTATTGATAAAGCGTCCCGACTCCCAAAGTTAGTGGAGGCTAGGAAAAACAACCTTACGGAGGCTGTTGGCCAAGTTGTAGAAGGTTATTATTATTGCCCTGTTCAAGGTCCTATTACGGATTTTACTTGCTATACACTTATAACTAAACGTGAAGGCAGCCCCTGCTTCCAAATATTGGCCCTGACGATGAACGACGTGGAGTGCGGCGGCTGCGGTGGTTGCGGCACCTGACGTGGCTTGCTATTTTTCGACTTTGAACATAACGGGCAAAACGTATTTCGTCCTTACAACTGTCCCGTTGTGTTTGGCCGGAATCCAGCGGGGCATCAGGCCTATTACGCGCAATACCTCATCGTCGAAGTCTTTGCCCAAACTGCGCAGGATTTTTGCGTTGGAAATGCTGCCGTCTTTTTCTACCAATATCTGAGCGAATACCCGTCCGGATACGTTTGCGCAGGTGGATGGATAACGGAGATTTTTGGCAATGAAGCTGTAAAGCGAGTCCTCCCCGCCGGGGAATTGTGCATGAATGGTTTTTGAAGCGCCGTAGACGGTCGTGTCCTCATCGTTTTTTTCCATAATCATTATCACGTTCGACACTTTGCGTTCGCCTTTGTGGTCAAAGCGGTTGTTGTCCGTGGGGTAGTTCACTATGCCGTTTTCGGGGTATCCGCGGAGGTAGAGGGTGGTGGAGCCGCCGCCGTCGAGGTTGATGGCGTTGGTGCATCCCAGCCACAGCAGTGTCTGTTCCAACTCGGTGAGCGACATGCCTTTAGAGAGTTTCATGCGTCCGTCGACGGTGAAGAGTATCACGGTGCCGTCGGGTTTAAGTCCAAGGGCGGTGCGGTTGTGGCGGTAAGTTACAAAAGTGCGGTCGTTGCGTTGTGGCACGGCCTTGCCGTCGATTACAAGCATCGGGCCGGCGGTCATCACGTTTTTCACTGTGGAGTCGAAATAGTGTTCCTCCCAATGGCGATTGCTGTCGGGCACGCAGAGGGTGGGGCGGCCGTTTTCGAGCACTATGGTTGCGTACTGGTAATATTTGCGGTTTACTGTGTCGCTTTTCTGTGGCGTGTTTTCGCCAACTTGCTTTCCGCCAATGCGCAGGTAGCAGATGGGGTTGTGGAGGTCCATGTCGAAAAACGAGCCGTTTACAGCGGCAATGGCGTTGCTGTCTTTGGCTATCTCGGAGGTGGGGGTACGGTCGGGCCGGTGGGCAAAGGCAAGGCGTGTGTTGCTTTGCGGCAAAATCTCCAAAACGCAGATGTATTGGTTGGAGTTGAAAATCTCGTTGTTGGCGAGTTGTACGCGTTTGTAAACAACGCCGTCGGCGATGGTGTCGATTTTCCATTTTGCGTTGACAAGTCGGGTGGAGTCGTTTTTTTCGGCAACGCTTTGGTTTGTGGCATTTGCGCACGAAACGCTGCAGAAAGTCAGTAGCAGGCAGGTCGCTAGCAGCAGTCTATTTGTCATATCTGTTGGGGATTTAATAATTGTTCGAAAAAGTCGGGAAAGGATTTCGCCACGGCGGCGGGATTTTCCACCTCCACACCCTCGAGCAGGCAGGCCAGAGTTGAGAACGACATCACCATGCGGTGGTCGTTGTAGGTGCTAATAAGCTTTTTTACAGATAGTTGCGATGGGAAAAGATGCAGACTCTCGCCGGTGGCTTCGCTGCGGCATCCCAGTTCGCCAAGTTCTTTAAAGAGAGCGTCCAACCGACGGGACTCCTTGAAATTGAGGGTGTTGAGTTTGGTGAATTCGGCTTCGATGCCAAGTCCGGCGCAGGCCACCGCCAACGACAGCACCAGATCTGGGTTGTCGGAGCAGTCGAAAGTCTGTTTTGTCTCGGCATGCCAGCCGCTGTTGGTCAAAACGGTGCCTTCGGCGGAGAAGTCTGTATGTACGCCGAGCCGTTCGTACCATTGCCACACAATTCCGTCGCCCTGAAGAGAGACGGGGTACAGCCACGGCAAAAAGCTTTTCGAGTTGGGCGAAAATGCCACCACGTTGTATGCGTAAGATGCAGAGGTCCAGTCGTTTTCAACCACCACGTTAAACGGATTTACCTTACTTACAGGCCGCACGGTTATTTCTAACGGCTTTTGGTTTATCTTGTGTCCGCAGGTTTTTAACACCTCGCAAGTTGTTGAAATGTAGGCTTTTGATACGGGAGTGTTGTCAAATTTTATTGTCAGGGGCTTTTCCATGGTTTGTGCTACAAGGAGTAGGGCGGAGGCGAACTGGCTGCTCCCTTTGCCCGAAAGACGCACCTCGCCGCCTTTCAGCCGTGTGCCGCGAATTTCCACTGGCAGAAAGCCTTCCTGCTCCAAGCAACGGATGTGTGCACCCATGCTTCGCAGAGCGTCAAGGAGTTCCGCCATGGGACGCTGTTTCATACGCTCGTCGCCGGTAACCACGGAAGTGCCTTTCTGCGATGCCAACAAGGCTGTGATGAAACGTGCAACCGTCCCTGCGTTCTTGCAGTGGAAAGTGTTGTCTTTCCGCTCTTTAAGCTGTTCCAGCATCTGTTTCAGCAGCATGGTGTCGTCGGCTTGCGACAGGTTTTCTATCTCCAGAGTTTCGCCACACAAATAGTTGACAATCAGCCATCTGTTTGAGAGGCTTTTGGAAGCGGGCAGCTCCCATTGGTACGAACCACTGTAATTCAATTTTGGTATTAACATAATCAACTGATATTATTCAAGTTATTAAATTCCATATCTTTTCAACTTGCGGTAAAGCGTGCGCTCCGAGATGTTCAGGTCGGCGGCGGCGGGCTTGCGGTTGCCGTGGTGTTTCTCCAACGCCTTTATTATGGCCCGTTTTTCGCGTTCCTCGAGGGCAAGAGGTTCGTCCTCAATTACTTCAGTGTCGGTAAACTCTTCCGCCTCGTCGTTGTTGTTGGGTATGTAGTGCACAGGCACGTCGTCGTGGTGCGAGATGATGGTGGGCACGGCTTCCACGGGGTGCTGCGTAATGGGCTGTTTTACAGGCATTCCGCCACGGGCTAGTTCGGAAATGGTGCCTTTCAGCTCGTTGATTTCGTTGTGCAGTTCGTGAATCATGTTACCCATCGAAAGGACACGTAGCAGCAGCTCGCGGTCGGTCATTTCGGAAGAGCTGTCGCCGTTTTTATAAACGGTGGGAACGTTTCCCGAGTCGTTGTATTTCAGGTAGTTGTGCAGTGTCTCCCGTGTGATGGTTCTGTCGTATTCAAGCACGGATATGCTTTCGGCGAAGTGTTTCAGCTCACGTATATTGCCGTACCACGGGTAATTGACGAGGTATTGCTTGGCGTCGTCGGAGAGACGTACGGGGTCGGTGTGCTGGCGGTCGGCCACGTCGGCGGCGAATTTGCGGAAAAGCAGGGGTATGTCCTCCTTGCGTTCGCGCAAAGCCGGCACTTTTATCGAAATCTGGCACAGACGGTAGTAGAGGTCCTGCCTGAATTTGCCGTTGCGTACGGCCTGCTCTATGTCCACGTTGGTGGCGGATACAATACGCACATCGACCTTTTGCGGCACCGAGGAGCCTACGGGCAGTATTTCGCCGTTTTCGAGCACACGCAGCAGCTTGGCCTGCATGCTGAGCGGCAGTTCGCCTACCTCGTCGAGGAAGATGGTGCCGCCGTTGGCAACCTCGAAATAGCCTTTGCGGTCGGTGTCGGCACTGGTGAAAGAGCCTTTTTTGTGGCCGAAGAGCTCGCTTTCGATGGTGCCTTCGGGGATGGCGCCGCAGTTAACGGCTATAAGCTTGTTGCGGGAGCTGCGGCCGCGGTCGCTGTTGTCGTGGATGATGCGTGAGAAAATCTCCTTGCCCACGCCGCTCTCGCCCATTATCAGCACGCTCATATCGGTTGGGGCCACGCGCACGGCCATCTCTATGGCGTGGTTAAGAAGAGGGGAGTTCCCGATTATGTCATATTTCGCCTTTACGGATTCTATATTCATATATCGCAGTGTTTTAAGCAATTGTGTTGAATTGTTTTTTTTGATAGCTTTGCAAATATACGATTAAAAACTGACATATTGGCAGTTTTTTTTGTTAAAATGCAAAAAAACGGCCGGGACATCATATCCCGACCGTTGATTTGTTCAATTCTTTTGTTGTCAGAAGGAGAATACGTAGGCTGCACCGATGTTCATCACCCATCCTTTTTGTAGTGTGTACGACTTCAGTTTAGTGCCTTCGGCGTTGGCGTCAACCTTCTTTTCGGAGATATAGTCGGCAAGAAGATAGAAAGTTATGGTGTGTTGTTTGTTGATGTTGTAATCCGCTCCGAGCGACGCCCTGTAGCGGTTGAGGTAGCTGCCGTTGAAACCGTCGAGGAACCAGCCCGCCTCGCCTTTCACCGAGCCCTGCGGGGTGCAGTAGTTGGTGCCGTTGAAAGAGGCTTTTATAACAGGGGCGTTGAGGTAGTGGCGAAGCTCGAAATATGCGTAGGGTTCCACTTTGACGAATCCCTTGTATTTGGCCATTAAGCGGCTTTTCAGCGTCAGCGCCGTGGCGGGGTTTTGGTACGGGTTGTAGTAACCTGTGCGGTGGGTGGCTTGTAGGCGCTCTTTCAGTGAGAAATTCCAAGCACCGAAAGAGAGTGTGCCTGTTACGTCGAAATAGAAACGGTGGCGGGGGGTGGAGAACCCCGCAATTTCGACGTCGTAGGGGTTGATAAGCACATAACCCGCGCCAAGTCTCAGATAGGGCAGTACCTTGTATTTCAGCCCCACGGTGGTCTGCAGGCGGCTCAGACTACCGAAGTTTTCGGCCATGCGCGCCTCTTCTCCCAGCGTTAGGTGCAGACCTTTGGTAATCTTTTTGTCGAGCCCCACGGAGAAACGTCCGCCAAATTCGGGGTCGAGGTCCAAGTCGGTCTGCGCCACCGCCGACACACAAGGCAAAAGTATTGCCAATGCCAGCAGAACGACAATCTTTTGGTAGATGTGTTTCGTCATATTCTTCATCTATTTACAAATCAGGTAATTGATTAATAAAACCCGCCGCCGCTCGAATAGTTGGAGAGCGACACCTGCGAGCCTCCCGAAATGGTGCCGTCCACGGTGAAGGTGTTGTTGAAATAGTTGGTGCCGCCGTTTACGGTAACTCCCGATTTTACAGTGGGTTGCGAGCTACCCGACACCACAAGGGTCGGTGTTCTGCTGCCGCCACCGCCGGGACCGAAACCGCCACCTGATGTGGAGATAGTAGGAGTTTTAAAAGCGTAAGTATTTGATCCAACGGTTATTGAATACCATGTGTTTGACGTTACCGACGAGGCTTGGTAGCAGCTCTGTGTAAGCTGCGAACCGTTTTCCAAACCGCCTATCACGATAAGTGTGCCGCCTTCGACATGAAGTTTTTTGCCGCCTTCGGTGTTGGCATCGAGCGACACTTCGGGGCTGCCGGCTGTGGTTACTGAATATACCACGCCGCCACGGATGTACATATTGCCGTTGGCGTCCATGGCGTCGTTTTTGGTGGAGTGGGCACCCACAAGGCCGCCGGTTACGGTAAAGTCGGACGAGGAGTTGATGGCGTCGTCGGCAGAGGAGTAGCTATACACCACGCCGCCGCTTATTGTAATGGTGCCTTTACTTTCGATACCCTCGTGCGAGCTGCAGCTTACGCTGACGTTGCCGCCCGAAAAGATGATGCCCTTGTCGAATTTTATGCCTTTGGCGGAAACGCCGTTGCTGCTCTGCTGTCCCGGACGCGGGAAACCGCCGCTACTGCCTGTTGAGCCGAAATTAGCGCCCGAAACGTTCACCGTTACCGTGCCGCCGGCGAAAGTGGCTATGCTGTCGCCGCTGATGCCCTTGCCGCCGG
>DBXF01000060.1:172-10479 GCA_002309295.1 Bacteroidales bacterium UBA1219 | reverse complement strand
AATTCCTCCTTGCCTTTGAGGCAGGCGGGTTTCAGCGTGTCGCCGCTAATAACTTTGGCTTGCGAGGTCATATTTACAGTAATGTTGCCCTCGTTGATGCGCAGGTAGTCGTCGGTGGCAATGCCGCTTTTGCCTATGNNGGGCGGTGACTGTTAGGCTGCCGCTACCGCTGAAAATGAGGGGGCTTTCGCTGAAAAAGGCGGCTTTCTCGTCCTCGTTGCTCGGTGTGTTGAGATACGAAACGCCGTCGCCGAGCGCGTTGCTGCCGTTGAGCACCACAAAAGTGCGTTTGGCTTTGCTAAGCGAGTCGGGCAGACCTTGAATGTTGATGGCCGAACCCGTGGGATTGGTGATGCTTACACTGTTGAAAATCAATGCTTGACGCTTGCCGCTATAGATTTTTAGGAACCCGTTGGATGTTGAGCCCGAAAGCTCGTAGCGCACTTTGTCGGTGCCGTTGTTGACAATGGTAACGCCGTTGCCGTTGATGGTTACAGCAAAATCGGAGGTGGCGCCGGTTACCGTGGCCTGTCCGCTTTGCGAGAAAACCACACTGATGGTGCGGTTGAACCAAACGCTGTCGATGTAGTCGTACTGGCCGGTGTCGGGGTCGGTGTTCGGATTTTGGCCGTTTTGGTCCAAATCGGTGATTTCGTCTTTGCCACAGCTCCATGCAAACACTGCTGCAAAGGCAATGGCTGCGGCGATAATTGTTCTGGTTTTCATGGGATATGTTTTTTGTTGTTTTGTTCAAATATTTTTGTAGTCCTTGTATTTGGTCATGTGGTCTATGTCGTTGATAGACTTGCCGTTGTTCAGGTATGTGATTTTTATGTAAGCGGTATCTTTCAGGAAATTGATGTGTCCGACCTCGGCTTTGGTGATATCGAGGCCGGTGCGTTCTTTCAAATCTTCGATAAGTTTGTCGTAGTTTTGCGGTTTTATCAGCTCTATTTTTTCGTAAAGTATTATCTTGGTGGATTTTCGGTGCAGAGTTGCAACACTTTCGAGAATCAGGTTGACGGCAAGTATCAGCACGTTGAACAGCACCAACATGGCAAAATCGCCGTAGGTTACAGTCTTGGAAAAGCCGTTTATCACCGAAAGGCCTATCACCTCGAAAAGGTAGGTCATGTCGCGGATGGCGATGCTTTCGGTGCGGTAGCGTATCATGCCGAAGATGGCGAAAAGCCCGATGGCCACGGCAGCTTCCATTTTGGAATCCTGCAGAAGGAACAGCAAAAGGAAAGTGATGACGCCGAACAGCATGAAAGTGAAATAATAGTCGCCGCGACGGCTTTTGCGATAGTAGAAGAAATGCACTATCGAGAAACAAAACAGCAGGTGGATGCCGAATTTGACGAGGAAAAGCAGCAGCGAATCGGCAAACAACAGCGAACCGTCGTCGCTTGAGCCGAACATGGGGCTGTCCCAAAAGCCAGTGCCGAACTCGTTGGCAATGCTGGGGTCGAATGCTTCTTGTAAAAACTTCATAATCAATTAATAATTAACAATGAACAATTAACAATTTACAATTATTTTTCAATTTTCAACTTTCAACTTTCAATTGTTTCTCGATGTATCTCAGTTTTTGTTTATACCTATTATATTTTGCATTTGGGTTGGTGAGGACGGTGCCGAGGCAGTATTTGCTCACGCGCTTGGGCTGTATCCGCATTTGGCTGAAGACTCTCATTAACAGCGAATTGGAACGTTGCGCAGGGTCTTGTTTCACTTCCACAATAACCAAGTCGGCCATGGAGTGGTTTTCCAATCCGGTGTGGCGGTTTGCAAAAGTGATGTCGCTGTCGATGGTTACGCGCTCGGTAAGGGCGTTGTTTGCCAAAGTGATGCGGTTGAAATGATTTTCCACCTGCGGCAGCAGTCCGCCGATGGTATATGGTGTGTTATTTGCCACAAAATCACCGACTTCGGGCAGGGTGAGGCAGTCGTTGAAACGTT
The DNA here is from genome assembly GCA_002309295.1 of Bacteroidales bacterium UBA1219. GTDB lineage: Bacteria > Bacteroidota > Bacteroidia > Bacteroidales > P3 > UBA1219. Next base: position 8,517 of record DBXF01000060.1, on the reverse strand, counting down.
CCACGGCCACGGGGATACGAGTCTTTTCGGTTTTGCCGCGGTTGTTTTTGTCTTTCAGTTCGAAGAAAGTGGTGTTGTTTTGTCGGTACTGTCGCACACGCAGTTTCTGTCGGTGCAGTTTGCGGTTGTGGTGCATGGTGTACATGGCCACGTCGGGGGTGTCGAAATAGAGGGTGTGGTAGGGGGCGATGGCCTCGCCGCCAATGGTCTGCACCATGTAGCCGTCCCTTATCATGGCAAAAGCGGTGAGCAGCTGCGCCTTGCTTAGCAGGAACTTGGTGTCGATGCGGTTCATCAGCTTCACTGCGGACATCTCCTGTAGCGAAATCGGCGACATTCGGTCTATTATGGGTTTCAGGCGTTGCATCGGCAAGGGGCTTTTTAGTACGAATACTCGAACGTGCGTGTGGTTTCCAGATTGCCTTTGGGCGAATACACATAGATTTTGTGCTTGGTGCCGTCGGCGTTGTACTCTATCTTGCGTATTTTCTGGATTTTGTTCTTGTGGTCGTACACCAGCTCGCGAGTGCATACGCCTTTGTCGTCGTATTCGTAAACGATGCGGCTTTTCTGACTTCCGTTTGAGGTGTATTCAATTTCCTCCACCTTGCGGCCGTTGGCGTCGTAGCGGGTTATGTCGTCGAGATAGGGGATAACGGCACCGGCTTTCTGCTTGTACTCTTTTACGGTGAGGTTTTTCTTGCGGTCGGCTTTGGCGGTGTTCTGCGCCGAAAGCGAGAATCCCAATCCCACGAGGATGGCGAGAAGGAGTATTTTCAGTTTCATTGTCTTTTGTTGCTATGTTTATAAATCCTTTTTATTGTAGGTCTGTTATTTGTCAGAAGTGATTTCTTGAAAAAACCACCGTTGCCACCACTGCCTCCTTCCAATGGTGGCTATGATGTTACGGTACAGAGACCGAAATACCAAACGGTGGATAGGTTGAATCGACAATGACGCCTAAAAATATATTGGCATTACCATTGCCATATCTGCAACTCACAAGGAGTTTTTCTGTGTCGGTAGGAGTGGCAACAGTCGGCAGCACGGCACGTTCTGTTGTCGTAATCGACATCGTGCCGCGTTGAAGCAGTGGTAAGCAACTCGTTCCTTTCATTTTTTTTCTGTTTTTTTTGTGTTATAGACGTTTGAAACAATTGATTTATTTTTAATTACTGACCGAAAATAACTGCATCATCATTGTAGAAAAATGCAAAAAAAATGACAGTTCGTTTTATGTCTTTTTTATATAAAACACTGGTTTTGTTCAATTTTTTATTTATTGTTGTTGGTTGGCAAACTGGTGTATTTTATTTGTTTTCAGTTGTTTAATTATTTATAACTATTAATTGTTTCAATGCAAATGTACAAATTTATTTAATAATAACGTTTGTCAATAGAAAAGATTTATTTTGCAAAAAGTCGGATTTTATTTTCGAATGTCGGAAATAATTGGTAAATTTGCATTTTCAAAAAGCTTTGGACAATGGAAAAAAGTGAAGATTTTTTGAGGCTTATGGCCGACGAGATCAGGGCCAAGGGCATAGTGGTGATAGAAAAAGTCGAACGCATGCCTGTTTATGGAGAACCCTACGTGTCGCCGTTTTTCATTATTGGCATAAACCATCGCGGCACTATATCATTGCAGTACGACGGTCTGGAAACGGTTTTCAGGCCAAAGGACATTTCCGTTGTTTACCCCAACCACGAGCTGTTCTGCCGGAACACCACCCCTCTTTACAAAGCCACTCTTATAGTAGTTTCCGACGAACTTTTCGGGCAAGTGGTGAGTATCAACACCAGTCAGGGACGTTTCTGGCACGAGACTTTTCCACATTTCCACCTCACCGACAGCCAGTACAACGACATAATGAACATCGTTAAAGCTTTGCAGACGGTGCAGAGGCTCGAAGTGTCGTCGAAGGGCGTTTTTGACGTATGGCAGCTACATATTCTTACCACGATGATAGACACTTTCCGCCGCGAAAACGAGAACACTCCCCTCCAGCAGAGCAGCAACCTGAGCCCACGCTACTACGATGCCATCAAAAAGCACTGTTTCGAGCACCACGATGTGGGTTTCTACGCCGGACTATTCTGCCTTTCGCCAAAATATTTCAGCACCGTGATACGGCAGGAGACGGGGCATACGGCGGGTCATTGGATCAGACAATATCTTTCCTCGCAGGCAAAAATAATGCTCCGCACAGAAAAAGAGATGCGTTTGAACGAGATTGCCGACGAACTCGGTTTCCCCGACCTCGCCACCTTCAGCCGCTATTTCCGCCGCGAGACAGGGATTTCCCCCTCCGAGTACAAGCTAAGAGTTAAGAGTTAAGAGAATTCGGAATTCGTAATTGGTTGGTAGTGTGTAGTTTGCAGTTGAACGCCTTCACATCTTCACATCTTCACATCTTCACCTTTCACGAATGCCAGCGGTAGAAGATATATGCAACAATGAGGCCTACGAGCAATAATGCAAGGAAAATGTAAAAGGCTATGCTGCAGCCTTTGTTTTGGGAGGTATCTCCGTCTTTGACGTGTTCCGAAGAACGTTTTTTGAAAAAGTAGGCTGCCAAAAGCACTACGCCCACCACTATAATACTGATAATCAATCCTGTAAAATCAAAGCCTTGCATATATTTTTGTTTTTCCTACGAAATATTTGTTGCAACTATTGTTTTGCAAAGATACGACAAGAATTTCAAACGACAAAATTTTTTTTGTAAGCGGTTCAAAAACTGAGACTGCTATGTGATATACCGACATTTATTTTATTGGTGGTAAAAAAACGACCGGCGTTTTGCATTTTTGCAAAAAAATCAGTAACTTTGCATTTTGGAAACAACCAATGCAAAACCAGTTTAATATGGTGGTTGGTTTAGTGTTGGAATGTTTTAATTTAAAACGAAATTTATTAAATATCAGTTGTTTATGAGAGCAAATTGTATCGACATCAGCCATTATCAAGGCAAGGTGGATTTCAAAAAAGTGGCCGCCGAAGGCATTGAGTATCTTATTTTGAAGTGTTCCGAAAACACCGGCAAGGACTCCACTTTCGAGCGCAACTACACCGACTCCAAAGATTTGTTCAAAGGTGTGGGCTGTTATATTTTCAACCGTGCCACCACTGTGGCCGCAGCCGAAAAAGAAGCTCAGTTTGCTGTCAAATGTCTTAAAGACAAACAACTCCCCCTCGGCGTGTGGCTCGATGTGGAAGCCACTTCGCTGAAAAACGTCGGCAAGGCCATGCTCAACAAAATCATCGACACCGAAGCCGAAATACTGCAGAAAGAAGGTTTTAAAGTGGGTGTTTACACTGGCTATGCTTGGTACAAATCGGTGCTGGACACGAACTACCTAATACAAAAATATCCCATTTGGATAGCCCGCTACGCCAGCGACGGCTACTACCACGAATCGCTTTCGACAAAACACCTCGACGGCGTTATGATATGGCAGTACAGCGGTCACGGCAAAGTGGACGGCATAAAAGGCAATGTGGACATGGACGTTACATACTGCGAACCAGAAATGTGGTGGAACAGTCTTTTGTCAATAGAGAATTATTCTTTGTCGGATTTCGTCCTTGGATTGCAACGCGCTTTCAACCTGCCACTTACTGGTAAGGCCGACACTGCGTTGCTCGATGCCACCATCACCGTTTCGTCGACAACAAATAACCGTTCGGCTGCGGTGAAACATCTGCAACGCTATCTTAACAGTCAGGGCTGCGACTGCGGAGTGGCCGACGGCGTTGCCGGTAAAGCGTTCCACAACGCTGTTTGCGAATATCAGACCAAGCAAGGCCTCGCCGCCGACGGACTTATCGCCGCCAAAGGCCAGACTTGGAGAGTGCTTCTCGGAATGAAACACGATGAGCCCGAGGAAAATACAGACCAAACAGATAGGGATCTTTGTATCAGAAACATACAAAATGCACTCGGAGTGACTGGCACAAATGTCGACACTAAGAAAATCCTTGCCAAAACCATCACCGTTTCCAAGACCAAAAACAACCGTTCTGCAGTGGTGAAACCTCTTCAGGAACTGCTTAACCATCTCGGCTACGACTGCGGAAAAGCCGACGGCGTGGCAGGCAACAATTTCGACAAGGCAGTGCGTAAGTACCAGAAAGACAACAAACTTGTCTGCGACGGTGAAATCACCGCCAAAGGCAACACATGGAAAGCGCTTCTCTCAATTTAGAATTAAGAGTTAAGAGTTGGTTATTAGATACTGAAATCACAAAATAATATAAAGCAATGAAAAAAGTAGTAGTTTTGACAGGTGCGGGCATTAGTGCCGAAAGTGGAATAAGCACATTCCGCGACAGCGACGGACTTTGGGAACAATACCGTGTGGAGGATGTGGCCACCCACGAGGCGTGGGAACGCAACCCCAAGCTGGTGCTCGATTTTTACAACGCCCGCCGCAAGGATGTCATCAAAGCGCAACCCAACGAGGCTCACAAGCAGCTTGTGCGCTTGGAGGAGAAATACGACGTGCATATCATAACCCAGAACATCGACAACCTGCACGAACGTGCCGGCTCGTCCAACGTTATCCACCTGCACGGCGACGTTACCAAATGCTGCAGTGACCGCAACCTTAACGTGCCTTACCCCATAGACGGCGACACGCTGCCCTATGGCATCACCGCTCCCGACGGCGGCATGATGCGGCCTTTCATCGTCTTTTTCAACGAGCCCGTGCCGATGATGGACCCCGCTATGGAACTCTGTTCACAGGCCGATTATTTCATTATCGTGGGGACCTCGCTTGTGGTGTATCCCGCCGCAGGACTCATCAACTTCGTACCGAAGTCGTCGCCTTGCTATCTAGTTGACCCAAAAGAGGTTAGTGTGAGTCGCAACATAAAGATATACACCGAAAAGGCAGGCACTGGCGTGAAAAAAGTGGTCGACGAACTGATGTCGCTGTAAATCACTGCAAAATGAAAATAACGAAAAACCAGTCGCTGCTCGGATACAACTCTTTTGGTATCAATGCGTTGGCCGACGAGTTTGTGAAAATTGAACATTCTGAGGAAGTCGCGCAACTTGTTGAGGACCACTTTTTTGAGAACCGCAAGACGCTCTTTCTTGGCGGGGGCAACAATATAGTCTTTGTCGGCGATTTCCACGGCACTGTGGTCCACATGGCCAACAAAGGCATTTCCGTTGTTGACGAGGATTCCGACAGCGTTACCGTCCGTGCCGAGGCCGGAGAGGTGTGGGACGATTTTGTTTGGCATTGTCTTGACAACCAGTGGTTTGGGTTGGAAAACCTTGTGGCGATTCCAAGCAGCATAGGAGCGGCTGCAGTGCAGAATGTCGGAGCGTATGGTGTTGAGGCCAAGGACTTTATCGTCGATGTAGAGGCAGTAGACATTGTTACAGGCGAGAAACGTCATCTCTCCAACGCCGACTGCCGTTTCGGTTACCGCGACAGCGTTTTTAAACACTCTGAGACGCAGTGCGTTATAACCGCCGTTTCGTTCCGTTTGAGCAAAACTCCGCATCTGCGCTTGTCGTACAAGGCCATCACCGACTACCTAAGTGCCAACGCCATTGCCAACCCCACGCCCAAGCAGCTGGCGCAGTGTATCGCCGACATCCGTTGGAGCAAGCTTCCCAAGCCCGAAGTGCAGGGCAGCGTGGGCAGTTTTTTCAAAAATCCCGTGGTAACGGCCACACATTATGAAGGTTTGAAAGAACGTTTCCCCGACATGGTGGCTTATCCCTCCGGCGACGGATACAAACTGGCTGCCGGATGGCTGATAGAAAAAAGCGGATGGAAAGGCCGCACCTTGGGCAGGGCAGGGGTGTACCCAAAACAGGCGTTGGTGCTGGTAAACTGTGGCGACTGCGACGGAAACGACGTGGTACGTTTGGCCAACGCCGTCATCGCCGACGTAGAAGCCATGTTTGGCGTACGACTCCAACCAGAAGCGATAATAGTTTGTAATGAGTAATTTGTAATGAGTAATTAGTAATTGACAACAAACCAATGAACATTGTTCATTGGTTTGTTGTTTTATGATTATTTTGTTACTTAATAACTTTCGCCGTAGGCGAAACAAAATTTACAAGATTTCATTGATTTCTTTCGCCGTAGGCGAAAAGGAAAAAAATCAACAAGATCTCTTGAGCGAAGCGAAAAGGACAATTCCGAAATCCTAATTCCGAGTTCCGAACTAACTAGTCGCACAGCACATACAAATCGTCGCGGGGGTTGATGAAAAGGATGGGGATTTTGTATTCGTTGGCGATGGTGCGTTGCTCCTGCACTCCTATAAAGTATTCGAACACGTCCTTTTCGGCAGTTGTGGTGCATATCATAAGGCCGATGTTCAGCTGTTTTGCTACGTCGAGGGCCACCACGTCGATAAAAGACTTCGGCTTGCCGAGGTCGGCTTTTTCGTAGGAGACACCGAGGTTGGCGTACATCTTGTCCATAAACTTGACGTTGCTGTACCATTTGTTGCGCAGAAACTCGTCGGTGTAGTTGTACGAAAGCACGTATAGCTTACTGCCGAAGAAACGCGGGAAATAGCTCGCCCAAATCAGTTTGTCCTTGCTTTCTTTCTTGAAATCGAGGCTGAAAGCCACCTTGCCCACGACGGAGGGGTAGTCCTTGGGCGGCTCCTGCGCCAGCAGGTACGCCACCTTGCATTTGGCAAAATCGCGGAGCAGGTTTTTGGGATGGCAGGGCGATTTTTTGTCGCTCTTGTCCACAGCGCCGGCAATGGCCACGGCGTTGAAAGCCTTGGGCAGAAGCTCGATAACGTCGGCGGTCTTGCCTTTCAGCACTATGTATGTGGAAAAGACGTTGTCGGGCAGACGTTGCCGCAGGGCTTTGATTTTTTCCTCGGCCTCATCGGTTGTCTCGGTGGTGTATTTAGGGTCGCACACACGCAAGAGAATGATGCCTTTGCGCAGGTATCGCGACAGCATGACGCTATACGACAGCACTGTCTCGGTGTTGTCGTAGTCGGCAATGTACGCAACGATGTATTGGTCTTTTTTTTCGGCCATCGGGGCGTTAAGGTTAGAAACGGTAGTTCAGGCCCACGCTTGCCCCAAAGGGCGCATACAGCACCTGCGGGCCGTCGTCTTCTTCGGGGAATATACTCATGCTCACCCTGATTACGAATTTCAGATGCTCGCCTCCGACGCGGAAAAACAATTGCGGCTCGATAAGGGCAGAGGATTTAGTTATGATTTTCTGCTCGGGGTGTGATGTCCATCTGTCGGTGATGTCGGGAATGAAGTAGCCTGTTTTTATTCCACCGCCAAGGTCGATGTGTCCTTTGGCCAAATCCACCCAACCAAAGTTCAGTTGTGCGTATGGCAGCTGGTAATTGCCGAAGAATTCTTTTGGGTTGGGCACGGTGTCGTCCTTGCAGTAATACTTATAACCGTAGCCGTAGCCCAGATAACCTTCGATAACGAATTTGTCTATAGGGACATAACCGCCCACGCCTGCTTGCAGGTAGTAGCCACGGCTCAAGTCCCAGTTGGCATGCAGTTGGGCTGCACCCCAGTTATTAAAACCATAGGATGAGGTTACGTTAATGGTGGGAAACAGTCCAACAAGATAACCAACGTTTACCGAACCATCTATACGAAGGTCGTTCTGGTGGTTTATCAAGGGTATGTCCACAGCCTGGGGCTGGTACATTATACATGATGTGGCAAAGGTGGAAAGCACCGCCACAAGGCTCAGCAGGATGATTCTTCTTTTCATTTTCTTGATGTTTTTAATGGTTAAAACACTTTGCAAAAATACGCATTTTATTCTAATTTGACAAAAAAAGTGCGAAAATATTATGTGTTTAATAATAATGGCAGGTGTGCAATATGTGTATATTATTGAATATCAATTTAAAACGTGTTTGGTAATTTTAATGCGTCGGGCTGTAGAGACGCACGGCAGTGTGTCTCTACAAATCGATTACGCATATCCGTGTTTTTTTACGAAAATTCCCGGAAATTTCCATTAATTTATGGTCAATATATGGCAATTCGTGTTCATGTTCCTGTTCCCGCCCGCAACGCCATAATTTGTACGCACAAAAAAAGGGGCGAAAAATGTTTCGCCCCTACATTTTAATTGCAAATTACAAACTATTTCGTTCCTGTGTGTCCGAAACCGCCTGTGCCGCGTTCGGAATCCGAAAGGCTGTCGCATTGCTGCCACTGCACCGATTCGTGTTTGGCAATCACCATCTGGGCTATGCGTTCGCCGTCGGTGATTTCGAAATCCTCGGTGGAGAAATTAATCAGCAGCACGCAAATTTCGCCGCGGTAGTCAGCGTCGATGGTGCCGGGCGAGTTAAG
>DBXF01000060.1:0-146 GCA_002309295.1 Bacteroidales bacterium UBA1219 | reverse complement strand
GCCAGTCCGCTGCGGGGACGTATCTGTGCCTCGAAGCCTGCGGGCAGTTCCATGAAAAGTCCGGTCTTAACCAGCTTGCGTTCCATCGGTTTGATGACGATGCCGCCGTCGGGCAGGAAAGCGCGCAGGTCCATGCCTGCCGAGAG
>DBXF01000010.1:8651-10524 GCA_002309295.1 Bacteroidales bacterium UBA1219 | reverse complement strand
AACAACTTCACTTGGAAGGATTTCCAAGACAAGAACAACAACGAGCTGGTGGCCATTTTCGGCAATTTCGTCAACCGCACCCTCGTGCTCACGCACAAATTCTTCGGCGGCAAGGTGCCTGCCGTAACCACCACCACCGATTTGGAAAAACAGGTGGCCGACGAGCTTGCCAAATTCCCCGAAAGCATAGGCACCTCCATCGAGACCTACCGTTTCCGCGAGGCTCTGGCCGAATTTATGAACCTAGCCCGCGTGGGCAACAAATACCTCACCGAGACCGAGCCGTGGAAACAAGTTAAGACCAACCCCGAATACACGCAGACCATACTCAACACCGCATTGCAGATATGCGCCAACCTCGCGGTGCTTTGCGAGCCGTTTATGCCTTTCACTGCCGAAAGGATGCGTAAGATGCTGAACCTCGGCAAACTGCAGTGGCAACAAGCCGGCACCCTCGACCTTCTGGCCGACGGCACCGAGCTGGCACAGCCCGAGTTCCTTTTCGAGAAGATAGAGGACGCGCTTATCGAGGCTCAGGTGAACAAACTGCTCGAGACCAAGAAACAGAACGAGCTCAACGCATGGGCTCCCGCTCCGGTGAAGGAAAAGGTGGCTTTCGACGATTTCGGCAAGGTGGACATCCGCGTGGGTACCGTTTTGGAATGTACCAAAGTGCCCAAGGCCGACAAACTGCTTCAGTTCAAAATCGACGACGGCATGGGCGGACGCACCATAGTTTCGGGCATCGCCAAATACTATCCCGAGCCCGAAAAACTGGTCGGAATGCAGGTGTGTTTCATAGCCAATTTCGAGCCGCGCAAGCTGAAAGGCGTCGAAAGTCAGGGTATGATACTCTCCGCCGAGGACAAGGACGGTCGTCTGGTGCTGGTAACGCCAAGTCATATGGTGGCCTGCGGATCCAATGTCGGATAAATAATGTTATTGTTTAAATCAATAAGTATAAAATTATGAAAATCAGGCAATTAATTGGAATATTATCGTTTACGGTCACAATTTTGGCATTTGTGTCTTGCGAAAAGTATGAACTAGTTGAGCCTGAGCCTGTTACCGATAACCTCGTTTTCGATGTAAACGGCGTGAAGTTTACAATGGTGAAAATTAAGGAAGGCACTTTTCGAATGGGCAACGAAGGCTATCTGTTCGATGTGGTTGAGGATGAAACTCCGAGCCACAATGTGTTTCTTAATACGTTTTACATAGGCGAGACCGAGGTTACCCAAGAGTTGTGGGAAGCAGTTATGGGCTACAATCCAAGTGCCCTGACAGGCGACGAAAAACAACAGTCCCCCGTGGAAAGCGTGAGTTGGAACGACTGCCAGACATTTATCGACAGCCTTAACGCCATTACAGGACGAGTGTTTTCGCTGCCAACCGAAGCTCAGTGGGAATATGCAGCCCGTGGCGGGAATAAATTGAACGACTATACATTCAGTGGTAGCGACAACATACAGAAAGTGGGTTGGTATAACGATAATACTGCTGCACCGCGTACTGTAAAAGGCAAGGAGCCCAATAAAGTAGAATTGTACGATATGACGGGCAATGTGGCCGAGTGGTGCAACGACTGGTACGGCTTGTACAGTGGCTCATATCAGGAAAATCCCACAGGACATCCCTCGGGTACAAAACGTGTTGTCCGTGGCGGCGGATGGACCAGTGTCGAAGCCGACTGCCGAAACACTGCCCGGAGCAGCCAAACTCCCGACTACAAAAACTCGGCCATTGGTTTTAGACTTGCTTTGGTTGAAGTAGAATAATATTTTTCATGTTAAATAAAAAAATCCTGCGATTTTCGCAGGATTTTTTTGTAGTACCCGGGGCCGGGATCGAACCGGCACGAGTGTTACCTCAT
>DBXF01000010.1:0-8641 GCA_002309295.1 Bacteroidales bacterium UBA1219 | reverse complement strand
TTTGAGACCAACGCGTCTACCAATTCCGCCACCTGGGCAACTCAGTAGGGGACACTCTCTCGTCCCATTTGCGGCTGCAAAATTACGAACTTTTTTTGACATAGCAAAATTTTTTTTCTCATTTTGGTAAAAATACCGAAAAAAAATCGTAATTTTGCAAACTCAAAAAACGACACAAAATGCAGTTACAAGGAACAGAACAAGTATGTATATTTACGGGCAGAGTAACGGAAAACCTCACCCGCAAAATCGTTGAAAAATTAGGCACAAGTTTGGCAAAATCTGTGGTTTTTCAGTATGCCGACGGCGAATTTCAACCCTCTTTTGAGGAATCGGTGCGCGGAAAAAAGGTTTTTATTGTGCAGTCCACAATACCTCCCGCCGACAACCTTTTCGAACTTCTTATGATGGTTGACGCCGCCCGTCGTGCTTCCGCAGGCCAGGTGATAGCCGTTATACCTTATTATGGCTTCGCCCGTCAGGACCGTAAGGACAAACCCCACGTGCCCATCACATCGCGCCTTGTTGCCGACATGCTCGAGGTGGCAGGTGTCGACCGTGTGGTGGTTATGGACCTCCACGCCGACCAGATTCAGGGATTCTTCCACATCACTGTGGACCACTTGTTCGGCTCGTCGCTGTTCATGCCTTACATCCGCAGTCTTGACATCCCCGACGGCGACTTGCTTTTCGCTTCGCCAGACCTCGGCGGTTCGCGTCGTGCCGGCATGTACGCCAAGACGATGAACAACAGTTTCGTGATTTGCTACAAACACCGCAATAAACCCAACGAGATAGGCGAGATGCGTCTTATCGGCGATGTTAAGGACAAACACGTGATATTGCTCGACGATATTATCGACACCGGCTCCACCATCTGCAAGGCCGCAGGCATTATCAAGGACAACGGTGCCAAATCGGTACGCGCCATGATTACCCACCCCGTGCTCAGCGGCAGCGCCATCGAGAAAATCGAGGACTCGCAGCTCGAAGAACTTGTGGTTAGCGACACCATACCTCTGAAACGTCAATCGCCCAAGATCCACGTACTTTCCACCGACTGGCTGTTTGCAAGCGCCATCCAGCGCATCGTCAACAACCAATCCATCAACGATTTGTATGAAACAACCATACACCACCGCGGTGTTATAGAAACTTTGGAATAACATTTTAATTCACTTAATACATTAATTTAAATTACAAAAACAATGAAAATAGTATCGATGAGCGGTTCTCTCCGCGAGAACGTAGGGAAAAAGGATGCTAAAGCATTGCGTCGCGAAGACAAAGTGCCATGTGTTATGTACGGCAAAGAAAAACAAGTGATTTTTTCCGTGCCTCAAACAGCTTTTAATCCGGTGATATTCACTCCGGACGCCTGTTTTATCGAAATCGACCTCGATGGCACCAAACACATGACTATCCTGAAAGATATTCAGTATCACCCTGTAACAGAAATTGTTTACCACGCTGACTTTTACGAACTTAGCGATGACAAACCCATTGTTATGTCCATACCCGTTTACACAACTGGTAGCTCCAAGGGCGTAATGAAAGGCGGTAAACTCGTTACCAAAATCAAACGTCTGAAAGTGAAAGCCCTGCCTAAGGACATGCCCAACAAGATAGTTCTTGATGTAACTAATCTCGACATCCTGCAAGGCATCAAAGTTCAGGAAGTTCCCACCAACAATTTCGAACTTCTCGACGTTAAATCGAGCGTTGTCGTTTTGGTTAAATCCACACGTTCCAGCGCTACGACTTCAACTGAAGAAGGAACAGAAGAAGCTCCAGCAGCTGAATAAAGAATTTGTTTTTTTTCATGGGTCATGGCAGTTCTGTCATGACCTTTTTTATTATAATGCTTTTAAATTTCCTCTGTCGAAGGCGAACAGGAACACCATAATATAGAATTCATGTCAAAATACCGCCATATCCTCATCGACCTCGACCGCACATTGTGGGATTTCGAGCGCAACAGCAGGCAAACCATGACGGAGATGTTCTCCGAATACGGGTTGCAGCAGTTGTGTCATGCCGATTTCCAGACATTTTTCGATGCCTATCATGTGATAAATACTGGCTTGTGGAAGGCGTACAACAACGGCACTCTTACGAAAGAATATCTGTATGTGGCGAGGTTTTCGCTAACGCTCGAGCATTTCGGTGTGGAAAATACGTACGCCCTTGGCAAAAAACTTGGCGACTATTACGTGTTCGAGAGCCCCAAGAAAACAGCCCTGATAGACGGCGCTGATGAGCTTTTGCGCTACCTCAAGAGCAAGGACTACAGCCTGAGCATTGTAAGCAACGGTTTCAAGGAAGTACAGTTCGAAAAAATGCGCACCTCGGGTATCGACGTGTTTTTCGACCATGTATTCCTTTCGGAGGATATCGGCTACCAAAAACCCGACCGCCGCATTTTCGACCACATCCTCGGCGCTCTTTCGGCGCAACCCGCCCGGTGTCTTATGATTGGCGACGACATGAATGTTGACATTGCCGGTGCACGCAACGCAGGCATCGACCAGATTTTCTGCAATTTCACCGACGCCAAGCCCGATTTTACGCCAACGCACACGGTATTCCATCTGCATGACATTATGTCATTGCTGTGATACTGCCGCCTTTGGCACGTTTTTTGCAAAAATATTTTAAAAAACGGAAGAAAAAACTACGCAACAAACGTTTTTTTTCGTATCTTTGCAAAACATATTTTAACCTTAAAAACAGAAACTTATTATGGCAGAACACATTACAGATGCAAACTTTGAAGAAGTTGTCTTGAAATCGACAATGCCCGTTTTGGTGGATTTCGGTGCCACATGGTGCGGTCCCTGCAAGGCTCTTGCTCCCGTGGTAGAGCAGATTGCCGAAGAATATGCCGGCAAGGCTGTTGTGGCAAAGGCCGATGTCGACGAATGTCCCGAGGCCTCGGCACAGTTCCGTATCCGCAACGTGCCCACAGTGCTTTTTTTCAAAAACGGCGAAGTGGTTGACAAAAGCGTTGGAGCTGTCCCCAAGGGCACTCTTACCGAAAAACTGGACAGTCTTCTTTAATCGCAAAAAGAGAGAGATAATCATTTCGGCAGGTGTAACAACTCTGTCGAAATGATTTTTTGTTTGAAAAAGCAAAGCCTTCGGTGGAAAACAATATCGAAAAGGGCAGGGTAGAGCGTTACCGCAATTTGGAACTACTTGCACGGCAGGTGGTTGAAGGATATATTGTTGGCTTGCATAAAAGTCCGTTCCACGGTTTTTCTGTAGAGTTTTCGGAGCATCGTCTATACAACAGTGGCGAGTCCACCAAGCACATCGACTGGAAACTGTACGGCCGCACCGACAAGATGTTTGTAAAGACTTTCGAGGAGGAGACCAACCTGCGCTGCCTGATTGCAATAGACACATCGCGCTCTATGTGGTTCCCCACCGAAAGACACGCCAATATCGACAATCCAAACAAGATAACCTTTGCTGTGTATGCCGCCGCTGTGCTTATGGAACTTCTTCACCGCCAGCGTGATGCCTTCGGACTGGCATTGCTTTCGGACAAAATCGACTTGCAAACGCCCGTGCAGTCGCGCACGGTGAACCAGACTTTCATCTATAGTCAGCTGGAGAAACTGCTCGAACCTCGCACACCCGATATTGGCGTACCTGAGACGACCTTGATTTCGGAGCCGCTGCACCTGCTTGCCGAAAAGCTCCACCGTCGTTCGCTGGTGGTAATTTTCACCGATGCCCTTGTCAGCGACGAAGAACAGGCACGACTTTTCGACGCCATACGGCATCTGCGGCACTGCAAGCACGAGGTGATACTTTTCCACACACTCGACAAACGTCTCGAGGTGGATTTCGACTACGACAACCGTCCACACCAGTTTGTGGATATGGAGAACGGCCGAAAAATAAAACTCTCGCCAAAAGCGCTTGCCGACAAATATCACGATGCGGTACAAAGCAAAATGAACGACATAAAGAAAAAAGCGTTGGCCCATGGTGTTGATTATGTGGAAGTTGATGTCGGCAAAGGTTTCGACCAAGTGTTGCAGCCGTATCTTTTCAAACGAAGCAAACTGATGTGACGAATTTAAAATCTTTTTTTCATAAAATGCAATAATTAAAGAGCTGAGACGTTAATATATACTTTTACATTATTAAAACAAGATAAAAAACACAAGATATGATATTTGAGATTTTGCTTTTGGTGTATCTTCTGGCACCGTTTTACGGACTGTGGTTTGTTTTTGGCAAAGCAGGCATCCCCAAGTGGAAAGCGCTTGTGCCTATATATAATATAGTGGTATGGATTAAAGATGTGCTTGCAAAGAGCTGGAAATGGTACATTTATATGCTCATTCCGGCAATCAATATTTTCACATACCTGCTTCTGGTTGTGGAAACCGCCAAGGCATTCCGTCGCTACGGCTTGCTGGAGCAGACTTTGGCAGTGATATTCCCTTTCATCTACCTGCCTTATTTGGGAATTTCGCCCAAGATGGTCTACTCCAATCCCAAGGATTTGCCGGTACGCAAGGTGAGCTCTGCCCGCGAGTGGGCGGAGGCGCTGATTTTTGCCTTGGTGGCCGCTCACCTGATACGCACTTTCGTTTTCGAACTGTACAACATACCCTCTTCGTCGATGGAGAAATCCCTTATGGTGGGTGATTTCCTTTACGTTAGCAAGACATCCTACGGTCCCCGTTTTCCGATGACGCCCATTGCTTTCCCTCTGATACACCACTCGTTGCCATTAACCAACGGCAATGTAAAATCTTTCTCCGACATTATCCAGCTGCCATATCACCGCTACGGCCAATGCAACGTGGAACGTTACGACGCAACTGTGTTCAACTTCCCCGACGGCGATACCGTTTCGCTGGAATATCAGAGCAATGTCAGCTACCATCAGATAGTGCGGCAAGTAAGTCGCAAAAACGGTATCGACATGAATACCAGTCGTGAATATGTGCTTAACCACCCCGAGTTGTTCGGCAAGATAATAACCCGGCCTGTGGACAAACGCGAGAATTTCATCAAACGCACCATCGGACTGCCTGGCGAAACGCTGGAGATAAAACATCGCATGGTGTATATCAACGGCAAGCAGATTGACAATCCTTCGGAATTGCAGTTTCGCCATGTTGTTGAAATGCAGCAGGGTGCAACACCGCTGTCTCCCGACGAACTGCTCAAAATCGGCATATCCAACGAGGATGCCTCATATATGCAGGTTATTGACGGTCTGCAGTGCACCTATATCACTGTTAACAAGACACAGCTCGACAAAATCTCCAAATCGGATCTTTTAGAAGGGTGGGAACCCGTGCTCACTCCCGACATCGCAGCGGCTTCGTTTGACGAAATCGACGACACAACCGAGTTCCTTGTGAAGATTTTAGTGAATTATTCCAACTGGACAAATATTGCACAAAAAATGAGCGAAGAATTTGGGATACCGCAGGAGATAATAGACAAAGCCCGCTACTGCTACTACACTCTTCCGCTCACCGCCGAAACTGCTGAAAAGCTGAAAGCCCGTCAAGGCGTGAAGGCTGTCTTTCCGACAGAGATGTGTCCAGGCTTTAGCGAACCGGACATTTTCCCATACGTGGAAAGCAATGGCTGGAACGTGGATAATTTCGGTCCTGTGTGGATACCCAAAGCCGGTGAAACGGTGCGGCTTACCGCCGAAAACCTGCCAATCTACCGCCGAGCTATAGAGGTGTTCGAGGGTAACAAATTTGAAGTGCGTAACGGCAAAATTTTCATCAACGACAAAGAAACGACATCGTACACCTTCAAGATGGACTACTACTNNGCGACAACCGCCACAACTCCGCCGACAGCCGCTACTGGGGCTTTGTGCCTGAGGACCACATCGTTGGCAAGGCCACGAGGGTGCTGTTTTCGTGGGACAAGGACCAGAAATCCTTCTTTAAGAAGATACGCTGGAACAGGATTTTCAAGTCGGCATCGTGCAAATAAAAAAATATTTTCAGAAACACACAATATTTTTTTAATATTTGAGTTAATATTAAAAAAAAGAGACATAAACAACAAACATATAATAAGTTAAGACAATGGAAGCTATAATAGAAACCGTCAAGGGGACAATGAAAGTGCGTTTTTACGAGAAAGATGCACCCAACACCGTTGCCAATTTTGTAAAGTTGGCAAAAAGCGGCTTTTACGATGGTCTTACATTCCATCGCGTGATACCCAATTTTGTGATACAAGGCGGCTGTCCTCGCGGCGACGGCACCGGCGGTCCGGGATATACCATCAAATGTGAACTCGACGGCGACAACCAATACCACGACCGTGGCGTGCTTTCCATGGCCCATGCAGGACGTGACACAGGAGGATCACAGTTCTTTATCTGCCATAACCGCGAAAACACACAGCACCTCGACCGTCACCACACCTGTTTCGGAAAGGTGTACGAAGGCCTGGACGTGATAGACAAAATCCGTCAGGGCGACAAAATTTTGAAAATAACAATAACAGAATAAGAAATAAGAAATAACAAACACACAACACATTATGAACAACGACATGATTAACATACTTTTGGCCGAGGACGATCCCAACTTGGGAACAATTCTGCGTGCATATCTGAAACAGAAAGGATGTAACGTTTTCTTGGCTATCGACGGCGAAAAAGCGGTGGAGATATTCCGCAACGAAGACAATATCGACATCTGTGTGCTCGACGTGATGATGCCGATAAAAGACGGTTTTACCGTGGCTCAGGAGATAAAACGTATCAACCCGGCAATGCCCGTGATTTTCCTTACCGCCAAAACCCTCGAAAACGACAAACTGAAAGGCTTCGAGATTGGTGCCGACGACTATATCACAAAACCCTTCAGCATCGAAGAGTTGTTTGCACGTATCAACGCCGTGCTTCGACGCTGCAAAGACGAGAAACCTTCGGCAAGCGTTTTCAACATCGGTCAGTTTGTGTTCAATGCCGACCGCCAGTCGCTAACCATCAACGGTGAAGAACGCCATCTTACTTCGAAGGAAGCCGACCTGATGCATCTGTTCTGCCTCAATTTCAACCAAGTGGTGGACAGAGCCACGACCCTCAACAAAATCTGGAAGGACGACAGCTATTTCGCTGCCCGTAGCATGGACGTGTATATCACCAAACTGCGCCGTTACCTGAAAGACGACCCCGCGGTGAAAATTGTGAATATCCACGGAGTTGGTTTCAAACTCACCACCGAAGATTCAAGCAAAAAATAAATTATAACAGCTTATGAAAAAAACGGCAGTCCGATAATGCGGAGTGCCGTTTTTTTTTGTATTCGTCGAAACGGAAGAAATTATTCTTTTGTAATACTGTCGGCAAGGGCTTTGAGAGTATCGGTAAACCGCGACCACGAATATTTCTGCTTTTCCTCCACAATGTTTTTCTCGAACTCCTCGCGTTTGTTTTCTTCGAAGAATTTGCGCAATGCGGCGGCAATTTGCTCACTGTCGGGTTCCACCACGTAACCGATTTTCCCGTCGGGGACTATCTCGGGCAATCCGCCGACGTTGGTTACAAGCATGGCTTTCTCGAAATGGAAGGCAATCTGCGTCACTCCGCTCTGGGTGGCTGTTTTGTAAGGCTGTGCCACTATGTCGGCGGCGCTGAAATAACGGTTTACCTCTCCGTCGGGTATGAAATCGGTGCAGAGCACTATCTTGTCGGCGATGCCAAGTTGATCTATCTGCGAGAGATATGGGGTAGAGTCGCCGTAGAACTCGCCAGCCACAATCAGTTTTATGTCCGAATGCTTCAGCCATGGGTCGGCAAAGGCGTCAATCAACAAATCCAAGCCTTTGTAGGCACGTATAAAGCCGAAAAACAGCACATAGCGGTATTTCGGGTCGAGGTTGAGCAGCTGTAGAGCCTCGTCGCGGCCGAGCCGAATGCCGTAATGGTCGTAGATGGGATGGGGCGAGAAGCTTTTGGGACAGCCGCGTTTGTCGAAATGTTCAATATCCTTCACCACCGACTCCGAAAGCGCCATAAAACCGTCCATCGATTTGACGAAATAGGGAGGCAGGAAACGGTCGAGGATGTTGGGCTCGTGGGGTATCATATTATGTACCAACGCCATAATTTTGGTGTGATTGTTTTTGCGAATCTTGCGGGCGATGGTGCCGAAACAGGGTGCCATGAACGACATCCAGTAGGCGAAAACAACCACGTCGGGACGTTTTTTTGCAATCTCTTTGCCCACCTTGATCCAGTTGAAAGGATTGCAGGAATTCACCTTGCGGGAGATGGTCAGATTTTTGGGAGCCGGGTCGGGACTGAACTGCGTCTTGCCCGGGAAAAGAAAATTGGGATATTGCAGGGTGAAAGTGTACATCTCCACGTTGTTGCCCTGACGCTGGAACTCGGTGGCAAGACGCTCGTTGAACGCCGCCAGCCCGCCACGATAAGGGTATGCCGTACCTATTATTATTATGTTCATAAGTCAAAATCCTTTGTCAAATGGTTTTGCAAAGATACGATTTTTTTAGTGATTTGTGATTAGTGATAGGTGATTTGTTCGTTGAACTGTTTAATTGTTTAGTTGTTTAACTGAAAACTCCAAACTAACAACTGCCCCCTGAATACTGACAACTGAATACTGAC
>DBXF01000031.1:433-33966 GCA_002309295.1 Bacteroidales bacterium UBA1219 | reverse complement strand
CCTGCAATTTGACCTATAGACCAAAAAACACAACCGTAATGGTTGTGTTTTTTTTATATGCTATGCTATGATACACAATAAAAAGACAGATGCATTTCTGCTGAAAAAGAAAAGGCGCAGCCGTTACAGCTACGCCTTACGCTAAGATAATGGAATAATGAGTTTTTATTTCTTGACTATTTTTTTTGCCACGCGTCCTATTTTCAGCACATACACACCTTGCTGCAGGGCTTGTGTGCTGATACAGAAGGAATTGCTCTGGCAGATTCCTGTAGCCACTGTCTTGCCGCAGAGGTCGTAGATGCGGTACTCCTCTCCTATCGGCATTCCGGAGAGCTGCACAAAGTCGCGGCAGGGATTGGGAAACACCTTTACATTGTCCAAATCAGCCACAGAGATATCCGCGCTGCGCTGGTTAAGCACAGCCACGCCAGTGAGGTCGAAACCGCCGCTGTTGAAAGCAGTGGGATAAGGGTCGTTGACGATGTTGCCGTGGGCGTCGTAGGTGCAGTACTGCGGATCGATGGTGCCTATGCAGTCAACCAAACGCACGTGGGTTATGTTGTTAATGTCGAGTCCGGCACTGTCGCGCAACTCGTTCAAATCGAACGGCGTGCCCCATCCGATGCGGTATTTCCCCGCAAGGTTGTTCATCAGTGTGGGGTCCATATTGTTGGCGAAACTGCCCACCTGCGAAGTGGTAGGTGTGTTGGAGGTGGCGGGGAAACGCACGAAGCGTTGTCCGTCGGAGCTTACCTCCACAAAAGCCAGTTCGAGGAAACCGTCGCCGAAGCCGTTCTCGTACACAGCGAAATCGGGACCTTCGCCGTCGGCGATGGGCGTTTCGAAGGTGAGCACGGCCACGCCGCTGTCGCCGAGACTCACGGCCGCCATGGTGTTGCTTGCTGTAGCCGGGCCTATTCCCGCTGTGTCGCTGCCGAAGCTGGCACGGGCGGGATTGGCGGAGGTGTCGTCAATTTTGCATAAACCGCGATAAACGGTGCAACTGGTGGCCCAGTTCACTATTCGGCTGTCGTTGTACTGTATAGCTTTGCAGCCGGTGGTGCCCACAGCCCCGTCGAACTGGGCTGTGGCTGCACCGCAAACTGCGAACAACATTAACGCTTCAATGAGGAATCGTTTCATTTTCGGTTATCTTATTATTTTACAATAAGTTTGGTTGTTGTGGCGGCGTTGTTGTTACGCACGCTTACGAAATAAACGCCTTTCGGCAATGCCAATACATTGACGGTGTAGTTACCGTCGTTTTCGGCGTCGGTTCTGTAAAGTTCTTTTCCGCAAACGTCGAGCAGGACAATCTGTGTGCCCTTGCCTGCGCCTTCAACTGCGATAGTGGCATGTGTGGTGGCAGGATTGGGATAAACGTTGAAATTCAAGGAGTTGGCAGTAACTATGCTCTGCTGACCTTGAGGTATGGAAACGGGAGTAACAGTTTTTGTCCAAACGTAGAAGTACATAACGGTGTCGGTCATTACACCAACCGATTCGTCGCCAAATTTGATAAAATCGTTGTTTTTTACATATTGTGCGTCGAAAGATACCATGGCCGAAACGCCGTTCACGTTGTACATCCAATAGCTGCCGGTGCGTTTCAGGGTGTCGTTGGCCGAGATGGCGAAACGGATGTCGTTCATGTAAGCACCGTAGCTGGACATTGAGCTGTCGTAGCTGAAACGCGGGTCGGCGGCGGCTATGTCGCTAATCACCTGAGCCACTGTAACGCTGTCGGAGCTGAAACGGTAACCCCATGCGAGGCAGGTGTCGGGAGTAGCCCAGTTTACGGCGAAAACGACTCCGTTGCTGCCTGTTCCTACCCAGTAAACGATGTCGCTGGCGGCAATAGTGGCATCTGTCGGGGTGGTTCCTGAAGGAACGCTTACGGGATCAACGGGAGTTGTCCAAACCACATTGGAGGGATAACCCCAAGAGTCGGTGTCGTTTACAACTGCAACACTTACATCGCCAAATTTCACGAAATCATTGTCTTTAACATACTGAGATGTAAATAAGTTTTGAGCAGCAACACCGTTCACGTTGTACATCCAATAGCTTCCAGAAGCCTTTTTCAGTGTGTCGGTTCCATTAATAAATTTAATGTCGAGGAGCCAGCCCGAAGCGGAGTCGAAGCTGAAACGGTAGTCGGCATTGGCAATGTCTGTCATCATGTCGGAAACAAGGATGCTGTCGGAACTGAAGCGGTAGCCCCAAGCCAGGCAGGTGTCGGGGTTGGCCCAGTTTGTGGCGAATACCACTTCGTTGCTGCCTGTTCCTACCCAGTAAACGATGTTGGAGGCATCCATCAAGGCATCGAGAGCATATACGGGCGTAACAGGTTTTGTCCAAGCCACATCGGAGGGATAACCCCAAGAGTCGGTGTCGTTTACAACTGCAACACTTACATCACCAAATTTTACGAAATCTCCATCTTTTACGTACTGCGATGTAAATAGGTTTTGAGCAGCAACACCGTTCACGTTGTACATCCAATAGCTGCCAGAAGCCTTTTTCAGTGTGTCGGTTCCATTGATATATTTAATGTCGAGAAGCCAGCCCGAAGCAGAGTCGAAGGTGAAGCGGTAGTCGGCATTGGCAATGTCTGTCATCATGTCGGAAACAATGATGCTGTCGGAACTGAAGCGATAGCCCCAAGCCAAACAGGTGTCGGGGTTGGCCCAGTTTGCTGCGAAGACAACTTCATGGCTGCCTGTGCCAATCCAGTATTTGATTTTAGTTGGATCCATTGTGGCATCGGGAACACCAACAGGATTTACAGTTTGCGACCATTCAAATATCCAAGGCCAACCTGTTGTTTGAGTATAAGTTGCAACATCGCCATCGCCCCATTTCACGAAATCGCCGTCCTTGACATACTGCTGGGTGTATCCCCAGTTTGCCAAATCACCGTTGACATTGTACATCCAATTGTTTGCTTGAGCGTCGAAAGTTATACCTCTTGTCGGTGTGAAGTTGATTGTGCTCATCACTCCGCCAGAGCCGGAATAGCTGAAACGATAGTCGGCAGCGACGATGGAATCCATCATTTCCTCAACTGTAACACTGTCGGAGGTGAAACGGAAACCCCATGCTATACAGGTGTCGGGGTCGCCGAAATTTACGGCAAATACAACTTCGTTGCTGCCACTTCCTACCCAGAATTTGATTTGACTCGGTGCGATTGTGGCGTCACCACTTTGTGCGAAAAGTCCGGCACTAAAAGCCAGCGAAAAAGCTAAAATGACAAGTTTTTTAACCATAATGATTTGAATTTTATAATTTTACAAATGCCGTGGCAATGAAACACGATGGCAAAGACACAATGGCAAATAAGGCATCTGTTGCGGCATAACCGCAAGACACCTTGTTTTTTCCCATCATTGTTTTTCCGTGCGACAGCATAAACTATTTTGACTTTCTAACTCAAAACAGCTTTCAAAAAATCGTGAAAAAAAATCGAACATTGACGTGTTGTCTTTTTTCAAGCTCTTTCCTCGAAAGCTTTTCAAAAACGAAAATTGGCAGGTCTTCTGACTTACTCCGTCGTTTCGCGGCCTTCCCATCCTCGAAGGACAGTGGCAGGGGATTTGGAAACGACTTTGGCGGAGCTTACAGCAGCGGGACTGTCCGGGATTTGCACCCGATTCCCTTTTAATCATCCTTGGCAAAAAGTTGCTTCGGATGAACCAAATTCGGACTGCAAAAGTACGATTTTTTTTCGTAATGGCAAAATTATTTCGACACCAACACTGTAATAGACACATTTTTAGATATTTGTAAAACAATAGTGCGTGTTGGGGCAATGGTTTTTGTTCTTAATCCGAGTTCGTTTGGAATGGTTTTGATGTGCTGCATGATGAGGATTTTTGCGTGATCAGAGCATTTTACTGCTTGATTTTTTTTAATAAGTAAAGGTCGCGTCTCTCCGAGACGCCCTTTTTGTATGTTTTAGGCTCCCCCACACTGCGTTCTGGTATTCTCCGCTTCGCTATCAAAACAGCCACTGGCTGTTTTTTCATGTGGGGTTATTGATATCACGTGTCTCCGACACGTTTTGGGTTTTAGTTTAATAATTATATTCGGCAATTCGTGTCCAATTTTAAAAATGTCGGCATAAAAGTCATTTTTTTTGTGTAAATTTGCATATTCAAAACAGAGGTTAAATGTTACGTAAAACCATTGTAATATCGCTACTTGCGCTGTTTTTCGGCTTAGGTGCCAACGCCCAAAAACTAATCGAATACCAGTCGGGCATGGGTGCTCGAAGGGCCGATAATCCCGACGTGTGGATTTTGTACAAAACAGTGAAAGCTACCCACGAAGGTATGGTGTTGAACTCCGATTCGGCGCACTACGACACAAAGAAAAACAATTTCACCGCCTTTGGCAACATTGTCATCGAAATTTCGGACACCACCACCATTTTCGGCGACGAACTTTTCTACAACGGCAACACCCGTGTGGTGGAAATTTGGGGCGACGAAGTTCTGCTAGTCGATGGAGCCACATCGCTTACAACCACTTACATATCGTACAGCCGAAGAACCGAGACAGCAAAATACACCTACCACGGACACGCTGTGAACGGCGACAAAACCCTCGACAGCTACAACGGACTCTACTACGCCGACAAAAACGAGTTTTTCATCTACGACGATGTGATGCTTACCGACTCCA
Source organism: Bacteroidales bacterium UBA1219 (assembly GCA_002309295.1). Taxonomy (GTDB): domain Bacteria; phylum Bacteroidota; class Bacteroidia; order Bacteroidales; family P3; genus UBA1219. Next base: position 29,274 of record DBXF01000031.1, on the reverse strand, counting down.
CAACGGTACTCACCTCCGACACAATGACTTACAACACAAACACCAAACTTGCGGTGTTCCACGGCCCCACGCACATTTTCACCAACGACAGTACTATAATATATAGTGAGAACGGCACCTACAACACCGACGACGGCCATGCCACTTCAGTGAAAAAATCGACCATATACAATGGCAACCAGCGTCTTACGTGCGACACCCTCGACTACTACCGCAACACCAAGTTCGGCATTGCCAAACACAACGTAAATATCTGGGATTCGGCCAACAATATCTTTTGCACCGGCCATTACGGCGAAACTGACGGGAAGAAACATTACAACTACCTCACCGACAGCGCCACAGCTCATTTTGTAAATGACAAATACGACACTCTCTTCATGCACAGCGACACGGTGTATTCCACCATCAACGACGACAACGAAATCCAGACCGTGAGCGCCTACCACAAAGTGCGTCTGTTCCGCAGCGACGTGCAGGGGCAGTGCGACTCGGCCTTTTACAACGTGCCAGATTCGCTGCTCACCCTCTATTACTCCCCTATCGCTTGGTACGACAGCTCACAGTGTACCGCCGACACCATTGTTCTGAAAATGGACACAAATGGCGTGAAAAATGTTTATCTTAACGGCAATGCCTTTGTAAGTCAGAAAGTTGCCGAAACGCAGTACAACCAAGTCAAAGGCAAGAAAGGCGTGGTATATTTCACCGAAGGCGAGCCTACCTATGCCGACGTGCTCGGCAACGCGCAGTCGGTGTATTATATAACCGAGGACAAAGCCGACAAAACGCAGGAGTTGCTCGGCGTCAACGTCGGCGTCGGCTCCGACATGCGCATCTATATACGCAACCGCAAGCCCTACCGCGTGGCCACCTACACCAATCCCGACATGAAAGCCTATCCAGTATTGCAACTTCCCGAAAGCGAGAAATTTATCAAAGGATTCCACTGGTACGGCGACATACGTCCGCGCACAAAGACTGACATCTATATCTGGACAACCCCCGAAACGACAAACAAAGAGTCCAAAAAGTGACATTTTGTCATAACATCCCCCTTTGGCAAACTTTTTGAAACATAAAAAACTGTCATACAAAATGATATTCAAAAAAAATAAAAACAAACACACCGCAATGGACGAAAATACCAAAAATACTGACCCTCAAGATGTTGAAATAAACGAGGAAAACACCTCGGCACAACCCGACGATAATGTCGAGACACCACAGCCTGAGGCGAATAACGAAAACGAAGAAAAGAAAAACAAAAAACACCACAAAACCGACAAAGAGACAATTCAGGAACTCGGCGAGAAACTCAACGAGTTGAACGACAAATACCTGCGCACCTATTCGGAGTACGAGAACTACCGCAAGCGCACCACCAAAGAGAAAGCCGACTTGCTTATCAACGGCGCTTCCGACACCATAAAAGCCATACTCCCCGTTATCGACGACCTCGAAAGAGCCCTCCAGTCGATGACCGACGAGGCTTCGCGCGAAGGCGTGCAGCTTATCTACAACAAACTGATGAACATACTACAGCAGAAAGGTCTGAAAGAAATCGAAGCCAAAGGCGAAAAATTCAGCGAAGAGCTGCACGAGGCCGTAACCCAGTTCCCCGCCGCCGAAGAATCGCAGAAAGGCACAGTAATCGACGTGGTGGAGAAAGGCTACTATCTGAACGACAAGGTGTTGCGTTTCCCAAAGGTGGTTGTCGCAATATAGAAAGGCAATTGTGAATTATGGCAAAAAGAGATTACTACGAAGTTCTTGGCGTTGACAAAAACGCCACTGCGGAAGACTTGAAAAAGGCCTACCGTAAACTTGCTTTGAAATACCATCCCGACCGCAACCCCGGCGACAAAGAGGCCGAGGAGAAATTCAAGGAGGCCGCCGAGGCCTATTCCGTCCTCAGCGACCCTGACAAAAAGGCACGTTACGACCAGTTCGGCCATGCTGGAGTTGATGGCTCTGCTGGCGGCGGTTTCGGAGGCGGCGGTTTCGCCGATTTCGACCTCAACGACATACTGAACAGCGTGTTCGGACGCGGTTTCAATTTCGGAGGTGGCGGATTCAGCGGCTTCGGCGGTTTCGGTGGCAGCGGCGGACGCTCGCAGCAACGTGTGCAACGCGGCGGCAACCTGCGTATCAAAGCCAAAGTAACCCTCGAAGACATCGCGCAGGGCGTTGAAAAGAAATACAAAGTAAAGAAATATGTAACTTGCAAGACCTGCCACGGCTCCGGCTCCAAGGACGGCGAGATGGAGACCTGCGGACACTGCCACGGCGCCGGCGTTGTGGTTGAGGTGCGCCGCACTATCCTCGGACAGATGCAGACACAGTCCACCTGCCCGCACTGCAACGGCTTGGGCAAGATTGTGAAACACAAATGTCCCGACTGCAACGGCGAAGGCGTGCAGCTTGCCGAAGAGGTGGTGACCGTTCCCATCCCCCGCGGTGTGGCCGAAGGAATGCAGTTCCAGCTCAGCGGCAAAGGCCATGCGGGTCCGCACAACGGCGTTCCCGGCGACCTGATAGTGCAAATAGAGGAGCTGCCCCACGACACTTTCGAACGTCAGGAAAACAACCTTCTGTACACAGCCTACATCAACTTTGTGGACGCAACCCTCGGCACTAGCCTCGAGATACCAACTTTGCAGGGCAAGGTGAAAATGAAGATAGAACCCGGCACACCTTCGGGCAAGATACTGAGGCTCAGAGGCAAAGGTCTGCCCGATGTGAACGGCTACGGCACAGGCGACATGCTTGTGAGTATCAACGTTTGGATACCAAAAGCCACTAACAAAGAGGAACGCGAAATACTTGAGAAACTGCGTAACTCGCCCAATTTCCAGCCCAATCCCACAAAGCAGGAAAAAGGCTTTTTCAGCAAAATGAAAGACATTTTCAACTAGAATCTTCTTCTAATTTTATACACTTGGCATAGAGGCAATTGTTTCTATGCCTTTTTTATTTTTGCAAAACACTTCTGAAATCGTTCAGAAATTAGGCATAGATATAGCCTTCTTTAACGACTTTTTTCGTTGTAGTGGCTGCAGAGGGTTTATTTTCAGATTGAAACCGAAGGAAAAGCTGGCCGCCGCTCCCCTCTCCACTTTCGTGTAACCCGGACGGTCGCCGGAATATGGGAAATAGATGTACGACAGCGCGTCGAACGTAAGCGTGGTATAGCGGAACTGTCGCATTTTGTACGAAGCGTTGACGACAAGCATGTCCATCGGGTCGAACACAAGTCCGGGGGTGTTTACCGAAATGCTTGAAAAATGCGGACTTCCGAGCAACGGCACAAAGTCGTCGCCGTGCCAATAGGCGATGTCGAACGCAAGGCCTTTGAAGTCCATTCCTATGTGTGGATAAACGCCCCAGCCTTGACGGAAAGGCAGTGCTGCATTGCCGTTGTGGACAAAGCCCATCAAATTGCAGCCGGCTTTTAACTGCACCCTACCATTGTAAGTCAGCTCCACGCCACCCGCAAAGTTGAACACCGAAATTGGGTCGAGCTCTTGTGCAAGCATTTCGCCTCCAGTGTGTTGCGCAAGCACGTGGACGGGTATCGACATCGACAGGTTTACTAGTTTGTCTTGCAACAAATCCGATTTTCCAGAAAAACCAAAGATGAAACGTTCCTGCGTCTCGCTTCCGCGGAAAATAAACTCCTTCCAATCCATCCAGATGTCGGCGTCGAAGTATTTGAAATCGAGCAACATCTGAATCCCTGCCTCGGGGTCGGCGGCATAAAGCAGCTCGGGGTCGTAGAGCGGACGCGGAAGTCTGTGACCGTCTTTGTTTTCCAAACTACCGAATACAAACGACAGTTGTGGCAGAACATCCACACGAGCCTGCATCCACGGCAGCACGTGGCTTGGGCGGGACTCCTCCCCCATTTCGGGAAAGGCAGTGAATGAAATCCTCTCCGGATATGAAGTAGCGCCCCAGTAGTGCAGCCAGTGCAGTCCGGCCTCCAGTCGCACACGCTTTTCCACCTTCCACACCACCCGTGGACGAAAATAGAATCCCGGCAAGGTGTAGCCGCTTATCTTTTCGGCCGAAAACTCGTTGTCCCTGAAAAAATGCTCGAACTCGGCATTGAGCCAAATTTTGCTGCGCCTTACAGTGTCGTGGGTTTGCGATAAGGATGTAATTGTCAGAAAAACAGACAGAAAGAATGGCAGAACGCGTTTCATGTTCGATTATTTTTTATTGAATTTGGTTGCCGATTCAGTGCCTTTGTACGAGAAATATTTTCCATCCCATTGATAGACAATGCATTGAGTGACTGGCCCTTCCAACTTTTCGGTTTTCAGCAGCGGCACAAGGATGGTCTTTGTGTCGGGAATATGGCGGAACATGGGATAATCCAACGAGGTGCGTTCTTCGTCAAAAAATCTGACATCGATTTCGGAGATGGTTTTTGTGGCGGTTTTGAAGATGTTTTTCTGAACAAGACCGCCGTTTTCTATAGCGTATGCACGGAGTATTTTATGGATTGCACCGTCGGAATATTCATCGTAAGTCATTGTTTCGGTGAGATATAACGTCTTATCACCATCATCCTGCTGACCTAATATAGTGATGTAAATATGCGGGAAATTATAACTATGTTCATATTCGTAGTCGGTGAATGAGAAATCATCGACAAACGCCACATTTCCGTCCGCATTGTATTGTGCTACAATCATTTCCGGATGATTGCCATATCCACATCCACCAAAATAATATCTGATGCAATAGATACGCAGTTTCCCGTCCGGTGAAGTTTGTGTTTCCATCCAGAAATCAGACAATTCAATAGAGTCCATCGGATATTCGAGCGTTGCAGGATTGTATTTAATCAAATGTTTCAAACTGTCGGCGATGTACTCCGTGCTGTGGAAATCATCGGGCTCCATTTTTTTGATGCGTCTCAACGCCTTTTCTAAGTTACTCACATCGAAACTGTTATCGTAGAAATATACTCCGTAGTCGTACTTCTCGCCTTGCGATGAAGTGTACATCAAACGGCCATAATCCATAAAATAAAGGGTGTAATAACCGGCAGGACCGTCGGAGATTTCGTCGAAATAAACGACAGTGGTGTCATTGTCGTAGTACCGGACATTCAATTTGGTGTCGGCCAAGGGTTTGCCCGTTCTTGTGATGTAATGTGCGTACCAGCCGTCGTCCTTGCGGAAAATCTCAACAGGAAGAAATCCCTGTTTCTCTTCATAGTCGGGACGTCCGTAGATGGACACAATGTTTTTCAATCGTGTCGGTTCCTTTTCGTTGTCCTTGCACGATGTACAAAACAATGGTAGTGCCGCAATGCACAGAATAGAAATATATTTAGCGATGTTTCCCATATTTGTCGAAAATGTCGTAACCACCTGTTTTAAAATAGTTTGGAGTTTCTGTGATAAAAGATTATCCTCTACAAAAATACGTTTTTTTGTTCGTAAAACCAAGTCGATATATGAACAAAAAAAACGAGGCTGAAACCTCGTCTTTTGTGGCCCCTCTAGGGCTCGAACCTAGGACCCCCTGATTATGAGTCAGATGCTCTAACCAACTGAGCTAAGGGGCCAATTCCGATAAAAATTAATTTCGAAATCGGGTGCAAAAGTACGCTTTTTTTTCCGTTCTGCCAAATATTTTTTGCCAATAATTTTTGCGATAGCCGTAATTTATTGTTTAGCAAAACAATACAGAGCGCAAGCGGTTTTTATTTCTTGTTGTTGTAATCGTTCAAAATGCCTTTCAGACACTCCACAAACTGCAAAATATCCTCTTTTTGGGTATCGAAACTGCACATCCAGCGCACCACATTTTCGGCCTCGTCCCAGTCGTAGAAGAAGTAATGTTCCTGCAGTTTGGTCCACACCTCGTGCGGCAGTTTGGCGAAAACGGCGTTCACCTGAACGGGATACACTATCTCCAGTCCGGGCAGGTCTTTCACCTGCTGGTAAAGGAGTTGAGCCATGGCATTGGAGTGCTCGGCGTTGCGGCGCCAGAGGTCGTTTTCGAGGTATGCGAGGAACTGAGCCGACACAAACCTCATTTTGGAGCAGAGCTGCATGGCTTGCTTGCGGCGGTAGAGGAAATCCTCGTTAAGAGCGGGATTGAGCAGCACCACACTCTCCCCCATCATCAGGCCGTTTTTGGTACCGCCAAAGGATATGGCGTCGGCACCGATGTCGGTGGTCATCTGGCGGAAAGTGCATCCCAAAGCCACTGCGGCGTTGGCCAGACGCGCCCCGTCGATATGCAGAAGCATATTGTTGGCATGGACGAAATCCGACAGCGTCTTAAGCTCTTCCAAAGTGTACAGCGTACCCAGCTCTGTAGATTGCGCCACAGAAACTACTCTGGGCTGCGAGTGATGCTGGAAACCGATGCCGTGCAGGTGCTGTTTTATCAGTTCGGGGGTTAGTTTGCCGTCGGGGGTGGCTACGGTGAGCAGTTTGGCACCCGTTATACGTTGCGGGGCGCCGCACTCGTCAACGTTGATGTGGGCTGTCTCGGCACAGATGACGGCGTTGTGAGAACGCAACATGGCATCGAGGCAGAGCACGTTTGCTCCAGTGCCGTTGAAAACAGGGAAAACACTGGCATTTTCGCCGAAATATTGTTTGAAAAGCTGTTCCAGTTCCACAGTGAGTTCGTCCTCGCCGTAGGCAAGGGCATGGTCGGTATTGGCCTGCTGTATGGCTTCAATCACTTCGGGTGATATTCCCGAATGGTTGTCGCTTCCAAATCCACGATTCATGATAATCAGAAATTAGTAATTAACAATGAGTAATTGTTAGTTGTCAATTTACTTCCATTCGTGCTTCGCAAACGTTTAGGATTTCGTCTTTGTCTTGGGCTAGGAACACGATGACTTTCAGATGGTTGAGATTGACATCCACATTCGAAATCTGGTCGGGAATGGTGTATTTCACCACTTTGCGGATCTGCCTGCCGGTGGTTGGGATTATATCCACGCCCCATTGTCCGGTAACGAGGTGGCGCAATACGTGCTTATGGCAGTATTGACTGTTGTCGAAATCAAATTGTGTGGGATTTTGTGTGGAGCCTCCCTCCTGCCGTCCCCAGAGGCTGTCTTCAATAAGTGCCACATTTAATTTGTGAGTGGGATTCACGGTATCCATCTCGGTGTAGTAAATGGCCACAGCCACAGAGAGTTCGCGTGTGGAGGAGTCGATTTTTGCCTTGGCGTCGAGGTTGGCAATGGCGGTCTGCCCCATTATTATGTCGGCAGCATTGGCGAAATAAGTGATAGGAATGGCGGTGCCTCCGTTTATCGAATCCATGGAGTACATGCCGAAGAAATGTCTGTTCACGGTTCCCGAAGGATAGTCGGTGGGCTGGCTGTTAACAGCCAAGTCGGTGCCGAATTCCGTTGTGAAAACGCCGTTGGAATAGTAGCCGGTGTTGATGTTTATGCAGAAAATCCTGCCCGGATGGGTTACCAAAAGTCCGTTAAGGATGCGATGTCCTACGGCACTCTGTTCGCTCTGCACACCGGTGAAATGTTCCACAAGGGCGTTTTTCTCCTGAGGCATTGTCGAAGCGGTAACCGAAGCGGCAAAACTGGTGTCGGGCTTGTCGTCGTCCTTTGTGCACGAAACAAAAACAATTGCTGCAAGCAATGTCGCGACAAAAAGAGTATAGCGTTTTTTCATGTGTCAGTTGTTTTTTATTATTGATTTATTAATAACGCCAATAATTCATTATTGTTGTTTGTCGGTGAAAAAAAAGGAGGAAAAACGCATGGTTTTCCCTCCAAAAGTCAAATATTATGAAAAAACTATTGTCTATAGGACATATCGGCTTTGCATACGTTTATCACTTCGCGTTCGCCTTCGGCAACAAATACTATAACTTCGAGGTCTTCCAACACCGCCGTTACGGAATTGTTGTTATCGGCATCCCTGAATGTGGCAGGAATTGTGTAGGAGTATTCCTTTTCGAAAAGTGAGCCTTGCGTTACAGACGAAATATCGTCGCCTGCCGAATATGTGTGTGTCGCGGCCGAATACCTGAAGTGAGAAATGAATCTTTGGAACATCTCGTTGTGGCGGTATTGTGAGCCCACCACTTGGGCGGGATTGCCACTGGCTCCAGACTGAGAACCCAATATATTGTTCTGAATAAGAGCCACATATAGTTTGTATTCGTTGGCTTCGCCGTTGGCAGTGAAATACACTTGCACCTTGACTTTCAGTTCGCGTGTGCTTTTGTTGATGGAAGCGGCAGCGGCTACATTGGCGCAGGCATTCAAGGCGAGTATCTGGTTTGCTGCCGGAGCGTAATTGGTTCGGTCCAAAGTAAGTTTTCCATTGTCTGTATTGAAATCGTGGCGGTTTATTGTTCCTGCGGGTATGCTGTAATGTCCGGTGTTGTCAACATTAAAAAGACTGTTGTACACGGCGCCTGCCGATGTGGTATATGCATTTGCCAAACCACCGGGCACATGGTAGTTTATTACAAAGGCTTTGCCAGGATGAGCCGCAACCACTTCGTTGGCGGCCTTGTGGCCGAGAGGACAATAGCCGCAAAGGTTGCCGGTAAGTTCTTCGATTAGTACATTTCTTGTCGAGGGCTCTTGCGAAACATTGACAATCAATGTGTCGTTGGCAGGGTCGTCGTTGTCGTTACCATTGCCGTTGTCATCACCGTTGTCGTCATCTACGACATTCGGAGGATTCGTGCTGTTTTCTTTCTCATCCTCATTGGAGCAGGACGCAAGGCACAAGGCTGTGGCTACAAAAGCCAATCCTAAAAATCTGAATGTTTTTTTCATGGTGTTTTTTTGGTGTTTAATGATATTTTATATAACGTGGCAAAGCGTATTTTGTTGTGTCGTTAGCGAAAAAAAAACGGAGGAATTTTTCCTCCGTTTTTATCTATCGTATGAATATGATTTATTGAAAGGTCATTTTAGCTTTACAAGCGTTTACAACATTGGTGTTGGCTTCGGTAATGAAAACAATCACTTCCATATCGTCCAGAACTGCGGGCTCGGATGCGTTTCCATCGCTGATGCAAGTATAAGATTCAGGAATTGTATATGTGTAGGTTTTGTCTATCATAGAACCAGAAGTTATAGGAGAAATGGCCTCACCCCATTGACCGGTAAGGAAGGCACGAAACATTTCATTGTGACGGTATTGCGAACCAACCACTTGGCTAGGATTGGCGGAAGCACCCGACTGAGTGCCCATAACGTTGTTTTGAATCAAGGCGATATTCAGTTTGTTGGTAGTGCCTGTGCCATCTGCGGTGTAATATGCTTTTACGTGAACTTTAAGTTCTCGAGTACTTTTGTTAATGGTAGCAGCAGCAGCTACATTGGCGCATGCACTCATTGCGACAACCTGATCTGCCCAAGGCTGATAAGTGTTTGTGGATGTTTGAATGCCTTTCGTGATTTTTGAGGAGCCACCAAAATCGATGCGATTGAAAGTAGCTGCCGGTATTCCGAAAGAACCTCCTTCCACATTGAAAGCACCGTTCAAAGTGGAGCCCTCTGTTGTGGTATAAGCATTCGAAAGTTGGTTGTTGTTTGTTTTTACATGATAGTTGATAACAACACATTTATCACCCAAAGAAGCTTTTACCTCGTTGGCGTACTTGTGGCCGTAAGGACAATAGCCGCAACGATTGCCGGTAAATTCTTCAATAAGGACGGTTTTTGTTGTCGCTGTCTGCGAAACATTTACTTCCAAAGCATCGCTTCCGTCCTCTTCCTCCTCTTCGTTTTTGTTGCATCCTGCGAAGAGCATTGCTGTAGCAACTAAGGCTACGCCTAAAAGTCTGAATGTTTTTTTCATTGTGATTTCTTTTTTAATGTTATATTTTCAATAAGGATTTTTATTCTTTTACAAATGTTCTTGTGGAAACACCTTTTTCAGTTGTTATGCGTACAATGTAGCTGCCTTGTGGCAGAGCCGACACGTTGATTTCGCTGGCGTTTTCGTTGGTAACCACTATTCTGCCCTGCATGTCGAAAATCTCGGCTTTGTTGATGTTCTCTTCGCTTTCGATGTGGAGGGTGTTCTTAACGGGGTTGGGATAGACAACGAAATCCACAGCCTCGGCCTCGAGCACTCCGTCGGTGTGGGTGATGTTGAGGAAATACTGGGCCTTGTCGGTGAATCGACCATTGTCGGAGAATACAGTGCCGTTGTTGTCGGTGAGGCTGAAGTGGCCGTTGCCATAGCCTCCGTTGATTCCGTCGCCTTCCGAATCGTAAACCTCAAGGCGGTAGCAGCCGTCTTCGGGGACTCTCAGTGCTATTGTGTACGTCTGTACGGCGTTGGTGTAGGGACCGCCCGACGACAATACGGTGCCGTCGCTTTTCATGAATTTATAGGTGGTCTCTGTACCGTAGCGGTCGGTTGTGAGCGAGAATGTGAGCATGCCGCCGGCTGCATCTTTCTGGTTTTTCTTAAGAGTGCAGGTAACAGAGTCTTTGTTGATAACTGTGCCATTGGCACTGGTTATCTTTGCATAGCCGGTATAGCTTGTGCCCGAAGTGAAGTTGCCTGTCATTATTGGCAGATGTATGGTGTCGCTTCTGCCGGGGAAAATCTGCAGTCCCGAACGTGTGTATGTGGATGCCGCTTGACCTCTTATTCCATATTTTATGTCAACGGTTCTAATGGTATCCGAGCCCATGTTAAAAACAGTTGCGTATGTGGGGAATTCCATCGTGCAGCCTTCGAAAGGCAGAGCCTCCATTTTCGAAATGATCGGTGTGGCATTGGTGTATGTGATGCTTGCTTTACATACGTTTACAACATCTTTCTTGGATTTTGTAACAAAGGCAAGAATGTTGACGTCTTGTAAAAGAACTGGCACATTGCTTATAGTTGCGGGCAAGGTGTAGGTGTATGTTTTGGTAACAAAAGAGCCGCTGTCGGTTGCGGTTATTGTGTCGCCCCATGTTTTGCCTGTCATATTGGCGCGAAACATGTGCATATGGTTGTACTGACCATTGATAACTTGAGTGGGGTTGTAACCCGAGCCGCTCTGGCGTCCCAAGATATTGTTCTGAAGTAGAGCCACTTGGAGGAAGTTCTCCGACACATCGCTGCTGTCGGTGTAGAAGAGTTCCACTGTAACGGTAGCCACTCTGGTGTCGCAGTCGATTGTGCAACGTGCGGCAATATTTACAAAGGCCTGCTGTGCAAGAATTGCGTTTGAATATGTCGACCAATAACTTCTGTTATATACCGGCGATGAGCCTGTAAATACAGTGCGGTTTATCATACCGGCAGGGAACGATGTTACACCCCAGTTGGCACGTATTGCCTCCCCGTCGGTTGTCGTGTATGTGTTGGCGGCAAAGCTTCCCGCATGTATGTTTATGGCAAAAACATTGTTGGGGTGGGCGGCCATAACTTCACCAACAATGCGATGCCCGTCGGGACAATAGCCGCAGTTAATGCCGGTGAACTCTTCAATAAGAACGTTTTTGGTCGAGCGTGTGGTAGACACAAAAGTCTGGGCAAAAGCCATTGCTCCTATAAGGAACGACAGTGAAAATAATAATCCTTTTTTCATAAAATTAATGTGTATTGATTTGTATCTTAATTATTTAATTTCAAAAATATAAATATTATAGTATTTAATTTGAAAACTCAAAGTTACGTAATATTTTTGAAAAAAGCAAACTTTTGTAGCTCAAAAAATCATTTTTCGCAATGTCAAAAAAATAGCGTAAATTTGCAACTCCTACAACAAAATATTAGTTGTGGGATAATAATCTGAAAATCAAACTAGTGATGAATATATACACCGTCGGAAATATAAACGAGATACCAAAAGGCATGGCCGTGTCGGTTGGTATGTTCGATGGTGTGCATCTTGGCCATCGCAAAGTGCTGGAGGCATTGCAGGCTTTCGCCAAAAAACTCGGCACAGAGCCGCTTGCCATCACTTTCGACTGCCATCCACGCTATGTGTTACGCAACGACGACGGCTTTCATCTGCTCAACACCAACGAAGAACGTTACCGCATTATAGAACAATACGGCATCCACAACGTTTTGGAGATACATTTCACGCCTCATGTGGCACAACTGTCGGCCTGCGAGTTCGCCCGCAAATATCTTGTGCAACAGCTTGAAATAAAGGGACTTCTGCTTGGCTACGACAACATGTTCGGCAATAAGTCCAACAACGACTTCGACAATATCCCCGTCCTTGCTAAGGAGTGCGGTTTTGCCATTGCCAACGAAGGCAGCATACTTCTCAACGACTTAAAAATCAGTTCTACGCAGATACGCAAGGCTTTGGCGGCTGGCGAAATCATTCTTGCCAACCGCATGCTCGGCTACCGCTATCAAATTTCCGGCACTGTGGTGCACGGCCGCGAGGTGGGACGCACACTACATTTTCCTACCGCTAATGTGGAAATCGACGACACGCACAAAATGCTTCCAACCGATGGGGTTTACTGCGTTGAGACAGAAGTGGATGGCCTATTGCACAAGGCCATGTGCAACATCGGCTCTCAGCCCACATTTGGCAGCGACAAACGTGCGGTGGAAGTTCATTTGTTCGACTTCGACTCTGATATTTACGGCAAGACGGTTACTTTGTCTTTTGTCGGAAAAATTCGCGACATAAAGAAATTCGACACAAGCGAAGAACTTGTGAGTCAGCTAAATAAAGACAAGGCGGAATGTCTCGCCCTTTTCCAAAACCATAAAAACGAAGGATTATGCGAGGATTTGTGATGCTTTGTCTTACGGCTATTGTGGCCCTTTCGGCCAATGCCCAGCGGGGACGTGTTTACACCTCGCTCGAAGAAATCACAACGCCCGATAGCGTCTATCATTTATCGTTGAAACGTAATAAGTTAAAAGAGTTTCCTCAAGCGATACTTCAACTAAAAAATCTCGAATATCTCGACCTGAGCCACAACAAATTGCACTCCCTGCCAAAGGAAATCGGCACACTTACTAAGCTTGTTACTCTAAATTTGAACTACAACCGTCTAGACTCCATCCCCAAAGAGATTGCCAACTTGCAAAACCTCAGGACGCTGATTCTCTCGCGCAACCGTATTCTGGAACTTCCTGCCGAAATGGGCACGATGGCGAAATTGGACAGCCTTATGATGCTTTCCAACGGAATAAAACGTCTCCCCGACTCTTTCAAAAACCTCGACAGCACTCTAAAAATCATAGACTTACGTGCCAACCCCCTCACCTACGACGACCAACTCGACATAAAAGACCTGCTCCCTTCACCAAAAAAAAGAATGACACGTGTTTGCAACTGCCAATAATATGAACAACAACGATTTACATATTGCCATAGTACAGCAGGACATAGTTTGGGAGGACAAAAAAGCCAATTTTAAAAGGTTGGAGCAATTGTTTAAACAAATCACAGAATATGTTGATTTGGTGATACTTCCCGAAACATTCAACACGGGATTTTCGCCAAATGCCCTATGCCTTGCCGAAGAACCCTTAGGAGACACTTTTGTTTGGATGAATAAATGGGCAAAGAAACTAGGCGCTACAATAATGGGCAGTTGGTATGTGAAAGAAAATCAAGAAGTTTACAATCGTCTTTGTTGCGTCGACAGTCGTGGGCTGGCAGGACATTACAACAAACGTCACACTTTCAGGCTAAGTACTGAGGCACAGGACGTAACCAGAGGTAATGAGCGCACGGTTATCTTTATAAACGGCTGGCGCATTTGCCCTTTCGTGTGCTACGACCTTCGTTTCCCTACATGGGTACGCAACCACTACGCCAATAGCTGTTTCGACTACGATATTGCCGTGTATGTTGCCAACTGGCCAGCCACACGCGTCAAGGCATGGCAACGACTATTGCAGGCGCGCTCCATCGAAAACCAGAGCTACACCATTGGCGTAAACCGCGTGGGGAAAGATGCCCTCGACACCCCACACTCAGGCAGTTCGATGGTGGTTAGTCCAAACGGAAACGCCATACACCAACTAGAAAACGATGTGGAATGTGTGCGGATTTTCTCTCTAAGTCATTCAAATCTCGACCGTTATCGAAAGAAATACCCCTTCCATCTGGATTGGGACGATTTTATAATTAGTAATTTGTAATTTGTAATGGATAATATTAAAATGATTACTAAATACATTACCCGAAATGTGTCGGAGACACATAATCTCAATAACCCACATGAAAAAACAGTCGGTGGCTGTTTTGATAGCGAAGCGGAGAATACCAGAACGCAGTGTGGGGTTAAAGACAATCTCACTGATAACCAGCGTCTCGGAGAGACGCGATCTTTACTTAGAATATATTAAGCAGTCAAATAATAAAAACCACAAATATATGAAAATAGTTACCGTAGAACCTCTTGGAATAAGCAATGCACAATTTGAACAACTGCAAAAGGAATTCAAAGAGCAAGGACACGAATTTGTGTTCTTCACCGATCGCAATGAGAATCCCGACGAACTCGCCCGTCGTATCTGTGATGCTGATATAGTGGTGATTTCCAACATAAAACTCTCGGCGGAGACCATGGGCCGTTGTCCAAACCTGAAAATGCTGTCCGTGGCTTTCACCGGCCTCGACCACATCGATTTGGACTACTGCACGAGCCACAACATCACCGTGATGAACGCTTCGGGCTACAGCACCGTGGCGGTGAGCGAGTTGGCCATAGGCCTGATGCTCGACGTGTACCGCAAGATAAGCCATTTCGACAGCCAGATACGTAACGGCGGCACCCGCGCCAACTACCTCGGCCTTGAGCTCGGCGGAAAAACTGTGGGCGTTGTGGGCACTGGTGCCATCGGAACTCAGACCATACGGCTGCTTATGGCTTTCGGATGCAACGTGCTGGCATACAGTCGTACGGAACGTCAAAACGTGAAGGACCTCGGCGTCACATACGTAAGCCTCGACGAGTTGATGAAAAACTCCGACATCATTACGTTGCATGTGCCTTTGAACAAGGAAACGTACCATCTGATAGGAAAATACGAACTTTCGCTGATGAAACCCTCCGCAATACTGATTAACACCGCCCGAGGCAACGTGGTGGACATTCCCGAACTCGCCAACAAACTGAAAGATGGAACTTTGGCCGGAGCTGGCATCGACGTTTTCGAGATGGAGCCTCCCCTGCCCCACGACCATCCCTTATGCGACGCCCCCAACTGCGTGCTTGTTCCGCATATAGGTTACGCCACACGCGAAGCTTTCGACATACGTGCCGACATAGTTATGGAAAACATCCGTCAATGGCTTAAGAAGCAGTAGTTTATGGCTAAAACGAAAGTCAAAAAATACAAGATGAGCAAAAAGAACTGGCTCACGGTTCTGGTGGTGGTATGTGTGTTGGGACTAATGGCTGTGGGAGCTTTCTTTTGGGCTCTGAACAATAAGAAAGTGGTCTTGAGCGAGAAATTTGTTCTCTATATCCCCACAGGCTCCAACTATAGTCAGGTGATGGACAGCCTATGCACGAACCACTGTCTGGAAGACACCACCTTTTTCTCGATGCTTGCCCGCTACAAGAAATATCCGCAGAACGTGCGTCCGGGACGCTATGTCGTAGAGCCGCAGATGAGTGTCAATGCATTGGTGAACAAGTTGCGGTCGGGCAGTCAAGATGCGCAGAGTGTTACCATTGGTAAATTTCGCACTAAGGAGTCCTTGTCGGGACGGCTTTCGAAGAAATTCGAGTTCGACTCGTTGCAGATGCTGCGTGCCCTCAACAACGACTCGCTGATGCGTTCGCTTGGCTTTACCGCCGAAAACGCTATAGCTATCTTTATTCCAAACACTTACGAGATCTATTGGAACACCACTCCCGAAAAACTGCTCCAGCGCATGAAAACCGAATTCGACCATTTCTGGACGAAGAGTCGTTGCAAAAAGCTTGAAAAGACCGGACTTTCGCGCGTTGAGGCCATCACCCTTGCCTCCATCGTTGAGGAAGAGACCAACCAGAACTCCGAAAAACCGGACATAGCCAGCGTTTATCTGAACCGCCTTCGCAAGGGCATGCTTCTACAAGCCGACCCCACGGTGAAATTTGCCTTGCAGGACTTTACTCTGCGTCGCATACTGAACAAGCATTTGCAGTACGACAGCCCGTATAATACGTATATCTACAAAGGCCTGCCCCCCGCTCCCATCTGCATACCTTCGGCGGCGTCGGTGGATGCCGTTTTGGAGAACAAACACACTAATTATTATTATTTCTGTGCCAAGGAAGATTTTTCGGGCTACCACAATTTTGCAAGCTCGGTGGCAGAGCATAATATCAACGCCACAAAGTTCCGCAACGCACTCAACAAGCGTAAAATTTACAAATAGTTGATAGACATAATTACCGGGCCGTCGGTTAGTCGATAACCTGCTTTGAAAGGCATAAAAAAAAGAAGCATTGCGATTTGCGCAATGCTTCTTACATAATAAAAATGAAAAATAATTCTTAATAAAGCAATTGTTTTGCAAACATCTGTGCAAGTGTTCTTATTTCGTTCATGTCGCGGGCTATCGAACGTGAAAGCATGCGGTCCAGATTGCCCGTGGAGCAGTTAATCAGCATAGCTTCAACGTTGAGTCGTCCGTTACGTTCGTCGATAATGGTGTAGCAGATGTAGTTCACGCCAGTAAGATTGGATAATGCCGTTGTGAATTGAGACGAAACTTTGCGTGAGTTGCGGTCGATAGTGAGAACGCGTGATAGGCTGTCGGCAGCGCTGCTGTTTACCAACTGAAATTCGGTGAAACCGCTGAGTACATCATCAAAATTATTGTAAAGAGCGTTTTTGTATGTGCTTACAGCATTTCCTGTGGGATTGGCAATAAAAACATTGTTTTGTGCAAAGAGAGCCGGTATGGTAAGTACGGCCATCATCACTGCTGCTAATGCTATTTTCTTCATTTTGCGTTATTTTTTTTGTTTGTTTCGGTCTGCAAAGTTACGCTTTTTTTTTTGCTTTTTCAAAACAAACGTTTATTTTTGTTCAAAATTACTTTCAAATATTAGACACTTTTGTGCCGAAAATGTTTCATTATCAGAGTTAAAAAACATATCCCACCGTTAGCGAAATAAGGTGTGGCGTGAGCCTTCCGCGGCTGTTTGCCATCGGTATTGTCTTGCTACTGCCGTTTTCTTCGTTGATTATTGTTTCGGAATCGCTTATCACACGCGCTGTGCCGAGATAATGGTATTGAAGTCCGACCTGAATTCTGTCGAAAAATATCGCGCCGGCACCAGCCATTGCTGCAAAAGCCACTTTGTTTCGGTACTCCTCCATGTATCGGTATGCCGCGCTGCTTTGCTTGTACATGTTCCAATAAATGCTATAGTCGGTTATGATGCGGAAATCGGCGCCGATACCAAGTTGGGAGAAGATGGAAATGTTGCGGTTGGAAGTGTAGAAATCGTAGCGGCATCCGGCAAACATGGGTATGTTGAAATACACGGGGAAACTCTGTTCGTATTTGTCGTGAGTGTTGATGTTGTCCACTTCGTATTGCTCCTTGTGGTCGCGTAAAGATTTGTTCAGCGGATTGAAAAAGAAATCGAGCGAAACAAAGACGCTCAGTTCCTCGATACCTCCTATGCGTTTTGCGCCGAGTAACCCGGCATAGGTTCCAATTCCTGCACCGCCGTAAGACGATTCGTCGGCAAGGCCCCATTTTTCCACTACGCCATTATTTACAGTTGCTTTACTGAAATTACCCACGGGTACATTGCCACCGAAATGAACAACGCCGTAGAAATCAGCACTCTGCGAAAAAGCGACGACATGCATCAGCGTCATCGCAGCAAATATCGTAAACAGTCTTTTTTTCATTATTTAAAATGTTTTCAGACTGCAAAGTTACACTTTTTTTCGGAAAATTCAAAAAAAATAGTTACATTTGCAAATTGGACAGCAGTAGCGCTGTAAAATCAATTTTTTGATAATCACATAATTATATAGTAATATGCAAGTCAACAGAAGAAAAGAACTTTTCCCGAACGTTACCGACGAACAATGGAACGACTGGAAATGGCAGGTGNNGAAAAACCGCATCGAGACCCTCGAACAGCTTAATCAATACATCAAACTGACAGCCGAGGAGCAGGAAGGCGTGCGCAAGTCGCTCGAAACGCTGCGTATGGCCATCACCCCCTACTACCTTAGTTTGATCGACCCCAACGACCCCAACGACCCCGTGCGCCGTCAGGCCATACCCACGGCTGCCGAGACACACATCTCCCCCGCCGACCTCACCGACCCTCTGCACGAGGACGAGGATTCGCCGGTTCCCGGACTTACCCACCGCTACCCCGACCGTGTTCTTTTCCTTATCACCGACATGTGCTCGATGTACTGCCGTCACTGCACACGCCGCCGTTTTGCCGGTCAGAACGACTGCGAGTCGCCTTCGGAACGCATACAGAAATGCATCGACTACATCGCCAAGACTCCCACCGTGCGCGACGTGCTGCTCTCCGGTGGCGACGCCCTTATGGTAAGCGACAAAATGCTTGAGTCCATCATCCAGCGTCTGCGCGCAATACCCCATGTGGAGATTATCCGCCTGGGCAGCCGTACCCCCGTGGTTTGTCCGCAGCGTATCACCGACGACCTTGTGAACATGCTCAAGAAATACCACCCCATCTGGCTCAACACCCATTTCAACCACCCCAACGAGATGACTCCCGAAGCCTCCGCTGCCCTCGCAAAACTGGCCGACGCCGGTATCCCTCTGGGCAACCAAAGCGTGCTTCTGCGTGGCGTGAACGACTGCGTTCATATCATGAAACGTCTTGTGCATCTGTTGGTTAAAAACCGTGTGCGTCCGTACTACATCTACCAGTGCGACCTTTCGATGGGATTGGAACATTTCCGCACCCCCGTTTCCAAAGGTATCGAAATTATCGAAAACCTGCGCGGACACACATCGGGCTACGCCGTTCCCACCTTTGTGGTTGACGCTCCCGGCGGTGGCGGCAAAACCCCCGTTATGCCCAACTATGTAATCTCGCAGAGTCCCAACAAGGTGATACTCCGCAACTTCGAAGGCGTTATCACCACCTACACCGAACCCGAGGACTACAAGCAGGAATGCCACTGCCCCGACTGCGAAAGCAAACGCAAAATCGACGAAGGTGTGGCCTCGCTGCTCGAAACCGACCGCATGGCATTGGAACCCAATCATTTGGCACGTAAAGAACGTAACAAAAAATAACAAACGACTATGACAGACACAAAAAATCTCGGATTCAACTCCAAACTTATACACGGCGGCGGACACCACGACGAATACGGTGCCGCCACGGTGCCCATCTACCAGACATCCACCTTCCGTTTCGACAGTGCCGAGGACGGCGCCGCCTGCTTTGCCGGCGAGAAAGACGGATATGTTTATACCCGCATAGGCAACCCCACCGTTTCGGCTCTCGAACGCCAAGTGGCAGAACTCGAGCACGGCTACGGCGCTGTGGCTTTCGCCTCGGGAATGGGCGCAGTTTCGACAGTCTATATGGCTTACCTCAACGCCGGCGACCACATGATTTCGTCCGACGCCGTTTACGGAGCCTCACGCACCATGATGGAAGGACACATGTCGCGTTTCGGCGTGCAGTCCACTTACGTGAAGACCGAAAAACTCGAAAATATCAAGGCTGCCATACGTCCCAACACCAAGATGCTGTACATCGAGACTCCCGCCAACCCCACAATGGGCATCACCGACATCGAGGCTTGCGCCAAGATTGCCAAAGAGCACAACCTGTTGCTTGTGGTTGACAATACTTTCTGCAGCCCTTACCTGCAAAATCCTCTCGACCTCGGCGCCGACGTGGTTCTGCACTCCGTTACCAAGTTCATCAACGGCCACGCCGACATCGTGGGAGGCATCGTCATCACCAAAACGCAGGAACTGTACAAGCAGCTGCATGTGATGATGCTCAACCTCGGCGGCAATATGGACCCGCATCAGGCTTATATGGTAATCCGCGGACTGAAAACCCTCGGCATACGTATCGACCGTGCTCAGGAGAGCGCCATGAAAGTGGCAGAGTTCCTCGAAAGTCATCCGCAGGTGGCTTCGGTGGCCTATCCCGGCTTGAAATCGCACCCGCAGTACGAGCTTGCCAAGAAACAGATGCGCGGCCCCGGCACCATGATCAGCTTCGAGCTGAAAGGTGGTCTGGAGGCCGGACGCAAGCTGATGAACAACGTCAAAATGTGCATCCTGGCCGTGTCGCTGGGCGGCGTGGAGACACTGATTCAGCACCCCGCCAGTATGACGCACTCCAAGGTGTCGGCAACAGCCAAAGCCGCCGCCGGCATCACCGACGGACTGGTACGTTTCTCGGTAGGTATCGAAAACGTGGAGGACATCATCGCCGACCTCAAACAGGCACTCGACAAGATTTAATAAACTTTTATTCATTTTTCCGTGGGCGGACACAGCTCCGCCCTTTTTTATATTATAAATAAGATGGAACAAACCCCTACCCTCACACTGAAACCCGGCAAGGAGAAATCGTTGCTGCGACGTCATCCGTGGGTGTTCTCTGGTGCTGTGCAAAGCATCGACGGAAGTCCCGAAAACGGCGACGTGGTACGCATTTGCGACAGCCGCGGACAATACCTCGCCACAGGTCATTACCAAGACAGCAGCATAATTGTCAAAGTGCTGGATTTTGGCAAAACCACAATAGATAAGACCTTCTGGCAAAGCAGGTTAGCCTCCGCTGTGGACTACCGCCAACGGATGGGCTTTTTCGACAATCCCGACACCAACGTGTTCCGCCTTGTCAACGCCGAGGGCGACAACATGCCAGGACTTGTGGCCGACTACTACAACGGCATCGTGGTGCTGCAGGCGCACTCCGAAGGCATGCACCGCGAGTTCGGCACTTTCGTGAAGATACTACGTAACTTGTTGGGCGACAGGCTTACAGTCGTGTTCGACAAGAGTTCAGCCACCCTCACCCACTGCAACATCGCCGACGGATACATCTTCGGCCAGGAGCCCGAGGAATGGGAGGTGACGGAGGACGGCAACCGTTTCATCATCAACTTCTTCGAAGCGCAGAAGACCGGCTTTTTCATCGACCAGCGGGAGAACCGTCACCTGCTACGAACACTCTCGCAGGGCAAGCGAGTGCTCAACACCTTCGGCTATACGGGCGGTTTCTCGCTCAGCGCGCTGCGCGGCGGTGCCGAATATGTGGAGACGGTGGACATCTCGAAAAAAGCCATAGAGCTGTGCAACAGGAACATAGCACTGAATTTCGCCGACGCTCCGCACAACGGTGTTGCCGCCGACGTGCTCCGCTACCTCGACCAGATCGACGACAGTTTCGACATCATCATCCTCGACCCTCCCGCCTTTGCCAAGAACCACCACAGTCTTCAGCAAGGGCTGAAAGGCTATAAGAACATCAACCAGAAAGCGTTGGAGAAGATAAAACCCGGCGGACTGCTGTTCACCTTCTCCTGCTCGCAGGCGGTGAGTCGCGACGATTTCCAGACGATGGTGTTCACTTCGGCAGCCAATGCCCGTCGCAACGTACGCATTGTCAAGCACCTGCCCCACGCCATCGACCACCCCGTAAGCATTTTCCACCCCGAAGGCGAATACCTGAAAGGGCTGTTGCTGTACGTGGAATAATTAGTAATTAGTAGTTAGTAATTAGTAATTAGTAATTGATAGTTTGATTTCCGGAATTCGGAATTAGGTAGGGGCGAAAAACTTTTCGCCCAAATGTATGGACGCACTGCGTGCGTCCTATATATCGATAAAAACAAATAATATGAAACACACCGTCATCACCATTGCCATTGCGCTGTTAGTCGCAGCCACGGGCTTTTGCGGCAACCCGAAAAAGGAGCGCAAGACTCTGGCACAGGCCGAAGAGCTTATTGCACAGAAGAAATACCTGTCGGCGTACAAATTTTTGGACAAGTACGACCCACGGAACGAGAACTCCGACATTTTTCTTAAAAAGGTGGACATTGTGCAGAACTATTTTTTGTTCAACATAATGAACCAGATTTTCTGTCTCGACGACATTCCTTTCGACAAGGATGTTGAAGATCTCCGCGGCAACGAGGAGGCTTCGGGGTGTTCGTCGGTGATGTTTGCCATCGACACCATCGCGCAACGACTTTTGGAGAAAGAGCCGAACAACTGTCGGTTACACAGATGTTTAGGCGAATACTACAACTCCGCCGCCGACCGTTTTGGCGACAACTGGCTCGACAACACTTCCTCCTCACAGCTCGACCTGCGTATCAGGGCACGGAAAAACCTGCTTAAAGCCGAAGAATTTGGCTGCAAGGACGACAAGCTGTTTTCCGACATCGCCCTCACTTATATGTACGAGGAGCTGTTTACCGATGCCCGCGACTATCTCAAGAAAGCCATCGCATACAGCAGCGACACCGTGGCCGACTACTATTACAACCTCGCCGTGACATATTATTTCGACGAAAACAACGGCGACATACAGCAGGCTATCGCCAACGTCGCCATCGCCGCAAGGCATTACACACGTGAGGACATGCTTGGCGACTCCTATTTTATGATTGGCAGCTGCTATTTGCGCACCGAAGACTACCAGCAGGCACTGCAAAACTTCAAGAAAACCGAGAAATACCATCCTGGACAGTATTACAACCTTAGCAATATGATGGTTTGCAATCTGAAACTCGGCTCCGACGAATATAAGGACAACGTACATACTATAATAGACATCTACGGCGACCATACAGGTGCCATCAACGAGATGGTGCAACAGTTCTATGCCACCGACCCAAGCAAATGCGGTGCACTTGAGGAGATTCTGAAAAATGAGATTTCGTCGGCTGTCAATCCGCAGGTGAAGGCCAACATGCAATTTTCTTTTGGCATACTGCTCTACAACCAGAACAAAAAGGCCGAAGCCCGCGAGCAACTGCTTGCCGCAAAACAATTTTTCGAGACCTACGAACATTTCGAAGACGTTTTGAGCTACATCAACGACCTTCTTAAAAAGTGTAAGTAGTTCGGAATTCGGTATTCGGAACCTTTAGCTCGGCGAAGCCAATTCGGAACTTATTTGTAATGAACAATTGACAATTAACAATGAACAATTAATAAAGGAAAACAATCATCTTCACATCTTCACAACTTAACATCTTAACTTTTCTAATCACTAATCACTTTTCACTAATCACCTTTCACTAAAATTTCGTACCTTTGCAGTTCATTTTGATACAAACAACAAAAATAAATAATGGCACAAATCATTGACAACGAGGTAAATGGCTACCAGCGCATAGAGCTGTTCGACGAGGAAAAGACCCGTCAGCTCGCGCACCACTACACCGAAATACTTAAACTTCTGGGCGAAGACCCCGAGCGCGAAGGGCTGTTGAAAAGTCCCGAACGCATCGCCAAAGCCATGCAGTTTTTCACTCAGGGCTACCACCAGCACCCCGAGGAGATTATCAAATCCGCCATGTTCACCGAGGACTACAAGCAGATGGTTGTGGTGAAAAACATCGAAATCTACTCGCTCTGCGAACACCACATGGTGCCGTTTATCGGCAAGGCACACGTGGCCTACATCCCCAATGGTAAGATTGTGGGACTGAGCAAAATACCGCGTATTGTCGATGCCTACGCCCGCAGGTTACAGGTGCAGGAACGTCTCACCCGCCAAATCAAGGACTGCATACACAACACCCTGCAGCCCATCGGCGTGGCCGTGGTTATCGAGGCTCAGCACCTCTGCATGTCGATGCGCGGAGTGCAGAAACAGAACTCCATCACCACCACATCCGATTTCACCGGCGCTTTCATGACCAACAAAGCCACCCGCGAGGAATTTATGCACCTTATCGGAGTGAAACTGAATTAATTAGGGTTCAGTTGGCAGTATTCAGGGGGCAGTTTTGAGTTTCGGTTAGACTAATCACTCATCACTAATCACTATTCACTAAAAAAGTAAGATTTCGACAAATATTCCGACATATTAATATACCGTTTTGTCAAAAAGTAACTACGTTATGAAAAACAACATTTTAAAAATAGCTGCCATTGTTGTGTGCATTTTCTTTTGCGGTAGTGCCACTTCACAGATGAAAAACTCGCCCACAACGGACACCAAGGTGAAAACCATTCTAAACAATGCCCTTTCGAAGATAAAAGCAGCCGCTGCCATAAGCTTCGACGCCACCATAGTGAACAAAGATCCCGACAAGAAAGAGGTGAGCCGCCAGAAGGTGAAAGTGCTGCTTTCGGGCAACAAATACCGCATCACCATCGACGACATAGTGATACTTTGCGATGACAAAGCCGTCTATTCCATCGACAACACGACCAAAGAAATAACCGTAAACTCCCCCTCCGACTCCGACATGGACATTTTCAACCCCGCCAAGCTGTTGCAGAACCGCGACAAGAATTTCCGATCCAAACTGATTCGCGAGGAAAACACGCAATACGTGGTTGACCTAACCCCACGTAAGACGCAGAATTTCCACAAGATACGTCTGCTGATAAACAAAACTTCGTACCAGATAACCAAAGTGGAGGTTCACAACTACAACTCGTCGCGAAACGAGTGTACCATAAGCAATTACAACACAAAAGCCACCGCCTCCGACAACGATTTCACTTTCGATGCCGCCAAAAACAAAGGCTACGAAGTAATTGACATGAGGTAATATTCAATTGAAAGTTGAAAGTTGAAAGTTGAGAATTGAAAATTGCAAGTTGGGCTTTCGCACAACTACAACTTCCCTATTTACGCAATTTAGAAGAAGAATCCGAGGCTGAACATCCAGCTCACGGCCTTGGTGTGGCTCGACCACTGCATAAGCACTGTCGCCGGTCCCACCACAGGAATGTCGTATGTGTAGCTCAGGCCGACACCGAAAAGGGAGCTGCCATAGAAATATTCTTTTATGTCGTGGCAATGCGAGGCATAGTTGGCCATAAGAGTAACATACTGACGTTCAAAGAGTTTCTGACGTATGTCGAGACGAAAAACTGAAAGGTTTTTGTCGAAGAAATCGGCGTAGTTCATGCCAATAAACGGAAGTTGGTGATCCACGTAGCGGCTCTCGTAGCAACCGCCCATCACATTGCCGTAGATAGCTGGCACCTGCTGTGAGAACAGCGAACGGTGGTATATGGCAGGACTCAGTTTGGTGGTTTTTGTTATGTTGAAGACTCCTTTGGCATTGAGTTGTGTAGCTAAGAAATAGCCGAAATCCGACGGCGAACCGAGGAAATAAAAATCTCCTTTCAAACGTGTGGTAAAGCCGTTCTGTGTCAAATCGCTATTGTTCAGCGGGTTGAATTCCACATCCACATACGCATCCAAAAAGTTGGACGAAGACATCGTTTTGCTGCCCGTATATAGCACTTCTTGTCCGGTAAACGATTTTATGAAGAAATTGTCCATCCTTGCTCCAAGTTCCATATTGAAAGTCTTGAAGGAAGAAGTGGCTAAGAAAATTTTGAGGGTGTTGTAGTTGAAATTGATGTCGCGCAGCACCGAATTTTGTCCGAACATGCGGTAATTGTTGCCCGAAAAGCAGTCATAAAGTGCTATTTTAGTGAGAGTTCCCATAGGATACGACATATCAATGTCGATACTTGGATTAAGTCCCAGAATAACGCTTGTGGAGATTTTCGGGGTGTATAGGCGGTAGCGGTTGAGAGTTAGGTTGAGCAGCACCTGGGCAAATTCCTCCAAATCGAAACGTGCTCCCAGACTCAGCGAGTGCGAAGAATTGGGTTTTAGGTAGAAAACCAAATCGTAAGGCTCTTCAGAACCAAGCAGCTGATAGTCAACAGTCTCGAACATCGAAGTGGAGTACAGCGACGACACGGCATCGCGTATTGCAGTTCCCTGAATACAGGTTTTCTCCTTGATTTGGCTACCTATGACTTTCCTTAGCATCGACTTGTATTCCGACGAGGCTCCGACAAATCTAATGCTGTCGATGGCAAAATGATCGGTGTTTACGTTGCGGGCCTTGCGTTCGGGCGGAATTATCTTATCGGCAGGGNNTTAGCCGCAACTGTCGAGCATAGCCCGAAGCGAAAGCAGAAATTCCTTCTGTTCCATTGTCGCAACATATCCTCTCTCGATAAGTGTCTCTATGTTTTTCTTGCTGAAACTGAGCATGTTGTACCCGTCAACATTGGGATAGATCATAAAATCGGTGCGGTCCTTGTTCTCCTGAATCTTTTTGTCGAGCAAAATGCCGAACAGTTGGCTGAATACGCCCAACAGATTGTCCAGCTCCTCTGCGGGATGTAGGTCCTGGGCAAGGTGCACCCCGATAATGATGTCTGCCCCCATATCAAGAGCCACATCGACGGGATAGTTATTGGCCACGCCGCCGTCCACAAGCACCGTGTCGCCTTTATATACAGGCGCAAAGACGCCTGGAATTGCCATGCTTGCACGTATGGCTTCAGCCACATCGCCCGAGCGCTGCACCACCTCCTTGTTGCGGGTGATGTCGGCGGCAACGCAGGCAAAGGGTATCGGCAGGGAGTCGAAATTCACATCGCCATGATAGCCAACGGTGAGACTCTTGAAAAGGTCCATCACGTTTTGTCCGTTGATAACCCCCGACGGCATCTCGCTAAGCAGTCGGTAGCTTTGGCCTTCGACATTCTTTTTCTCTTCCTTGAACTTGGGGTTAAGTAGTATGTTTCCTGTAAATGGAATAGAAAAGATGAATTTCTCCTTACGGCGTTTTTCTTCGTAAGTCGTTGTGTTCCATTCTCCTTCGTTGCTCAGAATCACACTCCAGTCGAGGTTGGATATCAAGGTGTCGAGTTCGTCGGCGGTGTAGCCCACTGAATACATTCCCGCCATAATGGAGCCCATGCTCGTTCCAACGATATAGTCGATGGGAATATCCAGCTCTTCAAGCGCTTTCAGCACGCCGATATGCGCTGCACCCTTGGCACCTCCCCCGCTCATCACCAAGGCTATCTTGGGACGCGGAGTGGGCATCTCAGGCTCGTAATTCTGGGCGTAAGTTCCTGCAACACACAATATTGCAATAAAAAACGACAATACTCGCGACTTCATCATAAACAGTTTATTAAATATTTCAACTATCTGACGCACGCAGTGCGTCCCTACTTTATTATTTCTGTAAATCTTTTTTATTCTCCTGCTCGCCTTCGGCTTGCGAAATATAGGGAATCTTGTAAATTTTATCTAGCTTCGGTTTTATTAACATTGCTTATCGATTCAAATCGTGTCGCCCCTTCAGGGCTCAATAGTTGGGGGTTGGTCTTTATACGGGGGCTTACGCCCCCGCCTAGTGTCTGTCGCCCCTATGGGGCTCATTTCTCCGCTCCCGTTTGTCGCTATCGAAAAGTCCACCGGACTTTTCTTCACCACTTCAGGGCTCTACTGACCACTGAATACTGACAACTGACAACTAATTCTCAACTATCAACTGTTTCGCTACTTCGAGTGCTTTGTCGAGACCGTCGGGGTTTTTGCCGCCTGCTGTGGCGAAGAACGGCTGTCCTCCTCCCCCGCCCTGCATCTCCTTGCCGGCGGTGCGGACGATGTTGGAAGCGTTTTTGCCTGCATCGACGAGGTTCTGTCCCAAAACCACCATCAATGCGGGTTTTCCGCCTGCCACGCTGCCGAGCACTATGGCCTTGTCGGGATGGTTGGCACGCAAAGCCAAAATATTGTCCCTCAGCTGGTTGATGTCGTAATCAAGTTTCATCACAAGCACGTTGGACTGTTCCAGATTGGCAGCAATGTCCTTGCAAACCTCGTTGGCTTTTTCCTTTTGGAAATCGGCAATTTGCGAACGCAGTTCGGCGTTTTCGTCCATCAGCTTCTGAATGGCGGCGAGCACGTCCTTCGGACCTTTAAGCATCTCTTTTATGCTGTCGAACTGGCACTGCAGGTTGTCGAGCTGTTCCTCTACGTAACGTCCAGTAACGGCCTCGATACGGCGCATTCCGGCAGCTATGGCCGTTTCGTTAACAATGCGGAAACTGCCTATGTTGCCCGTGGCGGAGACGTGGGTGCCGCCGCAGAACTCCACGGAGTCGCCGTATTTCACCACACGCACAAACTCGCCGTATTTCTCGCCGAACAAGGCCATGGCGCCGAGTTTCTGAGCTTCGGCTATAGGCATGGAGCGATGTTCCTCCAAGACGATATTTTTGCGGATGTCCTCATTTACAAGACGTTCCACCTGCTTTATCTCCTCAGGGGTAAGTTTGGCGAAATGCGAGAAATCGAAACGCAGACGGCTGTCGTCAACCGAGGAGCCTTTCTGTTCCACATGAGTGCCAAGTACCTGACGCAGAGCTTTGTGCAGCAGGTGTGTAGCGGTGTGGTTGTTCTCGGTGTTGCGACGTTTGGCGGCATCCACCTGTGCGGTGAACGAAGCCGACACGTCGTGCGGCAACTCTTTGGCCAGATGTATGATAAGGTTGTTCTCTTTCTTGGTGTCGAAAATGGCGACTTTCTCGTTATCGTTGAAAATCAGACCTTTGTCGCCAGCCTGACCACCGCTCTCGCCGTAGAAAGGTGTCTGGTCGAAAACGAGCTGGAAAAATTCTTTGTCTTTAGTCTTCACCTTGCGGTATTTAACAATCTGAATTTCAGCCGAAAGGGCATCGTAGCCGATGAATTTCTCTTCTTGTTCGCCGTTTACAACAACCCAGTCGTCGGTATCGACGGCGGCGGCGTTGCGCGAACGTTGTTTCTGTTCGTCGAGGCCTTTTTGGAAACCTTGCATGTCCACCGTCCAGCCTTTTTCCGAGGCCATCAGTTGGGTAAGGTCGATGGGGAAACCGTAGGTGTC
>DBXF01000031.1:220-388 GCA_002309295.1 Bacteroidales bacterium UBA1219 | reverse complement strand
TAGTTCTCGAATTTCACTATGCCGTTGGACAAAGTGCGCAGGAACGACTGCTCCTCTTCGAGTATAATACGCTGAATTACATCCTGTTGCTTGGCAAGTTCGGGGAACTGCATTCCCATCTGGGAGACCAGCTTAGGCACCAAAGTGTTGATAAACGGCTCTTTGAAA
>DBXF01000031.1:0-122 GCA_002309295.1 Bacteroidales bacterium UBA1219 | reverse complement strand
ACGGCACGCAGGTGGTCGGCACACACGCGCATGGCAATGTCGCTCTGCTCGTCGTTGCCGTAGGTCTTGCCCGACTTGGCCGCAAGTTCCTGAATAAGAGGCTGGAACACGTCGGTGTCGTA
>DBXF01000055.1:8140-30219 GCA_002309295.1 Bacteroidales bacterium UBA1219 | reverse complement strand
CAACAGCGGCGACACTTGGGAAGTGTGATACTAATTAGTAATGAGTAATTTGTAATTAGTAATTAATAATTGAAGAGACGCAAGGGGTTGCGTCTCTTTTTTTATTGTTGCGGACCTATTTGAGTTAAGAGTTAAGAGTTAATAATTGAAGAGACGCAAGGGATTGCGTCTCTTTTATTTATCCTTTTTGCGATACCGCAACGGCCTCAGGTGTTGCAAAATAACGTGCTATGACAAAACAATTTAGCACGTATTACATATTTTATATAGCAAAATCAAAAAATAATTCGTATTTTTGCAAACGGATTTCGACAGGTGAAATCCGCGAAGCGTTATGCTTTTTCTTGTTCGCAGAAACGTGAGAAACTTCTAAAGATAGCAAGAGAGTGTAATGGCACACGCTGCATATGCGTGGGCTGTTAGCAATTTCTTCTATCTTAGGTTTCTTTCTCACGACCTCTGCGAAAAGAAGTGGTTTTCAGTGCCACGCTTCGTTTATTATTGTTTTATTGTTCTTGTTGGCACTGCGAGGCAAACAAAAGTTGCGCCCGACACGTATTAGGGATAAATAAATGAAAATAAAAGTTCTAGTATTAATTGCTGTATTTATGGCGACTTTAGCTGGATGCAAAAAAGACACCACATATTCTTTCACAGATAATTTCGGTGGTGATGGATTTACCGAATACAGCATTCTGCTGAGTGAACATGATGGCTCTGGGTCTAAAGTTCACACAGAAATGCTTGATTGGCCTGAAAAAGGGAAAAAGTATGTGTATACAGCAAGCGAACACTCTGATAAAGTGAAGGTGAAAATTCAAGCAAAAATTGGCTCCACGGATTATATAAAATGGATACAACAAGTATTCTATCTTGAAGAAGGTAAAAACATCGACATAACTTTGGAAGGAACCACTGTCGTAGGTGGTAAAGAACCTTAATTTTTGTTGCGAAGATTATCAACCCGCAACATATTGATATGAAAAAACCAATTACGGCGGATTGTTGCCTATGGTAATAATCCGCCGTAATCTTTTTATCACATACTGTTTTTCAGTGTTTTTGCAACCCTTCGAGTTGCTTTTTCAGAGCTTCGTTTTCGGCTTTTAGTCTGCGGTTTTCGGCTTCGAGTTCATTCAAGCGGTTCTTCATCTCTTGGCGGTAGCCTGTGCGGGCGTCGCTCATACGCTCCTTAACACCGCCTTCCTCCACAAAACGCTGCTCCAACTGCTTGAGATAGGAGGCAAACATTTTGTCGGTGATATGGCAGAGGGTGAGAGCCATATTGCAAAACTCCTCAGCAGAGCATTTTTCGGCCAATGGGCGGTAGGCGTCCACATGGTTGTTTGTGCGGCAGTAGGCCAGCATCTTGTCGTAGCGCGGGTGGGAGCTGTCCCAGATGGGTAGGTTGTTCTTGTTGAGGTAGTCCTCGTAGTCTTCCCTCAGCTCTTGGAAACTGGCGCGGCCAACGTTTATAAGTTTCACCTCGGTCTCGGAGCTTGTCATGGCTGCCTCGCTGCCCTCAACTATGTTCTGCTTGCCACTGCGCGCGGCCTGGTTCATTTGGTCTACGGTGCGGTCGCCATAGCGCGGAAGGAAGCGCTTGCAGAAGATATCAGTTATGATAACCAGCACCTCAGCCTTCTGGTAAATGTGCAGGCTCCGGTAATTCGCAACACGCTTGAAGATGGTTTTATTATTAGAGGGTTTAGGCATATAATATAGCTTATGGTTAATAACGTTATAGTGGTTGATAATTTTACTAGTACTACTAGTCAAACTAGTTGATCTAGTCATACTAGTTATACTAGTTTCTTATGTTAGACAAAGTGGAATCTGTTACGATTCTTTCTTCTGTCGGTTTAACTGAATCTCCCAGTTCCAAGCGTCGCGGGTCATGTCGTCGAGGGTTTGTTGTGCTTTCCAGCCGAGCTCTTTGTTGGAGAGCGTGGTGTCGGCCCAGATTTTCACTATGTCACCCTCACGCCTGCCGGCAATGCGGTAGTTGAGCTTGACGCCGGACATCTTCTCGAAACTCTTTATCACTTCCATCACCGAGAAGCCGTTGCCGGTACCGATGTTGAACACCTCGAAAGCGGCTTTGCCCTTGCCATTGAGAAGCCGTTCCACCGCCACCACATGCGACTTGGCCAAATCCACCACATGTATGTAGTCACGGATGCAGGTGCCGTCGGGGGTGTCGTAGTCGTTGCCGAAGACGCTCAGCTGCTGACGTATGCCGATGGCGGTCTGAGTGATGAAAGGCATCAGGTTGTTGGGCACTCCGCGCGGCAGCTCGCCGATAAGTCCCGAAGGATGGGCACCTATGGGGTTGAAATAACGCAAGGCTATGGCGTGGACTTTGTCCTGTTTGGCGCAGTCGGCAAGTATCTCCTCCACAATCTTTTTGGTGTTGCCGTAAGGCGAAACAGCCGGTTTCAACGGCGACTGCTCGCTGATGGGCAAAGTGTCGGGCTCGCCGTACACCGTGCACGACGACGACTGCACAAAGTTCTTAATGCCAAGACGTTCCATGTTCGACAGCACGTTGAAAACAATGCTAAGGTTGTTGTTATAATACTTCAGCGGTTCGCTAACCGACTCTCCCACAGCCTTGTAGGCAGCAAAATTGATTACAGCCTCAATGTCGGGGTGACGGTCGAAAAGTTGCGTCGCCTGAGTTTTGTCCGAAAGGTCGGTCTGCTCGAAAAGCGGACGTACGCCCGTAATTTTCTCAATGGAATCGACCACCTCGGCCGAGGAGTTGCTCAGGTTGTCGGCGATAAGCACCGTATATCCTTTGTTTATCAGTTCGACAGTGGTGTGCGAGCCTATATAGCCGACACCTCCGGTAACAAGTATTTTTGCCATAACTATTTCTTTCTTTTTGTAAAACGCACCTCCCGACTTTCGAAAGTGCTTATTTTTTAAAAAGACGGGGACACAGATGGTGCGTCCCCGTCAAAAATTTTGTCAAACAAATTATTTGAAAGCGTTCTCGCTTAGGCCTTTGCCTGTGATGGCGAGGTCTTTCATATAACCGGGCACGTCGTGTCCGAGATACTTCTCCACATACAATTTGGCGAGGTACTGTCCGAGCATGAAGCCGTGTCCACGCAGACCTACAAGCAGTCCCACTTCGGGGTCGACGATGTAGCGCGGCTCGGTGTACCAGCCTGCCCACACTGCGTGGAAGCCCACCTCGCGGAGGTTGGGGATCCATTCGCAGAACATCTCGCAAACGATTTCGAGGAACTCCTTGCTGTTGAATTTCAAGTTCTGACGAGCCTCGTAGCTGTCGCAGTCGGGACTAGCGCAGCCGATGATCTGGCCGGTGTGGTGGAACTGCTGTCCGTAAACGGCACTGAAGCCTTTGTAATGACGACGGTCGATAATCATGTCGAGAGCATCGCCGTTGACACCCATCATAGGCAGACGACGGGTGATAAAGGCTTGGTGCTTAACGGGATACAGACCCGTGTCGATGCCCAGCTGGTCGGTGAAACGTTCTGCACCCCAGCCCATTGCATTTACAAAGTGTTCGCAGTCGTATTCCACATATTTTCCTTCGTGGGTACGTACCAGAGCCAGCACGTGGCTGCCGTTGCGCTGCACCTGAAGCAGCTCGCAGTCCTCGTAGTAGCGTCCGCCTTTCGAAACACCGATGCCGCGGATGTAGTCGATAACACGGCCGGGTGTTGCCTGCCAGCAGTCGCGGGTCATAAGGGCGTGGCTATAGGTGGTTTTGGTGTCGTCCCAAAGGGGCGAAATCTCTTTCTTAAAGTCCTTTCGTTCAACCATATAGGCATCGCTCCAAGCGCGCGAAGCATCGAGAGATTTGTAGGTGGCTTCGTCGTGAACGAGGTTCACATAACGGGTCGGTTTGTAACCGATGTCGTGGACTTTGGATATCTCTTTGAAAATCTCGTGGTTATGCTGAGCGATGTCGGCGATGTCGGGGTTGGAGAAGGCCGGACGGCCGCCGCCGATGTTACGCCACGAAGCGCCACGGTTGTAGTTCACCATCACAGGGTTGAAACCTGCCTCGCTGAAATAGCGGAACAGTCCGCTGCCAGCGATACCGCCGCCTGCGATGAGCACACGCACGCTCTCGCGGGTAACTTGGTTGCTCTTGGGGAACACCAGCACATCTTTCTGACCTTCGGTATAAACATCGCCGAGGGTAACCTGATTGCTGAGCGGTGCACGCGGAGTGGCGTCGCCGGTAACTTCGATGCCGTGGACACGCAAAGTCTGACGGGCACGTGCTATGCAGCGTTTCCCACGACAGGGACCCATACCCATACGGGTGATGTGTTTCAGCTCGTCGACCGAGATATATTTGCGGTTGCCGATGGCGGCAAGCAAGCCTTCGAGTGTAACATCCTCGCAGTGACAGATATAAGTCTCGCCCTTCTCGTCGAACAGAGGTTTCATGTTCAGCGGTTCGGGGTAGCGGTCTTTGGCGATGAAGCCTTTAATGTCGGTGATAACACCTTCGATATTAGCCACATGTACACGTGCAACGTTGGTCTTGTTCTCTTTCTTCATCACCTTTTCCACCACGCCTTCGCCGATTTTCTTGCCGTTGTTGTCGACAAGATAAACCTCGGTGCCTTCGTTCACGGCGTATTCTATAGGCAGGAAACACCAGTTTTTGGCGGTGTTGTAGCCGAATATAGCCAAGCCCGGACAGTGGTTGACACACTCCATACAGCCGATACATTTTTCATAATCCACTGTGGGAGTGCTACTTGTGGTAGGTTTGCTGATAGCGCCCTGCGGACAGCTGAAGGTGCAGGGGTTGCAGGCGAAACCATACAGACAGTCGAGTTGGACGAAAGGTTTCATCTGCATACGCTCGGGAGTGGGCAGGTTGGGGTTTTCCAAAATACGCACCGGATGCTGCTGCGAGTCGATGTATTGACGTGAGATGTCGAGATATTCGTCGTAGTTGAAACGGACGGACATGTCCTGAGCTATCTCGTAGGCAGCCTGTTTTCCGCGCAACACAGCGCTTGTACCCTCGCCGATACGCACTGCGTCGCCGATGCCGTAAACACGATGTCCGAACAACTCGCGGCCTTTGGTAAGCAGCTGGTTGTCAGGAGTCAAACCAGTGCAGATATTGATTATGTCGATATCGTCGATAACCTGCTCGGTGCCGGCGATAGGTTTGAAGTTTTCGCATTTGGCGATGACCGCTCCCACGATGCCAGTGCGGTCGTCGTTGGGGATGGCGCGGACGAGGGTGTAGCCCGTCATGATGGGGATACCGAGACGGCGCACACGGTTGGCCTGCACGGGGAAACCGCCCTCGCGGGGCATTGCCTCGATGATGGCTTTGATGGTGGCACCTGCCTGCATTCCCTGATAGGAAGTGAGGTAGCCGATATTTCCCGCACCGACGGTGAGCACACGTTTGCCGAGGAGCGTATGTTCCTGATTCATCATCTTTTGGAACACTGCGGCGGTGTAAACGCCCGGTACATCGTCGTTTTCGAAAGCAGGCATGAAAGGAACGGCACCCGTTGCCACAACGAGCTGCTGAGCATCGACGTAGGCCAGTTCGCCGCTGACGATGTTCTTTATTGCCAGACGGCAGCCTTCGAGGATGTCCCAAACGGTGTAGTTGAGCAGAATGCCCTCGTGGTTGTCGCCGGCAAGGGTTTTGGCGATGTCGAAGCCACGCATGCCGCCGTATTTCTTCTCGCGTTCGAAGAAGAAGAACTGGTGGGTCTGCATATTGAACTGTCCGCCGATACGGGCGTTGTTGTCGATAACGATATTGTCGATACCGAAAGCGTTGAGCTGTTCGCGGCAAGCAAGTCCGGCAGGACCAGCACCCACGATGGCAATGGTGGTTTTGTATATTTTATGCTGGACATCGGCGTTTTGAGGCTGAAGTTCGGGCATTGCCTCGTCGGGGTTGAGCATGGCGACGTTTTTAACGCCATCGACGGGGGTTATGCAGATACGGCGCACTTTGCCGTCGACAAGCATCTCGCAGGCACCGCATTTGCCGATACCGCACTCCAACGAGCGGTTACGGCCTTGCAGCGAATGGCTGTGTACGGGAAATCCCGCTTCGTGCAACGCTTTGGCGATGGTGTAGCCCTTGCGCGCCTGTACTTTCTGTCCATTGTAAAGAAATTCGGTTATCTCGCTTTGCGGGATGTCCAAAATAGGGTGATTCTCAATCTTATACATACTTATTAAGAGAGATTTTACTGGCAGGCTCAAAGTAATTTATCCAGCCGAGATGGGCGGCGAGCCAATTATCCGCATCACCCGACGTAACAGGGTGCAAAGATACATTTTTTTTCACAAATAAGGAAGATTTTTATGAATTTTATTAAACAACCGACACACCGTGCTATATTTCAGTTTATTACCACGACAGACGAAGGTCGGCAATCACCATTCTCACAGCATTTGCGACACATATTTAATATAGTATAAGGGGCAACGCCTATTTCTCGAAGAATTTTTTTAGATATTTGGCGGTGTACGACTGCTTGCACTTCACAAGTTTTTCGGGAGTGCCGGCGAAAACTACGTTGCCGCCGCCCACACCGCCTTCGGGACCCATATCTATCACATAGTCAGCCACTTTTATAATATCGGGATGATGTTCTATCACAATGATGGAGTGTCCCCGCTCGATAAGACGGTTGAACGAGGTGATAAGTTTTTGTATATCAAACAGATGCAATCCCGTCGAAGGCTCGTCAAAGATAAACAGCAGAGGCGATGTGGCGGTGCCTTTCACAAGGAACGACGCCAGTTTCACGCGTTGCGCCTCGCCACCGGAGAGCGAACTCGACGACTGCCCGAGCTTGAGATATCCCAAACCTACGTCCTGCAAGGGTTTCAGCCTCTCCACGATGCGCTGCGGAGTGGCGGCAGTGTCGGCAGCGAAGAAGTCTATCGCCTGATCCACAGTCATTTCGAGCACCTCGAAGATATTTTTGCCGTTGTACAGCACTTCGAGAGTGTCCTCCTTGTAACGTTTGCCGTGACAGTCCTCGCAAACGAGGTGCACATCGGCCATAAACTGCATCTCGATGGTAACGGTGCCTTCGCCCTGACAGGTGTCGCAGCGTCCGCCTTCCACGTTGAACGAGAAATATCCGGGCTTGTAGCCACGTTTCACCGCCAAGGGCTGCGATGCGTACAACTGACGGATTTCGTCGAAAGCCTTAATGTAACTCGCAGGGTTGGAGCGTGTTGAACGTCCAATAGGGTTCTGGTCTATTAGCTCCACACCGGTAATCCTGCTCAGGTCGCCGGAGACGTCGGTGCATTTGCCCGTATAATCGGCCATCTCTTCGTTGAGGCGTTTCTGAAGCACGTCGTAGAGCACATGTTTCACAAGGCTGGTCTTTCCCGAACCGCTCACGCCCGTCACAACTGTCAGATTGTTAAGTGGAAACGCCACGTCGATGGTTTTGAGATTGTTCTCCCAAGCACCTGAGATGCGGATGAAATCGCGGGGCTGACGACGCGAGGCGGGCAAGGGTATGGAGCGTTCGCCACGCATATAAGCCGCTGTAAGCGAGCGACTTTTCTCTTCAAGAAGCTGGTCGAAAGTGCCGGCAAAGACAATCTCGCCGCCAAGGCGTCCGGCGTAGGGTCCCACATCTATTATATAGTCCGCCGAGCGGATGATGTCCTCGTCGTGCTCCACCACGACCACGGTGTTGCCCAAGTCGCGGAGCTGTTTCAGCACCTTGATAAGTCGGTCGGTGTCGCGCGGATGCAGGCCGATACTCGGCTCATCGAGGATATACATCGAGCCCACCAGCGAGCTGCCAAGACTCGTTGCCAAGTTGATACGCTGCGACTCGCCGCCGGAGAGGGTGTTCGAAAAACGGTTGAGGGTTAGGTATCCAAGCCCCACGTCTAGCAGGTATTTCAGACGGTTGCGAAGCTCCACCAAGATGCGTTGCGACACCGACTGCTCGTATGGCGTAAGTTCCAGATTTTCAACAAAGTCGTAAAGCTCGTCGACAGGCATCAAAACCAAATCGGTGATGGATTTGCCGTTGATTTTCACGTAGTTGGCATCCTTGCGCAGACGCGAGCCACGGCAGTCGGGACAAACGGTCTTGCCACGGTAGCGGGCCAGCATCACGCGGTATTGTATCTTATACGCCTGACTTTCAATCCATTCGAAAAAGCCGTAGATACCCGGAAAATCGCCCGAGCCGTTCCAAAGTATATCTTTCTGATGCTCGTCGAGTTGAAAATAAGGACGGTGGATTGGGAATCCGATCTTGCCCGACTGCTTGATTAACAGAGCTTTCCACTCGCGCATCTTCTCCCCTTTCCAGCACACCACGGCGTCCTCGTAGATGGAGAGTTTTTTGTTTGGCACAACGATATTCTCGTCGATGCCGATGGTGCTGCCGAAGCCCTGACAGGTGGGGCATGCACCGTATGGATTATTGAAACTGAAGAAGTTAGGATTCGGTTTCTCGAAAGTTATGCCGTCGGCCTCGAAACGGTTGGAGAACTCGTGCCGCTGACGGCCGTTCTCGTCCTCGGTCTCGATATAGCAGAGTCCGCGGCCCTCGTAGAATGCCGCTTCGATGGAGTCGGAAACGCGCACCAGAAAGTCGTTCTCGGCGTCGGCGAGGTGCAGGGTGATACGGTCGATAATCAGCAGCAGCTCCTTGGCTGTACGCAATGCCGATTTGTCGGCCATCAGATCCTCAATACGCATGGCCTTACCATCCACGAGGACACGCAGAAAGCCTTCCTGCAAAAGGATTTCGAGCATGGCGGCACGTGCGTTGGCGTTGTCGGCGTCGATGGGAGCAAGCAGCATCAGCCGCGACTCGTCGGGCAGGGATTTCACGAACTCCAGCACGTCGTTCACAGAATGGCGGCGCACCTCCTTGCCGGAAACGGGCGAAAAAGTGCGGCCGATACGTGCGAAAAGCAGTTTCAGATATTCGTATATCTCTGTGGATGTGCCCACTGTGGAACGCGGGTTGTTGGTTTTCACCCGTTGCTCGATGGCTACCGCCGGCGAGATGCCGTGGATGTAGTCCACATCGGGTTTGGACATGCGTCCCATAAACTGGCGGGCGTAGGAACTGAGGCTCTCCACGTAGCGGCGCTGTCCTTCGGCGTAGAGGGTGTCGAACGCCAACGACGACTTGCCGGAGCCCGACAAACCGGTGATTACCACGAGTTTGTTGCGGGGTATGGCCACATCGATGTTCTTGAGGTTGTTTACACGAGCCCCTTTTATAAAGATGTATTCGTCTGACTGTCGGTCGGTTGCACTCATTTATCGTTTCGATTACTGGTCTGCAAAAATACACTTTTTTCGGCAGAAAACCAAACATGCCACAAATCATTTATTTGGGGTGAATACAATAACGAATCGTCGCAGTTCTGTCGTTTGGTTGTAGAGACGTGGTGCATCGCGTCTCTACTTTTGGATAATCTGAAAATCGGAAATAGATTCCTGAAAATTTGAGGAAATCCAAAAAGTAAATTCTCTATTTATTTAATTCTTGCGACAAAACATCGTATAGGTATGCAGGACTTTGAAAGTACAGACCTGTTTCCAGATTGTTGAGTGCATGATAAGTCTCTGAATTATATACCACATCCATAGCATCTCGCATCGTCATCGAGCGTTCTTCCATCAAACGGACTATCAACTCGCGAGTCAAAGTCTCTATCATAAATATTACTTTTCCGCTCATAACTTATGCAAAAGTTTTATAGATTTCTCGGTAGCAAACAGATACTGAATGGTGACCGTGTGAAACTTAATTTCTTCAAGAAACTGTTCTTCCGAAATGATACCTTCTTCGACTCGACGTATCTGATAACCAATAACATCGTCAGCTATCGGACCTATAACAATATCATAATCATGTATTTGTACACGGGTGCGGTTCTTTCGGTTCCGTAGCACAAAACGCGACCACTCCAAAGTATAACTATCGAATCGCAACACTTTCAATGTCTGCAAAGAACTCTCATCAATGTTGTATTCATAAACCATTGCCTCCCCAGTGCCATATTGCTCTAATTTACGCTCGGCCTGACGCTGCGCAACTTGCTTGTCGGGTGTGAGATAAAACCCCACACCAAAATCTTTGCCCACACGACTTGCTTTTAGGTCGATATCCACAATGC
Organism: Bacteroidales bacterium UBA1219; assembly: GCA_002309295.1. Classification (GTDB taxonomy): domain Bacteria; phylum Bacteroidota; class Bacteroidia; order Bacteroidales; family P3; genus UBA1219. Next base: position 20,055 of record DBXF01000055.1, on the reverse strand, counting down.
CGGCATTTGTTCCGTGATAAAGTATCATTAAAGCGTTCCTCCCATGCGTTTGCAGTAGGCACTGACATCCTCCACCGTGTTCTCGAAAGAGAATGTGTGTTCCACATCATAGTATTTATCCACAAAATCAAGACCTTTGTAATCACGTAAATATCTATACGCCTGCTGCGTGGAAATACCGTGGGCAGAGGCAAACTCGGTTATCAGAGCCACAAAATAGTTTATCTTGTCTAAAACGTTCTTGCTCATATTTTTACTTTTAAAACGACAAACAGTTTATTTTATTGTATAGGTGCAAAATATCATTTATTTGGAGCAAGACCAGAGCAAAATAAAAAAGTTCGTCCAGATAGTTCCGAAATTAGATTTCCGAACTATCTTTGTGTTTTTGTTTGCGTGTGTAGATTTTGCGGTTGCGACGGGTGCGTGTGCGGCTGTGGAAGCCGTCGCCGAGCAGTTCGCGTTCCAGAAGGCGGTTGGCAATGCGCGCCGCAAGCAGCTCGGGAGGGATTTTCTTTTTGCGTTTCTTTTTCATAGTGCAAAATTATCAGTTCAAAGTACATTTTTTCTTTTACGAATCATCTTGAAAGAGAAATATAAGATATTGAGGAACAGCCCCATAGAAAGAGTCATACCCCAAGTTCTGGGGTGGCTGAAGGGGTTGGCCAGCCTGTCGCCAATATCGTACATCAACTGGAATGGCGAAGTCATTATGTCCCAACTGTTCCAACGGAGGTATCTACCGATATAAATGCCGAAACTTCCGAGAAAGAGCAAAAACACCGAAATTGCCGTCACCCAGCCATTTTTGAGGTATTTCCGTAGCACACTCTCTATGTCCCACAGACTCAGAAAACCGAACAGCAGTCCAGTCCAAGCGAAAGAAAGAATCAGCGTGAGGTCGAACCACACCGGCATTGATGAGTTAAGACGCAGATGGAACAAATCGGTAAGGATATACGGGGCATTGGGGAAAAACAGAAGCCACACGGCAATCAGCACCGCCAACATGATTTTCGAGCTTCGCAACCTTTTGCTAAGCACCATCAAAGTGGCAATAGCCCATGGCACAAAGGCCAAAAAGAGGTTCCAATTCAGAAACAGGAACACCTTGGTGTCGGTATAGAAAAAGCGGAACAGTGACACCCCGAAACAAAACAGAGTGAACACCCCCATCCATACAATCTCTTCCAACCTACCCGATTCTTTTATTCTTTTAATCATATATCAATTACTAATCACTAATCACTGTTCACTAATCTCTATGTACTATTTCCTGCTTTTCTCCAATTTCATGCTCAGTCGCAGCGACTTAACGGCCATCTTAGTGAGGTCGGTTTGGGCTAGGCGGTTGCCGCTTTTGAATTGGAAGCAGAGACGTTTGCCCTGCAAGAAACGTTTCACCACAACACATGTTGCCACGCTGGGTTCGCCGAGCTTTGCGCCCCACGTAACCAATCGGCAGGGGAATTCGAAAGCCGTGCCTTTCTCCATGTCGAACAACGTCAAAAGGGTGTCGAGGTAAGCGATGGCCTCTTCGGGCGTTTGGCCGATATTCAGACAGAACTCGTCGATATGGTCGAGGGTGAAGTTGCCTAAAATGCCGCCTTCCACTTCCAAAATGTTGTACTCGCGGCCGAGACTCATGTAGTAGGCCACCGTGCCGTCGTCGTCTTTGTAGGAAAAGATGGAATATGTGTTGTCGTCGCTTCCGCACTCCGCCACCTCCATACGCATCCCAATAGGCATATTATCCTGTGCCACAACTGTTTGCACAGACAACAAACAAATCGCTGCTAAAAAAGCAAAAACAATCTTTCTCATATATTACTGTATAAAATTGACTATCAACTAATTACCAATTACTAATTACTAATTACTAATTACTAATTACTAATTAAAAGAGCTTCCGCGAAGCGCATTCCGTTTACGATGACATTAAGCACATAGCCACCTGCCGCCAGACGGCTCACGTCGAGTCTGTAAGCGTCCAATCCCAACAACATACGTCCCGACTGCACTGCCACGCCCATTTGGTTGTATATAGTGTATTCGGCTATGCCCGTCTCGGCAATTTCGATATTCACAAAACGTTTGGCAGGATTGGGATAGAGCGTCATGCCGCCGGTGGTGGTGTTTTCGGGAGTCGTAATGCCCACGGGGTCGGAGGCGTAGCGGCCTTCGAGGTAGCTAACGTTGGAACCCGTGGGGTCGAGCCAGTCGGAGAGACGTGTTGTAGATGAGTTGCCGCCCGTCCACGAGCTGTAGAATTTGCCGTACCAGTCGGTGCCGTCAAGGGTGTCGCAGTACGAGAGTCCGGCGTAGAGCTGTCCGATGATACGTTTGCTCGAGTTGAACAGCGGCGATCCCGACGAGCCCTGCTCGGTAACGCCTTTGTTGGTCGAGGAATTGGTAATCCACTCCACCTCCCACATAGGTGTGTTGGACCTTTGCATGTAATAAACCCTCTGCGGGATGCTTATCTTTTTGATGTCGCCGCCCGGGTGGTGTATGCACGAGCCCACCAAACCGGTGTTTCCGTTGGTGCGGTCCCAGCCGTTGTAATACACGTTGTAAGCGGGGTTTATAGTCCCCGTCACTTTCAGCAACAGAAAATCGGAACCGCTTATCGACCACGAACCTGCAGACTTTTTTGCAACAATGGTGGCACCTGTGGCCGATTTGTTGGTAGGTCCGTTGATGCCAGTGCAGGTAGCAGACTGATAAAGGAAATAGAACGTCCAGCGGTTTATCCTTATGCCATCCTGACAGTGGTGCGCCGAAAGCAGATACTGCGTGTTGTCGTTGGCGGTGTTGTTTATCATCGAGCCGGAGCAGCTGTAGATGCCGTCGGAAGCGGTAATTTCTATATTAACCACGCCGTTAATCTGGTCACGCCAGTCGTCGCCCTCAGGGCATGCCACGTTGATGTGGCAACTGCCTTCGGCAGTGCCCAGGCTGCCTTTTTCGTTGTATCGCCCGGAACCAAAAGCGTCGCGGTGGCCACGACCTATCTGGTTGACAACCAGTCTGCCGTGGAACGCGACGTCGGCGGGCTCGTAGTACTCCATCACGAAAGTCTCGCCGGGGATAATCTGAGTGTGAAACTTACCTTCGTCGGCATTGGCGTTGGTAAACTTGCCTAGAACGAAATCCTGGGCTGGGGTATAGACGAAAAGCTCAGCGCCGTCGGGAATTTCGTAGGTGTCGAGGATGGGACGCACAAAAGTGGCCTCTTTCGAGGTAACGGCCACGCGCCACAGGCGGTCGCCGTTTGGAAAGGTGTCCCATGTGCCGTCGGTGGCGTTGGTAATAAGCACATCTTGCACTGTGCCAACACGATACGGACGGCCTTTAACGTTGAGAGCCTCGTCCTCAAGCATGCACTGCGCATTGCTGACGTAAGGCATTTCTATAACTTGCAAAGGATTGGGATTGGCAATTTCGGAGATATGAGGCTTGCCTCCGTAGCTCATCTGTGCCGAAACTGCTCCGAAGAAAGAGGTACAGGCTGCAAAAATTAGTGTTTTATATAGTGTCTTCATTTCGTATTATTTTTTAATTAATTGTTTGTTAATTCGTTACCACGGCAACTAAATAACGTTGCAGAGTTACAAAAATACATTTTTATGATGAAATTATCATCACTTTTGCGAAAAAAACTAAGTTCAGGAAAAATGAGATTGTATTTTTGCAAAAAAAATCGTATTTTTGTCGTTTGTATTGCAGCAATGCAAACAACAACATCTTTCGCAGCTACAGCATTGATACACATTGCTTTACCACATGTGAAAGAATTAACATTTGACAAAAAAACACTCAAAGAAAATGAGCAAAAACATCATTCGACTGTCCACAACCGCACTTGCGCTGTGCTTTTTGGGCGTGATATGGAGCTGTTCGCAACAGAAAAGCCTCATACAAGACCCACGCTTGATGCTGGACTACACCCTTACGCCCAACGATTCCACACTCATCCACCTTTCGGATGACTACAGAAACACCATAGAGAAGGTGGGCAAACGCGATTCCGTGAAATCGGGCATCTATGCCGACTACGCCGTATCGCTGGCCCTCGCCATGCGTTTCGACGAGGCCGACACTTTCTTCGACAAAGAGATGGCTGCCTATCCCGAATCGAAGCAGTATGTAATGTTCCTGAAAGAACACATGACCTCCGCTGCCGGACGCGAACGTGTGGCCAAACAGCGTATTCAGGACAGCATAGACCGCGACAAGGCAATGAAAGAAGCCCTCGGCAACGACTTCGAATTTGAAAAAGTGCGCTATCCGAAGGGCTCCAAAGAATACAAGCAGCAGCAAAAAGAAAAGAAAGCCGCCCGCAAAGCCAAAGAAAAAGAGAAAAAAGCCGCTCGCAAAGCCAAACAGAAAGAACGCGAGCAGATGAGGGACGAACGCGACAGCCAGAAAAAAGCATCGCAGAAAGAACGCGAGGCACAAAAGAAAGCCGCTCAGAAAGAACGCGACCAACAGCGCAAACAAGCCGCCAAGGACCGCAAAGCCCAGAAAAAACAACAGGCCAACGAACGCGAACAGAAACGCGAACAACTGAGACTTGAACGCGAACAGAAACGTCTGCAAAGCCAGAACAAGAGCAATGCCGTTTCCGACACCACCAACACCACAACTAAATAGAAAGGACAGAACGATGAAAAAAATATCAGCATACATATTCATAGCAACAGTGATATTTGTAACCATCGGCTGCAAGACCGAAAAGAAAGTTACACGCTACGAAAACCTTTACAAAGAAAAGCCGGCGGTGATATACATAGCCCCGATAATCGACAAGATTGAACGCAAAAAAGTGGTATATGCCGACGACCTCGTTTTCAACCGCGAGGTGAACACCGCCCACGCATACATGTACCAGACCTTGCAGGCTCCCGTCATTCGCAAGGGTTACTACGTCATCGGACCGCTTGCTGCCAAGGAGATAGCTCGTGTCGAGACAGCGTCGACCGAAGACCTGAAATTCTCCCACGACCTCAAAGACTACAACACGAAATACGGCATCGACGCCATACTATTTGTCACCATCAACCGATGGGTTGAAGAAAACGGCGAATGGATTGTGTACCTCAACTACACTCTGAAATCCACCAAGACAGCCAAGAATCTGATGAACTACAACGTCAAGGCTCACAAAGTGGTGATACTCGACTCCAAACGCGACCCGCAGATGAGCGTGGCCGACTGGGACTTTGCCGACGAATTTGGCACCGACAACGGCTCCACACAACGTGCCAGAATTTTGGAATGTGTAAGCGCATACGTGCTTAAAAACATGCCAGCCGGAGCCAAGCACAAAAAATTCGAACAGGATATCTACAACGTGGCCAACCCCGAATGTTTCGACTATCTTCTTGACGAAGAGAACATCATCAACTTCGCCACCATGGAACTCGAAGAGTACGAAAAAGAGTGTTTCGACCTTTAAAAAAGAGATAACATCGTGGCACACATCATCTTAGGCATCGACCCAGGCACCCGTCTCATGGGATACGCGCTGCTGAGCGTGGATGGCAACAAAGCCAGCCTCGTAACCATGGACGTGCTCAACGTGCAGAAGATAGCCAGCCACGAACAACGTATAAAAAAGATTTTCGAAGCCACCCGCGAGCTTATCGACACCCACCACCCTGAATATCTGGCCATCGAAGCGCCTTTCTACGGCAAAAACGTGCAGTCGATGCTCAAGCTGGGACGCGCGCAGGGCGTGGCCATCGCCGCAGCTCTTGCCAACGACATACCTTTCTGCGAATACGAACCCCGACGTGTGAAACAGTCGGTTACCGGCAACGGAGCCGCCTCCAAAGAGCAGGTGGCCGCCATGCTGCAAAGACTTCTGAACTTCGCCACCCTCCCCGACCACCTCGACGCCACCGACGCCCTCGCCGTGGCCTATTGCCATTTCCTAAACCACAACGACAGCATACCGCAAGCCGTGGCAAAGACAAAGACAAGGAAAGGCTCGTCGTGGGCTGCTTTCATAAGCGAAAATCAATCGAGAGTAAAAAAATTTTAGCACACATATAATATATAACAATGAATCCGAACAGAGCAATAACTACAGTCGTAGCCGCCATATCAATTTTGGCATTGGCCACCTGTGCCGGGCCGATAAAGAAAAAATCGTCTTTCGACCCCAACCAAGTGCAGTTCGATGTGGTGTACAACAGCAGCCTCGACAACACCCTCTACCCCTCGTTCATCCTCGGAATGGCCAACTACAACGGCAAAACGGAGTCGGATCTCTTCACCATAGGCATAACATCGCCAAAACGCAACTCCGTGGTACGCATAGTGCTCGATTCGTCGAAGATTAACTACAACACCACAATACAGATAACCCTCGAAGACGCCAACACACGCTACAAAATATCCCCGCTCATCAAATGGAAATACGACAAGCTGGCAGTACTGAAACAGCCAGGAATGGTGGACCTCACTTTCACCTGCTACATAAACGACGAGGAAGTGGACGTTAAAAACATGCGTCTGAACTACCGTGGCGTGAACGAATGTCTGCTCGGATTGAGGGATTCCGCCAACAACTACATCGACTACCGCTGGCTCTTTGCAGCATACGTAAACGAGGAACATCCCTACCTCGACAAAATACTGCAAGAAATACTCCAGCAGGGCATTGTGGACCGCTTTACCGGCTACCAGGTAAACGAAGACTACGTAAACGAGCAGGTGTTCGCCATCTGGTACTACCTGCAAACCAAAGGCATACACTACAGCTCTATAACCAACACCAGCCGTTCGTCGAAAAAAGTGAACACACAATACATCCGTTTTTTGGACGAGGTGTACAAGAACAAACAGGCCAACTGCATTGACGCCTGCGTTTTCATTGCATCAATACTTAAGAAAATCGGCATACACACCGTTATTTTCATCGAGCCCAAGCACGCATATCTGGGCTATTACAAAGACAAGAAAAACAAAAAAATGGCTCTGCTCGAGACCACCATCGCCGGCAACATAAACCTCTCCGCTATAAATGACAACGGCGACCGCGACCAAATATCACGACAGCTGTCGAGATACCGCAAATATATGAAAAACAACGAGCTGCAGAAATACAACAGCGGCCTTATGTCGGCACGCAGAGTAAAGGAAAGCATTTCGCGCGAAAGTTTCCGCATTGCCACAAACTACGACATCGAACGTTTCAACAAAAACAAAAACCTCTACAACGACCCTCAGAAAACCACCTATTCCATGCTGGATATCAACGAATTGCGAGAAAAAGTACAACCCATAGTTAGAGAAATAGAATTAATTAAATAACAAACGTAATAATAAAACAAACAAGGTTACAAAATATCTATAACCACAAAACATTCATTTTATGAAGAAAACTGTATTGATACTGATGATTGCTCTTTTCAGCGTCATCGACATGGCCAAAGCCGTTACCGCTTACCCCTACCCCATGAGATTCGTACAACCCGACAAAACCACCGTTCTCACCCTTACGATGAAAGGCGACGAACGTATCAAATGGGCCGAGACTGAAGACGGCTACTCATTGATTTACAACGACGAAGGTTATTTCTGCTATGCCACCAAGGACGAAAACGGCGACATGGTGCCTTCGCAATACATCGCCACTGACATTGCAGCCCGCAGCGCCGAGGTGGAAGCTTTCCTTGCACAGACTCCCAAACGTCTGTTCTACAGCGACTCGCAAGTAAAGACCATGCTTCAGCTATGGAAGATGTTAAACGAATGCAACGACAAGTCATACGAAAAGGCCGCCACTTTGGGAACGGTAAAATTCCCCGTGATTCTCGCCTCTTTCAGCAACAGAGCCTTCCAAAAGACCAAAGCACAGTTCAACACCCTGCTCAACCAGATGAGCGGCAGCAATTCTAACAGCGTACGCAGTTTTTACAACGAAAACTCCTACGGCAAGATGCAGTTGGAATTCGTGGTAATAGGCCCCGTGCAGCTGCCCCGGACCATTGCCTACTACGGCAACAACAGCAACGGAAACTCGCAGCAGTTTGCGCGCGACGCCATAACACTTGCCAACGACAGCGTCGACTTTTCGCAATTCGACAACGACAACGACGGCTACGTCGACGGCGTACATATTTTCTTTGCCGGCTACGGCGAGGAATCGAGCGGCGGAGCCGACTGCATCTGGTCGCACCGTGGCACCCTGCTCACCGCTTGTGCAGTAGACGGAAGACAGCTTCGCGACTACTCCTGCTCCCCCGAACTGCGCAGCAATTCCGGCTCTTCGATAACTAACATCGGCGTGATATGCCACGAACTGGGACATGTGTTCGGCGCTCCCGACTTCTACGACACCGACTACGAGAGCTCCGGCGGAAAATACCCCGGTACCGGTACTTGGGACATTATGGCAAGCGGCAGCTGGAACGGCAACGGAGCCACCCCCGCCCACCACAACCCCTACACAAAATGCTATATCTACCACTGGGCAACACCTCGTACAATCTCTTCGCCCGAAGCAATAGTAATGCTCGACGCCGAGACACACCCCGACTTTCTACGTGTAGAAACAACAACACGCAACGAATATTTCCTTCTCGAAAACCGTCAGAACCACAAATTCGACGCAAGCATTCCCGGTTACGGACTGCTCATCTATCGTGCCCATGGCAACGGAGTTCCAGGATACAATGTAAACATAACACACCCACAAAAATTCTACGTGGTTACATCAGTGAACAGCAACGCCATACCCACGGGTTCCGTGGCATCTTACGGAACGGTGGAAAGTGGCTCTTGCCCGTTTGGAGCTTATCGCAACGCCTTTACCGACAACACAACACCGTCGCAGAAATCGTGGGCTGGAAACAACACCGACAAGCCTTTGACCAACATAACACGTGTAACACGCAACAAAACAGTATGTTTCACCTTTATGGGTGCCGACATAAACCCGGGCTCCTTTATGGCTTCTCCGGCCACCGCTCATTCCATAAAACTGACGTGGGGACTTTGGGACTACAAAAAAGTACTTCTCGTTTATTCAGCCAACGGAGTGTTCGGGACACCTCAAGGCGATACGTACACAAACGGCGATGCAGTTACCGGTGGCGGCACGGTGATTTACCAAGGCTACAACACATCTTTCGTACACACTGGTCTTAATCCTAACACTCTCTGCAAATACAAAATTTACTCGCTTAACGACAACGGCACATGGACTTCGGGTGTGGAAGCCTCGGCAACAACACCTCAGGAAGCCTATGCCCTGCCACATACCGAGAACTTCGATGCCGACAGCAACAATTTGCCCGCCTACTGGACTTCGGAATGCACCTCCAACAACTATCAATGGCGCGTGGCTTACGGCAACAACAACGCCTACGCTCCATACAGTCCGACAAACTGCATGTTCTGTGCCGCCACTGACCAGACTTACGACAACAACCAAGCTATTTTGGCCACAGCTCCGGTGAACACTTCGACAGTTAGTCCCGCACACATCTCCTTCTGGATAAGAAACCAGAAACGTCTCACTTATCAGGACGTACTTGAAGTTAAATACCGCACTTCCCTTGCCGACGACTGGACAACCTTGGCAATATACAATTCCAGCATTACTGCTTGGCGCGAGGAATCGCTGAACCTGCCAAGCGCTCCGTTCCTGCAAGTGGCCTTTGTGGGCACCGCACACTTCGGTCGTGGCATTGGCATAGATAACGTTACCTTTGCACAAGGCTCTGTGGGCATCAACACCGCCATTGCCGAGGACTTCGACGTGAATATCTATCCCAACCCCGCAAGCAACGTAGTAAATATTTCGGCACTCAACAGCAACGAGAACATCGGCTACGAAGTGTACGACCTTATGGGACGTTGCCTGATTAAAGGCGAAGTAAACGCTCACCAAAACGCTTCCATCGCAACATCTGACTGGAAAGCAGGTGTGTATGTGGTTCGTCTCCGCGCAGGCAACAACGAAAAAACTCGCCAGTTGATTGTCAAATAAGAAAATCCGATAATACAAGTTTTAACGGGAAACCACACAGGTTTCCCGTTTTTTATTGCAAAAAGTATAAAACTAACAACTACAAACAGACCCAAACGTCGCTGCACACTCAACCATAACTCGTTAATTATCAGACAACAATTCAGAACAGCCACTACGACTTCAGACTTCAGACTTCAGAGTTGGAAAAAAAATCGTATCTTTGCAAACCAAATTCAGACACAATGTTAGACAAATTAGAAGCCATAAACGCCCGTTATTTAGAGCTTGAGAAAGAAATCAACGATCCGAACATAATGTCGGACATGAAACGTTTTGTGAAACTTTCGAAGGACTACAAGGACCTGCAGCCCGTCATCGAGGCCTACAAGGAATACAAGGACATCATCGGCAACATAGCCAACTGCAAGGACATCCTCAGCAACGAGAAAGACGAGGAATTCCGCAACATGGCCAAGGAGGAACTGGCATCCTACACCGAGAAACGCGACAAGCTGGAGGAAGACATCCGTCTGATGCTCATCCCCGCCGACCCGCAGGACCACAAAAACGCCGTGTTCGAGATACGTGGCGGCACAGGCGGCGACGAAGCCAGCATCTTTGCCGGCGACCTCTATCGCATGTACGTGCGATACTGCGAGAAACGCAACTGGAAAATCGAAGTGGTGGACTACACTGAAGGCACCGCAGGCGGATATAAGGAAATAGTTTTCAACGTGATAGGCGACGGCGTGTACGGCGTGATGAAATACGAATCGGGAGTGCACCGCGTGCAGCGCGTGCCACAGACAGAGACACAAGGCCGTGTGCATACCTCCGCCGCCTCGGTGGTGGTGCTGCCCGAAGCCGAGGAGTTCGACGTGGAGCTGAAACAGTCGGACATCAAGAAAGAGATTTTCTGCGCATCGGGTCCCGGAGGACAGTCGGTGAATACCACCTACTCCGCCGTGCGACTCACCCACATACCCACAGGCATAGTAGTGTCGTGTCAGGACCAGAAATCGCAGATAAAGAACATGGAAAAAGCCCTTGTGGTGATGCGTACACGACTGTTCGAACGCGAGTACAACAAATATCTCGAGGAGATGTCGTCGAAACGCAAGACCATGGTATCCACCGGCGACCGCTCGGCCAAGATACGCACCTACAACTACCCGCAGAGCCGCGTTACCGACCACCGCATCAACTACACCATGTACAACCTGTCAGCCTTTATGGACGGCGACATACAGGATTTGATCGACGCCCTGCAGCTGGCCGAAAACGCCGAACGTCTGAAAGAAGCGGTAGGTTGACAATTGACAATTGATAATTGACAATTGATAATTAAAAAAACGCACTTACGTGCGTTTTTTTTGTTATGTACGGCATGGCAAATCACAACACAATAAAACACCCGACACGCCGTTATTCTTTTTATAATTATCAAAAAAATACCAATTTTATGAAGAAACTGACCATCGCAGCGATAGCCCTTTGCGTTTTGACGATGACGGCCAACGCACAGGAAATCAAAAACCTTTATCCGAAAGGAAAGAACATCTACCTCACCGACAAAGGTGCGGCGGATTTCGACAAAGCCGAGAAATTCGTTAAAAAGAAGGGCGACAAGATGACCGATGCCGATTGGGAAAACATGGCAAAACTTGGTTTCTCTGAGACTCGCAGCAGTTACTGGGATATCGTTGGCGAAGGTTGCTCGTGGTACTGCGGCGACGGCGGTCCTATAAAAATCACGGCTTCGAGCCGACTGAAAAGTCAGGGCAATAACGACTACAACGAGAAGAACCTCCACGACCTGATGTACAACACCCCGTGGGTAGAGGGCGTGCCGGGCTACGGAGTAGGAGAGTGGGTGCAATATACTTTTGAGGCTAACAGTTCGCGTATCACCGAGATACACGTGGTT
>DBXF01000055.1:0-8084 GCA_002309295.1 Bacteroidales bacterium UBA1219 | reverse complement strand
TGGCCATCCTCAACCTAGAGGACAGCCGCAGCGACCAGACTTTCGAAATTGAGCCGCTGACTTTCAAACAGCAGTGGACGATGCGTTTCGAGATACTCGAAGTTTACGAAGGCGACAAATTTGACGACACCGCCCTTTCAGAGATTTATTTCGATGGTCTTGACGTGCACTGNNNAAAATCACCATGGCCGACGGCACTTTCAAAAACATCGAAGACATCGTGCTTGGCGACCAAGTGTTGAGTTTCGACAAAGCAGGCAAAAGCGTTGCCGCCACTGTTGAGGAGACCGCCATCGTAAAACACTGCAACCTTATTACTTACACCTTCGCCGACGGCACCACCCTCACCGCCACCACCGACCATCCCCTGCGCACCGCCAACGGCTGGGCCTCCTACGCCCCCGAAAAATCGGCTAACTACAAAGGTTTCGGAAACATCAACAAAATCCAAGTCGGCGACAGTTTTGTAACTACCGACGGCAAAATGCTGAAACTCGTCGCCATAAGCCTGTCGCACGAAGTTTCGGAGACCTACACCATAGTAAGACTCTCGCATGGCAACACCTTTATCGCCAACGGCATCATCACCGCTGTGGAGGAATTGAACCCAGAACTTGCCACAATGCATTGAAATCGAAGTAAAATACAGTAATTTAAGCACATAACAATTGCGGCGGATTTCGAAGAAATCCACCGCAATTTTATTTATAATATCAAGACTGAATTACATCAGTCCCATCAGTTTCTGGAACGAGGTAAGGCATTCCAAAGCGTTGGTCTTGATATGGATGAACTCGTTGATACCGGCGGCCTTGAACTCTTCCACCTGTTCTTTCGGGAAACCGGCCAGAACGATGCTCTTGACTTTGCCTTTCAGACCTTTGCAGGCGTCGGCAACTATCTCGGCGTACTCGTCGTCGGAGGAGCANNTAGCCTTTGTAGGTCTCCACCATCTCCTTGGGGAATCCGGCGAGGACGAGGCTCTTGACCTTGCCCTTGAGGGCCTTGCAGGCGGGCTCGGTGATTTCGGCGTACTCGTCGTCGGAGGAGCAGAGCACCACGATGTCGGCGTTGGCTTTGAGGGCGGCCTCAACACCTTCCTGTGCTGTGGCGAATCCCACATTGTCGATAATTTCGTATCCCACCACGCCGAAGAAATTGGTGGCGAATCCCGCACGGGCGCGACGCATTGCCACATTGCCGTAGGTGAGCAAAAACACTTTCGGTTTGCGGCCCGAACGCTCGGTGGCCAGACGCAGCTCCTCGAAAGCCTCGGCGCCACGGTACTGGTGCAGCTTGCGGATAGGACCTTCCTCGGAATTGCAGCAGCAACAGCATTTATCCTTTTTGTCAATCTTTTCCAGCATCTCGTCCTTGAGGTTGGGGTACTGGTTGGTGCCAAGGATAACGGTCTTACGCATAGCGATGTCGTTGTTGCGTTTGGTGGCAGTAGCCTCAATTTCGTCCTGAACGAAACCCTGACGGATAGCCTGTGCGAAACCGCCTTTTTCCTCAACGGCGAGGAAATTCTTCCAAGCGTACTGTGCGATGGAGTCGGTGAGGTTTTCGATATAATAGGAACCGGCAGCGGGGTCGGCAATTTTGTCGAAATACGACTCTTCTTTGAGCAGTATCTGCTGGTTGCGGGCGATGCGGTACGAGAAATCGTCGGCCTCCTTGTAAGCGATGTCGAACGGAGCCACGGCGATGGAGTCGGCGCCGGCGATGGCGACACTCATAGTCTCGGTGGTGGTGCGCAGCATGTTCACATGTGCGTCGTACATCGACTTGTTCCAAACCGCGGAGGCGGCGTGGATAAACACCTTGTAAGCGCAGTCGCAGGCAGGTTTGTACTGTTCCACAATCTTCGACCACAGCATACGTGCGGCACGGATTTTGGCCATCTCCATGAAATAGTTGGAGCCGATGGCGAAGCTGAACACCATGTTCTTTGCCACTTTTTCGGGAGCCACACCCATGTCGGTGAGGTTTGCCATAAGATCGTTGGCGGCGGCAAGGGTGAAGCCGAGTTCCTGAACGATGCTGGAACCTGCATTCTGGAACAGGTTGCCGTTCACTGTAAGCACACGGAAACCGGGCAGGTTGCTGTCGGCAAATTCGATGAGAGATTTTGCCAGAGCATACTCCCCTTCTTCGCCACCGCAGAAATCGCCGTGGTTGAGGGCGTGTTTGAACATATCGAAATTGACGCTTCCCTGCACGCTCTTGGGGTCGATGCCCTTGGTGCCGAGATACTCCACAAAGAGTTTCAGCAGAGCCACGAAATCCTTGGCGCAGTTGAAGTTTATCTTAACCTTGGTGAGGTCGATGTCCTTAAGCAGGGCTGCCATTGCGTTGAGGTCGGTAACCTGCTTGGCGCAGAAGCCCAGCGAGTTGCAGCCGCCTTTCACTGCGTCGACGGCGAAGCGGTTGGCCTCCACGGGGTCTTTCACTTTTATGTCCTGACGGATGTCCCACACGTTGGAATGGGCCTGTTTGCCGCGTGTGTAGGGAAATTCGGCGGGGTTGGTGTTGAGGTACGACAGGTTTTCCAAATCTTCGGCACGGTAGTAAGGTCTCACGTTGAAACCTTCGATGGTTTTCCATACCAGTTTCTTGTCGTAATCGGCACCTTTGAGGTCTTTGTTAATCACTTCCTCCCACTGCTGGGTGGAAACGGGCGGAAATTCCGCAAACAACTTGTTATCTTCCATTATCTTAGCTATTATTTTTCTGTATCAGTAAGAAATGCAAATATACGATTTTTTTTTGAATTCGGAGTTCGGAATTCGGAATTCGGAAGTTTTTATAGTGTACTAGAACGACAACTTTCAATTTTCAACTTTCATTTTTCAATTTTCAACTACTTGACAATGAGTTTGTCGCAGGAATAATCCGTTTTCAGGAAATAGATGCCGCTTTCGAGTTCACGGATGTCGATGACGGCTGTGCCTGTCGTGGCGCGCTGGCGTTTCAGCATCCTGCCCTGCAGGTCGATAATACGTATCTCCGTGTCGCCTTCCATTCCGCCGACAGTAACGCTGCCCTTGGCGGGATTGGGGGTGATTGTCAGCCGGATGTGCTCGGGAGTTTCGATGCCCTGACCGCAGACGTAGGTGCCGTTGGTGGAATGCACTTGGTAGTTGTTGGAATCGAAAACCGACCAATGTTTTGCTGTGGCATTACGCACATTGGCGTCGTAAAAAGCATCGTTGCTGTCGGTGACATCTCCCATCGGCACAAGGATTCCGCTGCTCACCGTAGGCAGGGAGCACATCATTTCATCTAAAGCTCTGGCGGAAAGACTGTTGCCATAGCATCTAACATGTTTAATAACTGTGTTGGCAGAGAAGTCCAACGAAGAAAGTCTGTTGTTGGAGCAATCGAAATCGGAAAGCAGAGGGTTGTTGCTGATGTCCAAAGCTGCGATGCTGTTATTATCGCAGTAGAAAGTCTCCAATACTGGGGCGCTCAATATGTTGATAGATGAGATATTGTTGTAGCTGCAATTGAAATAAGTCAGGTTGGGGCATCTGCGAAGGGATTGAGCCGTAATGTTGTTGTGGCTCATGTCAAGTTCCTCAATCATAATGTTTTCTGCAAAAGGAATCGAAGGCGATATAGCGTTATAGCTGCAGTTTAGTTTCTTCAAATAAGGATTCTGGCTTACGTCGAGAGACCACACTTTGTTTTGGTTGCCTGAACAATAGAAACTCTTCACATCGCCGTAGATATCCATGGTCACAGCATCGGCATGCACCCGTATGCTTCTCATCGTAAAAACGGTATCGGCGATGAAGACAGTATCGAGCGAACCACACAGGACACGTATCGGGGTATTGGAGGTGTCTGCGGCAAAATTGATAGATATATCGTTGTCGGGAAGCACTTTCACACGTATTTTCCGAGTTGTAGTTGGCGGACAAAGGAACGTGCCGTTGCTGGTATTGACGGGAAAATAAAAGGTATCACAAACAGACCACCCCTTGTCATATGCATTTCTAACATTGGCTGCATAAGTTGCATCGTTACTGTCGTTTCTATCCTTAATCGACATAATATAATAAGACAAGAAACCTCCAGAACCATTAGGCAGGGCACATATCATGTCATCCAAAACCGAAGCACTGATAGGATTGCCATAGCACCTGATGATTCTTATGCCAAGATTGGAACTTATATCCAAAGTCGGGATCTGGTTGTTGGAACAATCCATTCCAGTAAGCAGAGGGTTGTGGCTGACATCCAACGAAGTCAGGCGATTGTTCTGACAAGAGAATGTCTCCAACATCGGATTGCGCGAGATGTCGAGGGTTGAGATGCGGTTGTTGCGAATATTGAAATGTCGCAAGCGAGGACAAGCTCTCAAATCGATGGATGAAAGGCTGCACCACGGCGCATAAAGGATTTCAAGATTATTGACTCCGCCAAGATTTATATAAGACACGGCATTATTGCCACACTCAAGCCTTTTTAGATATGGATTTTGGCTTATGTCGACACTCACCACATTGTTATGATTGTTTGGACAATAAAACTCTTTTAAATTTCCGTAAATGTCCATATAGCTGCCTTCGGCAAACACACTGTAATTTTGCCATATAATAGATGTACCTATGCGAAATGTGGTGTCGGTAGTGCCACTTACAACGCGTATGGGCGAATTTGCGGAGTCGGCCACGAAGTTGAGGTTTATGATACTATCGGAGCGTACTTTGAGGCGGATTCTGCGCACAGGTGGCGGACATACGTATGTGCCGGTGGTCTGCACTGTGGTCGGGCCTGAATAGCGGTCGTAGAAAGTCCAGTTTTTGGAGAGTGCAATCTGTGAGTTCGACAAAGAGAAAGATGTGTCGATATTATATCCATTATAGTCGCTAATAAAGAATTTGGCCGAATCAGCAGGCCGCCACTGCGGCAGTTGGCACATAAGCTCGTCGTAGGCTTGTGCCGAGAAATGGGTCTCGTGGCTTCTAACCATCTTTAACGAAGGACAGCCGCTCACATCGATTCCGGCAAGACTGGTGGTGTTGAAAGTAAGGATTTCAAGTCTGGGCTGATAGCCGAGAATAACACTGTCGAGGTAACGGTTACTGTCGCACATTACCACACGTAGCAGTTCGTTGGCGGTAAAATCGAATTTCCTACAAACATTCCAATGCAAACGGGTGCTAAAGAACGACACATCTCCATAAATCATTATGGTATCAAAAAGGTTTACGGAGTCGAATCTTTCGTAATAACAACGAGCGATATAAGGATCAAAATGGCGACTGGAGATACTGTCCAAATATAAGATGGTGTCCCACGTGCCACAGACAATTTTCACAGGAGTATTCGTTGTATCGGCGGCCAGGACAAGCCGAGGCAAAGCTGACGTAGTGTTCGTATGAATAACTATCTGTCGGTTCATATTCACCTGCGCCACGGCCGAGAACGACGCTAAAGTCAGCAACAACACAGCCATAACCACAAATAACTGTTTTACAGATTGTTGAAATTTCGTTTTCATTTTATTATCCTTTGATTTTTAAGATATTTTCGCAATTGATTTGTTTTGCAAAAATAAGAAAAAAAGTTGAAAGTTGAAAATGGAAAATTGAAATTGTGTGCCGACAAAAAATCCGTAGTACTGACACAATTGCGTGCGTCACAAAATATCTACCGCATTTCGGCGTTAATGCCATACAAAAAAAAAACTACAACCGACATGTCAGCGAAGAAATACCCATTGGGAATAGCCCTCGGCGGCGGGGGTGCCAAAGCCGCGGCACACTGCGGGGCGTTGCAGGCGCTCAAGGAGTTCGGCATACGGCCCGACATCATCTCCGGCACCAGCGCGGGAGCCATAGTGGCGGTGCTTCATGCATCTGGCTACACACCGGCACAGATGATAGAGCTGTTTTCGGGACTCAACTTTTTCAAGGACATCATCACGCCGGGACTGCCCAAAGGCGGCTTTTTCGACTCCAAGCCGTTGGTGGAATACCTGCGGAAGGTAGTCCCCTACTCACGTATCGAAGATCTGCCCGTGCCCGTGCATATCGTGGCGTCGGACATGGAACACGGCATGGCCAAGGTGTTCACCAAAGGCGAGTTGGCGCCGCGCGTGGTGGCGTCGTGCTCCATACCGGTGGTGTTCCGTCCCATGGCCATAAACGGCGTGCATTATGTGGACGGCGGCGCTTTCCAGAACCTGCCCGTAACTGCAATACGCGAGAAATGCGAGAAAGTTCTGGCTTTCAACCTGATACATATCAACGAAGGCAAGTACCGCGACAATGTGGTTTCGGTGGCCTACCGCACTTTTTCGATGATGTTCATGTCCACCACCATCGCCGACGCACGTCTGGCCGACCTCTGCATCAACCTCGACACCGCAGGCTGCGCCATGTACGACATGTCGAAACTGGAAATGCTCTTCGAACGCGGCTACCACGACACCGTCACCGCCCTCGAAAACAACGGCTACCAACGCATCTCCGAGCCGGAGAAAATCACTTTCACTCCTAAACGGAAGAGGAAAAAGTAATCAGTGGTCAGTGGTCAGTGGTCGGTGTGGTGTTGATTCTTTGTCCACACAGTGATTTTAATTCGGAATTCGGAGTTCGGAATTCGGGACTTTTAGCTCGGAGCAGCCAATTTAGGAATGCCCTATCGGATAATTCTTTTCCCACCAATCTTTGTCAAATTGAGTTAAAACAACATTTATTGACAAAGGAAAACGACTACACGACTGGACAATTGCCAATCACAAATCATTTATACTCAGACATATACAAAAAACTTTCAACTATCAACTTTCAATTTTCAACAAATTAACGTATTTTTGCATTTCGAAAAAGGCCGCAACTGTTCTATCGCCGGCCACGCGAGTGGCGGGAGGAAAGTCCGGGCAACACAGGGTCCCATACTTCCTAACAGGAAGGTGTCCCGCAAGGGGCAACAGACAGCGCCACAGAAAATATACCGCCTGCGCAAACACGGCACTGTTCCGGAGCAGGTAAGGGTGAAAACGCGAGGCAAGAGCTCACGACGCATTGCAGCGATGCATGTGATGGCAAGCCTTATGGGTTGAAAGACCAAATATACCGGCAGTCAAGGGCTGACCCGTCCGTTGCCGGGGGGTAGGTTGATTGAGACGGCAGGCAACTGCCGCCCTAGATAAATGATAGAACGCCTCGTGCGACAGAACCCGGCTTACAGGTTGCGGCTTTTTCTTTTATACAATAACATAATACAAAGCACAAAAGCCTCACACAGAGAACACCCGAAACGCGATGAACCTCCACTCTACTCTTCTGCACAATGCCGCCGAGCATCCCGACAAAACCGCTCTCATCTATTTCCGCACACCGATTTCGTACGGCGAGCTGTCGGCAATGATACGGCACTACGCCTCGGTGCTGTACCACGAAATGGGACTGCGTGCCGGCGACATCGTCACCGTTTCGCTGCCCACCACCCCCGAGAGCATCGCCATCACTTACGCCCTGAACATGCTGGGAGTTACGGCCTGCAACGTGGATGTCCGTTTCACCGCCGGACAGATATCCAAAATCGTCGCCCGCACCAACTCCAAAGCGTTGTTCATAATGGATTTCAACATAAAGACCATCGCACGCAAGGCGAAAGAGCTGGGTGTGGAACATATCGTGGTACTCCGTGGCAACGAGTATTTCCCCAAGGTAATAGTGTGGTCCGAAACATGGGACTTTCTCAACGGCAGACGCCGCCACATGCGTCGCGACCGACGTTTCGCCTACTGGTGCAAAATAGCCAAAGCCAAAAACCTGCCCGAAGCCCCTGTATATGAATGGCCTGCCGACTCGCCACAGCTGATTTTCCAGACCTCAGGCACCACAGGCAACTCCAAAAGTGCCATGATTTCGGCGGAGAACATGAACAACGCCTTGCATTGTGCCAACGAGCTATACAACGACTGGAGCGCCGACGACAAGTTCCTCTGCATGCTGCCGTTGTTCACCATGTCGGGATTTCAATCCTCCATCCACGCGCCGCTGAGCCTGGGCAATACCGTGGACATAGTCCCCATCTGGAAAGCGTCGGAGTTTATCAAACTG